>NZ_JBSFWB010000016.1:0-229434 GCF_053592635.1 Streptomyces sp. NPDC002623 | reverse complement strand
AAACGCCCGGTTACATTCCGAACCCGGAAGCTAAGCCTTACAGCGCCGATGGTACTGCAGGGGGGACCCTGTGGGAGAGTAGGACACCGCCGAACTCCTTTTAGAGCTCCGGCTCTTGGGCAGACAGCCCAAGAGCCGGAGCTTTTTTGCGTTGGGGTAAGGTCAGGGGGCATCGTTGGCTCATTTCCTACTGGAGGCTCCCGGGTGGAGGTCCAAGAGACCCGTGTCCAGACAGACCGGGTCTTCACCATCCCGAACATCCTGAGCATGGCTCGCCTCGTCGGCGTGCCCCTGTTCCTGTGGCTGATCCTCAGGCCGGAGTTCGGGGGCCCGAAGAGCGATGGCTGGGCTTTTCTGGTGCTGGCGTTGAGCGGAGTCAGCGACTACCTGGACGGCAAGCTGGCGCGGCGCTGGAATCAGGTCAGCAGCCTCGGCCGGCTCCTGGACCCGGCCGCTGACCGCCTCTACATTGTCGCCACTCTGACCGGCCTCACATGGCGCGAGATTCTCCCCATCTGGTTGACGGCTGTACTTGTAGTGCGGGAACTTGTGCTGCTGGTGATGGTGCTCATCATCCGGCGACACGGCTATCCGCCGCCGCAAGTGAACTTCCTCGGGAAGGCCGCGACCTTCAACCTGATGTACGCCTTCCCGCTGCTTCTTCTCAGTGACGGAAGTGGATGGCTGGCGTCACTCGCTGCTATTTTCGGATGGGCGTTCGCAGGATGGGGTACAACGCTCTACTGGTGGGCAGGAGTCCTCTACGTGGTACAGGTCCGCCGTCTCGTTCGTGCGGACGCCATGGCCGGCTGACCTCGCCGATCGGCGGTAGCAGTGGCTCGATGGCCCGCGGCGGAAAAGTGCGGGACAATCTGGACGGGTGAAGTCGGCTAGACCGTCGTCTCTTTAGGAGGACGCTTCCGACATGAAGGCCGTCGTGATGGCCGGAGGCGAAGGCACACGCCTTCGTCCGATGACCTCGAGCATGCCCAAGCCGCTCCTGCCGGTGGCCAACCGGCCGATCATGGAGCACGTTCTGAGGCTGCTCAAAAGGCATGGGCTCAATGAGACCGTCGTAACTGTTCAGTTCCTGGCGTCGCTGGTCAAGAACTACTTCGGTGACGGCGAAGAGCTCGGAATGGAGCTCAGCTATGCCAACGAGGAGAAGCCACTCGGTACCGCCGGAAGCGTCAAGAACGCAGAGGAGGCGTTGAAGGACGACGCCTTCCTCGTCATCTCCGGCGATGCGCTCACCGACTTCGACCTCACCGAGTTGATCAGCTTCCACAAGGAGAAGGGCGCGCTGGTCACGGTCTGTCTGACGCGTGTGCCCAATCCGCTGGAATTCGGCATCACCATCGTCGACGAAGAGGGCAAGGTCGAGCGTTTCCTCGAGAAACCGACCTGGGGCCAGGTCTTCTCGGACACCGTGAACACGGGTATCTACGTCATGGAGCCCGAGGTCTTCGACTATGTCGAGGCCGATGTGCCCGTCGACTGGTCCGGTGATGTCTTCCCGCAGCTGATGAAGGAGGGCAAGCCGGTCTACGGCTTCGTCGCCGAGGGCTACTGGGAGGACGTGGGCACGCACGAGAGCTACGTGAAGGCCCAGGCAGACGTGCTGGAGGGCAAGGTCGACGTCGATATCGACGGGTTCGAGATCTCGCCGGGCGTGTGGGTGGCCGAAGGGGCCGAAGTGCATCCCGATGCCGTACTTCGGGGGCCCCTGTACATCGGGGACTACGCGAAGGTCGAGGCGGGCGCCGAAATCCGTGAGCACACGGTCGTCGGATCCAACGTCGTCGTCAAGAGCGGAGCCTTCCTGCACAAGGCCGTGGTGCACGACAACGTGTACATCGGGCAGCACAGCAATCTGCGCGGCTGTGTAGTCGGTAAGAACACGGACATCATGCGAGCGGCCCGGATCGAGGACGGCGCCGTCATCGGTGATGAATGCCTGATCGGTGAAGAATCGATCGTGCAGGGCAATGTGCGGGTCTATCCCTTCAAGACCATCGAAGCCGGCGCGTTCGTCAATACGTCGGTGATCTGGGAGTCCCGGGGACAGGCGCATCTCTTCGGCGCCCGCGGGGTGTCGGGGATCCTGAATGTCGAGATCACGCCTGAGCTGGCCGTGCGTCTCGCCGGCGCCTATGCCACGACGCTGAAGAAGGGGTCCACCGTCACGACGGCCCGGGACCACTCCCGTGGTGCCCGTGCGCTGAAGCGGGCGGTGATCTCCGCGCTCCAGGCCAGCGCCATCGACGTACGGGACCTGGAGAACGTGCCGCTGCCCGTGGCGCGGCAGCAGACCGCGCGGGGGAGTGCCGGCGGGATCATGATCCGGACCTCGCCCGGGGTGCCGGACTCCGTGGACATCATGTTCTTCGACGGACAGGGCTCGGACCTCTCACAGGGCAGTCAGCGGAAGCTGGACCGGGTGTTCGCGCGGCAGGAGTACCGGCGTGCGTTCCCGGGAGAGATCGGGGATCTGCATTTCCCGGCCAGCGTCTTCGACTCGTACACGGGGTCGCTGCTGCGGAACGTGGACACGACGGGGATCTCCGAGTCCGGGCTGAAGGTCGTGGTGGACGCCTCGAACGGCAGTGCCGGGCTGGTGCTGCCGAGTCTCCTCGGGAAGCTCGGGGTGGACTCGCTGACCATCAATCCCGGCCTGAACGAGGCACGGCCCACGGAGACGGGCGATCAGCGGCGGTCCGGGCTCGTGCGGCTCGGGGAGATCGTGGCTTCGTCGCGGGCCGCGTTCGGCGTGCGGTTCGACCCGGTGGGTGAGCGGCTCTCTCTCGTCGACGAGAAGGGCCGGATCATCGAGGACGACCGGGCGCTGCTCGTGCTGCTCGACCTGGTGGCCGCCGAGCGGCGCAGCGGACGGGTCGCCCTCCCGGTGACCACGACCCGGATCGCCGAGCAGGTCGCGGCGTATCACGGGACGCAGGTCGAGTGGACGACGACCTCGCCCGACGACCTCACCCGGGTGGGGCAGGACGAGACGACGATCTTCGGCGGCGACGGCAAGGGAGGGTTCATCGTCCCGGAGTTCAGCAGTGTCTTCGACGGTACGGCGGCCTTTGTGCGGCTGATCGGGCTGGTGGCTCGGACGCAGCTCACCCTGAGCCAGATCGACGCGCGGATTCCGCGGGCGCACGTCCTGAAGCGGGATCTGGCGACTCCGTGGGCCGTCAAGGGCCTCGTGATGCGACGGGTCGTCGAAGCGGCCGGAGACCGCTTTGTGGACACCACCGACGGTGTACGGGTGGTGGAGACGGACGGGCGTTGGGTGATGGTGCTGCCCGACCCGGCCGAGGCCGTCACCCATCTGTGGGCCGAGGGGCCGGACGACGCGTCCGCGCAGGCCCTGCTCGACGAATGGGCGGCGGTCGTGGACAGCGCAGGGCGCTGAACCACGCGCACGCACACGCTCACGCGCGCGTGCCGGACAAGTGTCCCCAAGGGGGCCTGTCCGGCACGCCGGTGGGGCCATTCGGAGGTACGCGGCGCGACGTGCGACGATGTGCGGCATGCCGCAGCAGCCCCCCGTTCGGAGCACACCCGCGCGCGTGTCGCGCCCGGACGCCTCCATGTCGCTGCTCACCAACGTCATGGACCACAGCCTCGACGACGGCTATGCAGAGGCCGCCGCCCGGAAGCGGGCCGATGGCTCCGGTGGTCTGCCCAGGACGGTGCGGGCAAAGCTCGGTCTCGCGGCGGGGTTGGTGCTCGCGGCCCTCGTGGTCACCGTCGGGGCGGCTCAGGCGCGGGTCGCGGCTCCGGTCGTCGCCAAGGAGCGCGAGGAGCTGATCGACCGCATCGACCGTGAGACGGATGCTGCCGACGAGCTCGAGAGCACTGTCGACAAGCTCCGCGACGACGTGAGCGCGCGGCAGCAGGAGGCGCTCAAGCAGAGCGGCGGCGGTGACGGGTCGGACCTGGTGGGCGTTCTGTCGGGTGCCGTCGAGGTGCACGGGCCGGGAGTCAAGCTGGTCGTGGACGACGCCGAGGAAGCCACCACGGGCGGTGACGGCGATCCGCGCGAGACCTCCGGTTTCTCCGACACCGGGCGGGTGCGGGACCGTGACATGCAGCGCGTGGTCAACGGGTTGTGGGCGTCGGGCGCCGAGGCCGTCTCCATCAACGGGCAGCGGCTGACGGCGCTGTCGGCGATCAGGGCCGCGGGTGACGCGATACTGGTCGACAACAAGCCGCTGGTGCCGCCGTACACGGTGCTCGCGGTGGGGGACGGGAAAAACCTGAGCACCAGGTTCCAGAACAGTGCGGACGGGCTGTATCTGAACGCCCTGCAGGAGAACTACGGCATCCGGACGGCCATTTCCGTGGCGGACGACGTCCGGCTGCCCGCCGCACCGAGTGTGATCGTTCGTACAGCTCAGCCGAGAAGTGAGAAGGGCACATCGTGATCGCCGTACTGGGCCTCGTCGTGGGAGTCGTGGCCGGCCTGTTGGTTCAGCCCGAGGTGCCGGCGGCAGTCGTGCCTTATCTGCCGATCGCCGTGGTGGCGGCGCTCGACGCCGTGTTCGGCGGGCTGCGGGCCATGCTGGACGGCATCTTCGACGACAAGGTGTTCGTGGTCTCGTTCCTGTCGAACGTGGTCGTCGCCGCGTTGATCGTGTTCCTGGGGGACGAGTTGGGCGTGGGGTCGCAGTTGTCCACCGGCGTCGTGGTCGTCCTGGGCATCCGGATCTTCTCCAACGCCGCGGCGATCCGTCGGCACGTCTTCAGGGCGTGAGGCGGATGAGCAACCAGGACGAGGCGCCCGCGAACAGGCTGCGCAAGGAGTTGCCCGACGAGGTCCCGGTGACGTCGTCCGTCGGCGAAGAGCCCGAGCAGCCGGCCGACCCCGTGCTGACCGGCAGGCAGCGGCTGGTGCAGGGGATCTGGCCGCCGCGGGTCTCCAGGGCGCAACTCATCGTCGCGCTGCTGCTGTTCGGCCTCGGCTTCGGCCTGGCCGTCCAGGTCGCGTCCAACAGCGACAGCGGAAACGCCCTGCGCGGGGCGCGTCAGGAAGATCTCGTGCGCATCCTTGATGAACTCGACGACCGCAGTCAGCGTCTTGAGGACGAGAAGCAGGGTCTCGAGAAGCAGCAGCAGGAGCTGGAGAACAGCTCCGACCAGGCCGAGGAGGCCCGCAAGCAGACGGTCGAGAAGGAGAAGCAACTCGGCATTCTGGCGGGCACGGTGGCTGCTCAGGGGCCCGGCATCACGATGACCATCGAGGACACGAAGGGGACGGTCGAGGCGGACATGTTGCTCGACGCGATCCAGGAGCTGCGCGCGGCCGGGGCCGAAGCGATCCAGGTGAACGGTGTACGGGTCGTCGCCGACACCTTCCTGACGGATTCCGGCGACAGCGTGAGCGTCGACGGGAACAAGATCAACACACCGTTTCGTTTCAAGGTCATCGGCAATCCGCAGGACCTCGAGCCGGCGCTGAACATCCCTGGAGGCGTGGTGCAGACTCTTGAGAAGGAGCAGGCCACCGTGACCGTCGAGCGGTCGGACAAGATCGTCGTGGACGCCTTGCGAGCGGCGAAGCAGCCTGACTACGCTCGGTCGTCGGCCCAGTGAACCGGGGGTGCATGGGGGGCGTCCGGCAGGGGCATGAGGTTGCGGGGGGTCGACGCACCGATCGGGTGGTGCGTGGTGGAAACTGTCAGGTGGACACGGACGTTGTGAAGGTGTCCGGGTCGACCGGTGTATTCAGTCAGGGTTCGTCCTGCCCCACGGGCGGGTCTGTTTCGGTCAAGGGGAATCGCCCGTGAAGTTGTTTGCGAAGTTGTTCGGCAAGAGCGCGCGAGAGGGTAGCGACAACGCGACCGCTCGTCATCGCGCACAGCCCGACGCGGAGGGTCAGCGGCCGCTGTTCAGGGACCAGGTGGGTGGTCCCGGCGGTGACATTTCCGGAGGTCAGGGTGCGGCGTCGGTTGACCCTGCGCAGTCCGGCGGCATAGGTTTCGGCCAACCGTCAGCCTCAAGTACGGGTGGAGGGTTTTCCCCTATGTCGGCCCTGGTGTGTACGAGGTGCGGTAACCGCAACGCGGAGAACAGCCGCTTCTGCTCCAACTGCGGAGCTCCGCTGCGTCCCGGGCTGACGCCCGAGCGTCCGTCGGAGACGACCTCCACCATCTCCATCTCCGGTCTCGAGGCCTACGACGCCGAGGTCACCGGCCAGACGCAGTTGCCCGCGCTCTCTCCCGAGGCGCAGGCCGCGGTCGACGCGCTGCCGTTGGGCTCCGCGCTGCTGGTGGTGCGCCGCGGTCCGAACTCGGGCAGTCGCTTCCTGCTGGACGGCGACCTGACCACGGCCGGCCGGCACCCGCAGAGCGACATCTTCCTCGACGACGTGACGGTCTCGCGCCGTCACGTTGAGTTCCGGCGCAACCCGGACGGCACGTTCAGGGTGGCGGACGTCGGCAGTCTGAACGGCACGTACGTCAACCGGGAGCGGATCGACGAGGTCGCTCTGGCGAACGGTGACGAGGTGCAGATCGGCAAGTACCGGCTGGTCTTCTACGCGAGCCAGCGGGGCTACTGACCCTCCCCCGGAGTCCATCCGGGGGGAACCCAGGGAAGGTCCATGCTTCAAACACCGAGGGGCGGTGCCGGACCGGGCACCGCCGCCGCGGACGGTGGTCCGATGAGCATCGGCACCGTGTTGAACGCGCTGCGCGACGAGTTTCCCGAAGTCACCATCTCCAAGATCCGTTTCCTGGAGTCGGAGGGGCTCATCGATCCGCAGCGGACCCCTTCGGGGTATCGCAAGTTCAGCGCGCAGGACGTCGAGCGCCTCGGTCACGTACTGAGGATGCAGCGGGACCACTATCTGCCGCTCAAGGTCATCCGCGAGCACCTGGACGCCATGGAGCGGGGCGAGGCCGCGCCACTGCCGACCGTGGGTCGCCAGCGTGACGGCGAGGCCTTTCTGGAGCCGTCGGACGCGCCCACGGTCGCCCGGATCGGGCGGGCCGAGCTGCTGGCGGCCGCGGGGATCGGTGAGCCGGAGCTCGAGGAGTGGGAGGCGTACGGGCTCGTCGTGCCCTTGGAGGACGGTGCCTACGACGCCGAGGCCGCCACGGTGGCTGCGCTCGTGGCCGAGCTGGGGCGGTTCGGGATCGAGCCCCGGCATCTGCGGGTGATGAAGGCCGCGGCCGATCGTGAGGCCGGGCTGGTGGACCAGGTGGTCGCCCCGCTCAAGCGTCATCGCAACCCGCAGACGAGGGTGCTTGCGGAGGCCCGTACGAAGGAGCTGGCGGGGCTCACGGTCCGGCTGCATGCGGCGCTGGTGCAGACCGCGCTCGGGGTGCGGCTGCCCTGAGCGGGCGGGTTCGCCCTGGGCGGATCGGTCACCCGTTCCCGGCCCGACTACCCAAACGTCCCGGGCACGGCCTAGGGTTGCTGTGTGAACGAGCTCGATGTCGTAGGTGTCCGGGTCGAGATGCCCTCCAACCAACCGATCGTGCTGCTGCGTGAAGTGGGAGGCGACCGTTACCTTCCCATCTGGATCGGACCGGGGGAGGCGACGGCGATCGCCTTCGCCCAGCAGGGCATGGCTCCCGCGCGACCGCTGACCCACGACCTGTTCAAGGACGTGCTCGAAGCCGTCGGCCAGGAGCTCACCGAAGTGCGCATCACGGATCTGCGGGAGGGCGTCTTCTACGCGGAGCTGGTCTTCGCCAGCGGGGTCGAGGTGAGCGCGCGCCCGTCCGACGCCATAGCGCTGGCGCTGCGCACCGGAACGCCGATCTACGGCAGCGACACGGTGCTCGACGACGCGGGGATCGCCATTCCGGACGAGCAGGAGGACGAGGTGGAGAAGTTCCGCGAGTTCCTCGACCAGATCTCGCCCGAGGACTTCGGCACCAGCAACCAGTAGCCGGCACATACGCGACATGTGGGCGTCCTGCATGGGGACGCCCGTCTCGTTTCCGGCAAATGCCAGCGGCGACTGAGAGCGTCCTACGGCTACTTCTCAGCGCATTCGGCTAGCCTTTCCCCGCGGTGGGGTGCGGGAAACCACTCCTAGGGTGATTATCACTCGGCGTGCCGAGTGTGGCGATCGTTGACGCACCCCTGGTGACTGCCTACCGTCGAGAAGGCAGGTCAAGGACGGAGGTCGGCGTGAGAAGCAGCGGCGACGGTACGGCTGGGGGTGCCCCCGGACTCGGTGTCGGGGGGAGCGGTCCGTACCCTCCCCCGAGCTCTCAGCTGAGTTCGAGCAGGGGATACCCCCAGCAGAGCGGCGCTGCCGACCAGGCTCCGCAACGGCCGGCGGCCGTGCCGAGCAGCGGAGGGGCGACGTCCATGGCGTGCGAGCAGATCGGCTATCGCGGTCCGACGGCCTGTGCGGCCGCGGGCATCACCTATCGGCAACTGGACTACTGGGCGCGCACCGGGCTCGTCGAGCCGAGTGTGCGGCCCGCGCACGGGTCCGGCACACAACGTCTGTACAGCTTCCGGGACGTCGTCGTCCTGAAGATCGTCAAGCGGTTCCTCGACACCGGGGTGTCGCTGCAGAACATCCGCACCGCCGTGCAGCATCTGCGCGAGCGCGGGTTCAGCGACCTGGAGCGCATGACGTTGATGAGCGACGGCGCGACGGTCTACGAGTGCACCTCGCCCGACGAGGTCCACGCGTTGCTCCAGGGCGGTCAGGGCGTTTTCGGGATCGCTGTGGGCGTGGTGTGGCGGGACGTCGAGAACGCGCTTTCTCAGCTGCACGGGGAGCGCGTCGACACCGGTGAGACGCTCGTCGGGCACAATCCGGCGGACGAGCTGGCGCGTCGGCGCAACCGGGCGGTCTGAGGCTCCTCGCGGGGCTCGGGGCGGCGGTACGACGCCGTTGTCAGTGGTGTGGTGCAGCATCGGACATGTGAGAAACGCGCCCACCATCCTGCATCTCGACATGGATGCCTTCTTCGCGCAGGCGGAGCAGGCGTCCAAGCCGAGTCTGCGCGGGAAAGCGGTGGTCGTGGGCGGTCTGGGGCCCCGTGGAGTGGTCGCGACCGCTTCCTACGAGGCGCGCGTCTTCGGGGTGCACTCGGCGATGCCCATGGCCCAGGCGCGCCGACTGGCCCCGAACGCCGCCTATCTCGTTCCGCGCTTCGCGTTCTACCGGTCGATCAGCGAGCAGGTCATGGCGTTGCTGGGAGCGCTTTCGCCGTTGGTGGAGCCGCTGAGCCTGGACGAGGCGTTCGTGGATCTGGAGGCCGGGGAAGCGGCCTGGGACAGTGAGTCGGCGGAGCTGGCCGGCGTCCGGCTGCGCACGGACATACGGGCTGTCACGGGTCTCACCGGCTCGGTGGGGCTGGCCTCCTGCAAGATGCTCGCGAAGATCGCCTCGGAGCAGGCGAAGCCCGACGGCCTGGCGCTGATCGAGCCGGGCACCGAGCGGGCGCTGCTCGGGCCCATGTCGGCGCGGATCCTGCCGGGGGTCGGCCCGGCGACGGGGGACCATCTGAGGCGGGCCGGGATCACCACGGTCGACGAGATCGCCGAGGCTGGTGAGGACGAGCTGGTTCGGCTGCTGGGCAAGGCCCACGGGCATGCCCTGTACGCGATGGCGCTGGCGCGTGACGACCGGCCCGTGGTGTCCGAGCGGGAGACCAAGTCGGTCTCGGTCGAGGACACGTACGACGTGGACATCCACGATCGGGTCCGGGTCGAGCTGGAGGTGCAGCGGCTCGCGGACCGGTGTGTGCGCAGGCTGCGGGGGGCCGGTCTGTCGGGGCGGACGATCGTGCTGAAGGTGCGGCGCTACGACTTTTCGACGCTCACCCGGTCCGAGACGCTGCGTGGGCCCACCGACGATCCGACGGTGATCCGGGAGGCGGCGGCCCGGTTGCTGGACTCCGTGGACACGACGGGCGGGGTGCGGCTCCTCGGGGTGGGCGTCAGCGGTCTGGCGGACTTCACGCAGGAGGACCTGTTCGCGCAGGCCGCGGAGGAGCGGTCGGAGGGGATCGAGGAGGAACTCGCGGACGAGCCCGTCCGTGAGGAGCCGGTGGGGGCCGAGCGTCAGTGGCGTCCTGGACACGATGTGCGGCATGCCGAGCTCGGGCACGGGTGGGTGCAGGGCAGTGGGCTGGGCCGGGTCACCGTGCGGTTCGAGACCCCGCAGTCGGAGCCGGGACGGGTGCGGACGTTCCGTACCGACGACCCGGGGCTGGAGCCTGCGGATCCGCTGCCGCTGGTGCGGCGAAGACCTGCGGTCGGCTCCGGGAACTCTCGCTGAGGTCGATCAGTTACACAGAGTGAAGCGGTTCGAAGTATGGGGTGGGTCGGAGCGGTGGCGGTGTCCGGAGAGGCGGCGCCGACGGCGGATGGGGAGCTGCATGAAACTGCACGGAGGTCGGTTCGCGGACCCGGCCGCGGTGTCGCCGGAGCGTGAGGCCGAGATGCGCCAGGTGGCGGATCGGGTCACCCGGTGGTGCGCGAACCGGAGCGACGTGGTCGGGTTGCTCCTCGTTGGGTCCTGCGCGCGTGGGGCCGCGCGTCCCGACTCGGACGTCGACCTCCTGCTGCTGTCGACGGCGCCGGATCGGTACGCCGCCGACGAGGCGTGGGGGCGTGAGCTGTCCCTGGGGGAGGTGATCCGGGTCCAGGAATGGGGGCCGGTCACCGAATGGCGGTATGCCACCGCTTCCGGCCTGGAGGTCGAGGTGGGCGTCGGCTCTCCCCGCTGGGCGCGGACCGATCCGGTCGACGCCGGAACGCGAAGAGTCGTCACGGATGGCGCCCGGCCGCTGTACGACCCTGCCGGGATACTCGGGGCGCTGATACGGGCCTGTGCCTGAGGCGGCTCAGCTCTCGTCCGTGCCGGCGAGCCGGCCGAAGTCGTGGTCGGGGAGCGGGGGAGGGGCGCCCACGTCCAGGCCGTAGTGGTGGTAGAGCTGGAGTTCCTGCTCCGGGGAGAGGTGCCGGCCCACGCCGAAGTCGGGGGCGTCCTTGATCAGGGCCCGTTCGAAGGGGATGTGCAGGGTGCCCTCGACCAGCTCGCTGGGCTCCAGGGGGACGAAGGCGTCGCGGGAGAACAGGCCGGTTCGTATGGCCGCCCACTCGGGCACGCCGGTCGCGTCGTCGAGGTAGACCTCGTCGACGGTGCCGATCTTGGTGCCGTTGCGGTCGAACGCCTTGCGGCCGATCAGGTGGCGCGGATCGATGTCGGTCTGCACGGGCCCTCCATTTGGTCGCAACTCATCCGTAAGCACTACAAAAGAGCACATCGGGACGGGCGGCCACTCGAAGGGGGTCGCGTTGACCTCGCTGGTAGTCTGACAACGGCTGCTGACCCCGTGCGGGAGAGTCCTCCGGACACCATCGGAGGCGCCGAAGGAGCAACTCCTCCCCGGAATCTCTCAGGCTCACGTACCGCACGGACGAGGTCACTCTGGAAAGCAGAGCGGGTGTCGACGGCGTCGACGGCTCCCGCTCTCACCGACGGTGAAAGCCGGTTGCCCTCGGGCGGCCGGTGAAGCTCTCAGGTCGAGATGACAGAGGGGGAGGTCGTCCGGGTACCCGCGCCGTGGTGACCCTCGAAGGTCGTGTCAGACCAGGAGGCCTCCGTAATGACAGCCCATCGCATTCCGCTCTCCGAGCTCGAGCAGGGAATTCCCTTCGAGCAGCGTCACATCGGGCCCGACCACGAGGCACGGGCCAAGATGCTCGCGCAGGTCGGCTACGGCTCGCTCGACGAGCTCACCGCCGCCGCGGTCCCGGCTGTGATCCAGAACGCCGACGCGCTGGACCTGCCGGGCGCGCGCACCGAGGCCGAGGTGCTGGCCGAGCTGCGTTCGCTGGCCGACCGCAACCAGGTCCTCGACTCGATGATCGGGCTCGGCTACTACGGGACGTTCACACCGCCCGTCATCCTGCGCAACGTCATGGAGAACCCGGCCTGGTACACGGCGTACACCCCGTACCAGCCGGAGATCTCCCAGGGCCGGCTCGAGGCGCTGCTGAACTTCCAGACCATGGTCGCCGACCTGACCGGGCTGCCGACCTCGGGTGCGTCGCTGCTCGACGAGGGCACGGCCGCCGCCGAGGCGATGGCGCTGTCCCGGCGCATGGGGAAGAACAAGAAGGGCCTCTTCCTCATCGACGCGGACGTGCTGCCGCAGACCATCGCCGTGATCGAGACCCGGGCCGAGCCGACGGGCGTGGAGGTCGTCGTCGCCGACCTGAGCGAGGGCATTCCGGCGGGGATCGCCGAGCGTGAGATCAACGGCGTGCTCGTGCAGTACCCCGGCGCCTCCGGTGCCGTACGCGATCTCGGGGCGATCGTCGAGCAGGCGCACGGGCTCGGCGCGCTCGTCACCGTTGCCGCGGATCTGCTCGCGCTGACGCTGCTGAAGTCGCCCGGTGAGCTGGGGGCGGACATCGCGGTCGGCACCACGCAGCGGTTCGGTGTGCCGATGGGGTTCGGCGGGCCGCACGCCGGCTATATGGCGGTCCACGAGAAGTTCGCGCGCAGCCTGCCCGGGCGGCTGGTGGGCGTGTCCGTGGACGCGGACGGGAACAAGGCCTACCGGCTGGCGCTGCAGACGCGTGAGCAGCACATCCGGCGGGAGAAGGCGACGAGCAACATCTGCACGGCGCAGGTGCTGCTGGCCGTGATGGCGGGGATGTACGCGGTCTACCACGGGCCCGACGGGCTGCGGGCGATCGCCCGACGTACGCACCGGTACGCGTCGGTCCTGGCTGCCGGGCTCGAGGCCGGCGGGGTCGAGGTCGTGCACGGGTCGTACTTCGACACGCTGACCGTGCGGGTGCCCGCGAAGGCCGCCGAGGTCGTCGCCGCTGCTCGGGAGCGCGGGGTGAACCTGCACCTCGTCGACGCCGACCAGGTGTCGATCTCCTGTGACGAGACCACCGCGCGGGCCCAGGTGGCCGTGGTCTGGGCGGCCTTCGGGGTGGAGGGCGACATCGAGTCGCTCGACGCGTCCACCGAGGAGGCGCTGCCCGCCGCGCTGCTGCGGTCCGACGAGATCCTGGCGCACCCGGTCTTCCACCAGCACCGCTCCGAGACCGCGATGCTGCGCTATCTGCGCAGGCTCGCCGACCGGGACTACGCGCTCGACCGGGGCATGATCCCGCTGGGCTCCTGCACCATGAAGCTCAACGCGACCACCGAGATGGAGCCGGTCACCTGGCCCGAGTTCGGGCAGTTGCACCCCTTCGCACCGGTCGAGCAGGTGCAGGGCTACCTCACGCTCATCCGTGAGCTGGAGGAGCGGCTCGCCGAGGTCACCGGGTACGACAAGGTGTCCCTGCAGCCGAACGCCGGGTCGCAGGGGGAGCTGGCCGGGCTGCTCGCCGTCCGCGGTTACCACCGGGGCAACGGGGACGAGCAGCGGACCGTGTGCCTCATCCCGTCCTCCGCGCACGGCACCAACGCGGCCAGTGCGGTGATGGCGGGGATGAAGGTCGTCGTCGTGAAGACCGCCGAGGACGGCGAGATCGACGTCGAGGACCTGCGGGCGAAGATCGAGCGGCACCGGGACGAGCTGTCGGTGCTGATGATCACGTACCCGTCCACGCACGGGGTGTTCGAGGAGCACGTCGCCGACATCTGCGCCCAGGTGCACGAGGCCGGCGGGCAGGTGTACGTCGACGGCGCCAACCTCAACGCGCTCGTCGGGCTCGCCAAGCCCGGCCACTTCGGCGGGGACGTCTCGCACCTGAACCTGCACAAGACGTTCTGCATCCCGCACGGCGGCGGCGGCCCCGGTGTCGGACCGGTGGCCGTGCGGTCGCACCTGGCGCCGTATCTGCCGAACCACCCGCTGCAGCCCGCCGCCGGGCCGGAGACCGGTGTGGGGCCGATCTCGGCGGCTCCCTGGGGCTCTGCCGGGATCCTGCCGATCTCCTGGGCCTATGTGCGGCTCATGGGCGGCGAGGGGCTCAAGCGGGCCACGCAGGTGGCGGTGCTGAGCGCCAACTACATCGCCAAGCGGCTGGAGCCGCACTACCCGGTGCTCTACAACGGGCCCGGCGGGCTGGTCGCGCACGAGTGCATCATCGACCTGCGGCCGCTGACGAAGGCGACCGGCGTGAGCGTCGACGACGTCGCCAAGCGGCTCATCGACTACGGGTTCCACGCCCCGACGATGTCGTTCCCGGTGGCCGGGACGCTGATGATCGAGCCGACCGAGTCCGAGGACCTCATCGAGCTGGACCGGTTCTGCGAGGCGATGATCGCCATCCGCGCGGAGATCGAGAAGGTCGGGGAGGGCGCCTGGCCGGCCGAGGACAACCCGCTGCACCACGCCCCGCACACCGCGGCCGTGCTCGGCGGGGAGTGGGAGCACGCGTACACGCGTGAGGAGGCCGTCTTCCCGGCCGGGGTGTCCGTCGCGGACAAGTACTGGCCGCCGGTGCGCCGCATCGACCAGGCCTTCGGCGACCGGAACCTGGTCTGCTCGTGCCCGCCGCTGGACGCGTACGAGGACTGAGCAGGGCTGAGACCCAGCGAGCGCGTGGGGCCCTGTCCGTCGCGGGCGGGGCCCCTGCGCGTGCTACGCCGTCGCCAGGGACACCTCGGTCGCCTTGATCAGGGCGACGACGTCGGAGCCCACGAAGAGGCCGAGGTCGGTGGCCGCCTCCTTGGTGATCGCGGCGGTGAGTTCGCCGCCCGCCACGGTGATCTTGACCGAGGCCATGACCCCGCCGACGGTGAGGCCGGTGATCGCGCCGGGGAGCTGGTTGCGGATCGAGAGACCGTCGACGGCGCCGGTGGCCAGGGAGACCTCCGTCGACTTCACCAGTGCGCGGACGGCGGTCCCCTCGGCGAGGGCGAGCTGGTGGACGGCCTCCAGGGTGATGGCGGCCGTGAGGTTCTGGCCGCCGGCCAGGTGGATCTTGACGATGGCCATGACCTCGCCGGGGTGGACGGCGGTCACGGTGCCGGGGAGTTGGTTGCGGATGCTCAGGGTCATGAGCGTCAACGGTAGGGCTCGGGGCGTCTTATGTCGGGTATGCCGGGTGCTGTGCCGCCCTCGCCGTCGTCCGGGCGTGGCGTTCCTCGCCGTTCGGCTGTCTCGGCGTTCGGCTGTCTCGACGTCTGGGAGTCTCGGCGTCTTGTTGATCAGACTCGGTCGATGTGTACGTTTGTCGACTTCACTCGGGCCGTGGCTTCCATGCCGACCTCCAGGCCCAGTTCCTCGACGGCTTCCCGGGTCAGCAGGGAGACCAGGCGGTGCGGGCCGGCCTGGATCTCGACCTGTGCGGCCACGTCGCCGAGTTTGACCGCGGTGACGATGCCGGGGAAGGCGTTGCGGACCGAGGTGTACGGCGTGTCGTCCTCCGCGCTGTCCGAGCGGGCGAGTTCCACGGAGAAGGCGGCGAGGTCCTTGCCGTCGATGAGGCGTCGTCCGGCGTCGTCGCGATGGGTCGACACGCGGCCGGCGTCCGCCCAGCGGCGCGCGGTGTCGGGGCTCACGCCGAGCAGCCGTGCCGCCTGGCCGATTGTGTAGCTCTGCATGCGGGTCACGATAGGGCCGGGGCGGGCGGTGGTGGACGCGGGGGCGCGTGTTGGGTATAACGCGATATGACGTCAGTTCGTGCAGGGGTGGACGGGGTGAAGGACATGTCGGCTGAGGTGCGGGCCTCGCATGCGGACCGGGACCGGGTCGTGGACGTGTTGAGCATGGCCGCGGGGGACGGTCGACTGACCGCGGCCGAGCTCGACGAGCGGGTGGAGACGGCCCTGACGGCGCGGACCATGGGGGAGCTGGCCGTGCTCACGGCCGATCTGCCGGCGGAGGCGGGGGCCAGGGTCAAGGACCTCGTCCGGATCGAGCAGCAGGGCGGTTCGGCCGAACGCGGTGACGGATGGGTGGTGCCGCGACACCTGGTGATCGAGTCGGCCTGGGGGGATGTGACGCTCGACTTCACCCGGGCGGTGATCGGGCACGGCGCCCTCCGCATCGATCTGGACATGCAGGGCGGCACGCTGCGGCTGGTGACCCGGCCGGGGATCGTGGTGGACACCGACTCCCTCGCCCTGGACTACGTCAAGATCAAGAGCCGTCCGTCCGGTCCGGCGGACGCTCCGGTGGTGCTGCGGGTGGAGCTTGCCGGGCGCAAGAGCTTCGGGCGGATCGTGGCGGGGCCGCGGCGGCGGGGGCTGTTCGGGGGGAGCCGGGAGCAGGGCTGAGGCACTGGGGGCCAGCTCCAGCCGGTGCCCGTGGGTGTCGCGCAGGACCAGGTGGGTGGAGGCCCCGGCGTACTGCCGTACGGGACCAGTGCGTCGGTGTGCACCAGGCGTCGGCGGAGCTGGGCGTCGACCGCCGGGCGGCCGGGATGGTCGCAGTGCAGAAGCTCGTCGCGCAGCCCATCGTCAGTCGGACGGAGGCGCGCCCGTGGCGGTCGTTCGGTGGCCGGACGGGCTTCTGCCCCGGAGGCGGTGTCAGCCGGTGTGGACGCGGGGGCGGCGGGTGCGGTCCGGTTCGGCTTCGCGGAGGACCTCTCGGGTGACCGGAGCGACCTCGCCCTGGCCGAAGAGGAAGAAGCGCAGGAAGTTGGCGAAGGGGTTGCCCTCGGTCCACTCGAAGTAGATGTGCGGGATGCAGCCGGTGGAGTCGCGGGTGTGCAGGAGGAGGGCGGCCAGGGCGTTGGAGATGGAGGAGGACTCCAGGGTCAGGACGCGGTAGCGGTTGTGCAGGACCGCGCCGCGCACCGTCAGGCCCGACTCGAACTCGGACGGGTCCACGACGGTGACCTCGACGAAGACGAAGTCCTCGCCGGGGATGTCGTTGTCCTGGCGGATCTGCTCGATCTTGTCGCGGTACTCGGCCTTGTCGCGCTGGTCGGGCTCGTTGGCGATGAACCGTATCTTGCGGCTGGACATGTCACGGATGAAACGTTCCGCCATGTCGTCCATGGTCACGCTGGTCACGCGGAGCTCGAAGGCGCGGGCCAGCCGGGAGAGCAGGGAGACCAGAATGATGCCGGCGATGAAGCAGGCGCCGATCTTCACACCGTCCGGGCGCTCGATGACGTTCACGACGGTGACGTAGAGGAACACCGCCGAGATGACGGCGAAGCCGATCGTCCAGTTGCGCTGGCCGGCCTTGCGGGCGGCGATGGTCACGGCGATGGCCGCCGAGGAGATCAGGACCAGTACGCCGGTGGCGTACGCGCCGCCCTGGGCGTCGACGTCGGCGTCGAAGATCCAGGTGACCAGGAAGGCGACGAGCGTGAAGACGATGACCATCGGGCGGACGGCGCGGGCCCAGTGCGGCGCCATGCCGTAGCGGGGGAGATAGCGGGGCATCAGGTTGAGCAGTCCGGCCATCGCGGAGGCGCCGGCGAACCACAGGATGGCGATCGTCGAGACGTCGTAGACCGTGCCGAAGGCGCTGCCCAGGTACTCGTGCGCGAGGAAGGCGAGTGCGCGGCCGTTGGCCTGGCCGCCGGACTCGAACTCCTTCTCCGGGATCAGCACGGTGGTGATGAAGCTGGTGGCGATCAGGAAGACGCTCATGATCAGGGCAGCGGTCGTCAGCAGCTTCTTCGTGTCCCGGATGCGGCCCTTGGGGTTCTCCTCGGTGTCGTCCGAGTCGCCCTGGACATGCGGCATGACCGCGACGCCGGTCTCGAAGCCGGACAGGCCCAGGGCCAGCTTGGGGAAGACCAGCAGGGAGACGCCGATCATCGCGAACACGTTGCCGTGCTCGGCGGTCAGGGCGCTCGACCAGTCGGTGACCACATGGCCCTCGGTGAGCACGTGCCACAGGCCGACGGTCACCACGACCACGTTCAGGCCGAGGTAGGCGACCACCAGGGCGACCGCGACGCCGATGGCCTCCAGGAAGCCCTTGAGGAACACCGCGCCGAGCAGGGCGACGAGCACCAGGGTGATGATCATCTGCTTGTCGTGCAGGGCGCTTTCCAGATGCGGGTTCTCGACCAGGTGGGTCGAGGCGTCCGCCGCGGACAGGGTGATGGTGATCAGGAAGTCGGTGGCGGCGAAGCCCAGCAGGGTCAGGACGAACAGCTTGCCCTTCCAGAAGGAGAGCAGCCGCTCCAGCATCGCGATCGAGCCCTCGCCGTGCGGGCTCTCCTCGGCCACCCGCCGGTAGACCGGCAGGGCGCCGGCCAGGGTGACGATCACCAGCACGATGGTCGCGATCGGCGACAGGAGACCGGCCGCGAGGGCGGCGATGCCCGGCTGGTAGCCGAGGGTGGAGAAGTAGTCGACGCCGGTCAGGCACATGACCCGGTACCAGCGCTGCCCCTTGTGCTCGGGGTGCTCGGGCTCCGGCTCGGCGGCGGGCGCCTGTCGGCCATGACCCTTGCCCATGTCGGACAGGCCCTCCAGCATCCAGGCGCGCAGGCGACTGGGGGGAGGGTGCTCGGTGGTGGCCATCGGAGCGCTCCTGATGTGCGGCATCTCTGCATGTGCGGCTTGTACGGCTCGTGTGGCATGTGCTGCGGCTGTGGCGCATGCCTTGTGCCGTGTGCGGCACAGCGTGCGGATTCGGCCATCCGATGGACGGCCGACGGCGGAATCAGCGTAAGCGGAGAGTGACGCCTGGGCCCACGGATGACGGGCTGGGAGGCGTCAAGTTTGCGTTAAGACTGACCACGGGCCGGACACTCAGCGTCACGCATCCGGGGGGCTGTTCCGGCCATCGGCTCTTGGTTGCCGCCCACTCCGTAAGGTTCGCCATCGGATTCGAATGTTTCGATGTCATCCGAGGTCTCGGCGGGGCCCCTTTCTTGAACTTCCCCCTGGATTCCCTGTGTTCAAGGGGTTGCCACCCGTCGGAGGGTGTCTCTAGGGTGCGGCAGCAGCGAAGCTTTCTGGATCTGGACCGAAACTTTCGATCTACCAAGGAGCGCATGATGGGCGACCCGGCACTCTCCCGCCGCGGCTTCCTGGCGGCCTCCGCCGCGGCCGGTCTGAGCATGACGGCACTGAGCGCGTGCGGCGGCGACTCGGACGGAGGGTCGTCGGGGACGACCACCATCGAGTGGTGGAACATCTCCACCACCCAGCCGACCAAGGACGTCTGGGCCGGACTGGCCAAGCAGTTCGAGGCCCAGAACCCCAAGGTGAAAATCAAGATCGTCCAGCTGGAGAACGACGCCTACAAGTCGAAGATGACGGCGCTGACCGCCTCCGGGAAGCTCCCCGACATCTACCACACCTGGGGCGGCGGCGTCCTGAAGCAGCAGGTCGACGCAGGCCTCGTCGAGGACCTCACGGAGAGGACGCAGGAGTGGGGGGACGGGCTGCTGTCGGTCGCCCGGGAGCCCTATCTGCTCGACGAGAAGGTGTACGGCGTCCCGTTCGACATCGGCATGATCGGGTTCTGGTACAACAAGGCCCTCTTCGAGCAGGCCGGTGTCAGCGCTCCGCCCACCACATGGAGCGGCTTCCTCGACGCCGTACGCAAGCTGAAGGCCGCCGGCGTCACCCCGCTCGCCCTGGCCGGCAAGGAGAAGTGGCCCGGCATGTACTACTGGGCCTATCTCGCGATGCGCACCGCCGGCATCGACGCGCTGGGGAAGGCGGGGGACGACAAGGACTTCACCGGGGACGGGTTCGTCCAGGCCGGGCAGCACCTTCAGGACCTGGTCGACCTGCAGCCGTTCCAGAAGGGATTCCTCGGCGCCGCCTACTCCAGCCCGACCGGTCAGGCCGCCGCCGTCGGCAACGGCAAGGCGGCGATGGAGCTCATGGGCCAGTGGGCACCCGTGGTGGAGGCCGACGCGGGCAAGGGGCTCGGCGCGGATCTCGGCTTCTTCCCGTTCCCGGCGGTCGAGGGCGGCAAGGGCGTGATCACCGAGGTGTTCGGCGGGGGCGGCGGACACGCCCTGCGCAAGGGCGCCCCACAGGCGGCCGTCGACTTCCTGAAGTTCTTCGCCTCGGCCGCCACGGACACCGAACTGGTCAAGAAGACCGGGGTGCTGCCCGTCGTCCCGGCCGCCGAGAGCGCGATCACCGACCCCAACATCAAGGCCGTCCAGGCCCAGCTGAAGGCCGCCACCGGGTTCCAGCTCTACCTCGACCAGGCGTACGCGCCCGCCCTCGGCCAGGAGGTCAACGACAGCGTCGCCGCCCTCATCGCCGGCTCCAAGTCGCCCCAGCAGGTCACCGAGTCGATCACCAAGGTCGCGAAGGAAGAGCAGTAGCCGGCGATGACCTCCACCTTCCTCCCGGACAAGCGCAGCGGCCCGGACGTCGACCTGCCGCCCCCGGCCGTGGACCGGGGCCGGGGGCGGGCGCGCCGCCGGGCGCTGCACTGGCTCACCGCCGTCGGCTTCCAGGCGCCCGCGCTGGTGCTGTTCGGCACGCTCGTGCTGCTGCCGATGCTGTTCGCGCTGTACGCCGCGTTCTTCCGCTGGGGCGGCTTCGGCATGCCCGAGGACTACATCGGCGGCGACAACTTCACCCGGCTCTTCCAGGACCCGGTGTTCCTCGGCGACCTGTGGCGCTGCCTGGTCCTGGTCGGGCTCTCGCTGGTCCTGCAACTGCCGTTCGCGCTCGCCCTCGCGGTCGCGCTCAACCAGCGCATCCGCGGCCGGGCGGTGTACCGGATGCTGTTCTTCGCGCCGTACATCCTCTCCGAGGCGATCACCGGCGTGTTGTTCAGCATGATCTTCGCCCCGGACGACGGCCTCGCCGACCAGGTCCTGGGCGCGGTCGGCCTGGACGGGGCGGGCGGGGAGTGGTTCGCGGATCCCTCCACCGTCATGGCCACCCTGTTCCTGGTCATGACGTGGAAGTACTTCGGCTTCCACATGATGCTCTACCTGGCCGGACTCCAGTCCATACCGGCCGAGCTGACCGAGGCGGCGCTGATCGACGGCGCCGGACCCTGGCAGCGGTTCCGCAACATCACCCTGCCGCTGCTCGCGCCGACCCTGCGGATCAGCGTGTTCCTGTCGGTCATCGGCTCGATCCAGCTCTTCGACCTGGTGTGGGTCGTCACCGCGGGCGGGCCCGACCACCACTCCGAGACGATGGCCGTGACCATGTTCCAGTACGGCTTCAAGCGCTACCAGGTCGGCTACGCCAGCGCGATCAGCGTGGCCATGTTCGGGATCAGCCTCGTCTTCGCCCTCGCCTACCAGCGGTTCGTGCTCCGCCGCGACCTGCAGGGCGCCACCACGACCATGCGAGGAGGCGGCGCGTGAAAACCCGCGAGACCGGCCGGAGCGCCGCCCGTGAGACCGCCCGCAGGACCGGCCGGACCCTGCCGCTGCACCTCGTCCTCGCCGTCGTCGGCGCGGTGATGGCCGTACCACTCGGCTATGCCGTGCTGTCCGGCTTCAAGTCCACCGACCAGCTCTCCCGCAACCCCATCGGGCTGCCCGACCCCTGGGTCACCTCCAACTACACCGACATCCTCGGCTCCGGTTCGTTCTGGCGGCTGGTCGGCAGCAGCACCCTCATCGCCGTCGGGACGACCGTGGTGGTCGTCGCGGTGTCCGCGCTCGCCGCGTTCTCCTTCGCCCGGTTCGCGTTCCGCGGGCGGGAGATGCTGTTCACCCTGTTCACCATGGGGCTGATGTTCCCCTTCGCGGTGGCGGCGCTGCCCCTGTTCCTGCTGCTGCGTTCCCTGGGTCTGCTGGACAACCCGCTGGGCGTGATCCTGCCGCAGGCCGCGTTCGGGCTGCCGGTGACCATCGTCATCCTGCGCGGTTTCTTCCGGGAGATCCCGGCCGAGCTGGAGGAGGCGGCCACGCTCGACGGCTGCGGTCCCCTCGGCTTCTTCTGGCGGATCCTGCTGCCCATGGCCCGGCCCGCCCTCGGCACGGTCTCCGTGCTCGCCGTGGTCGGCAGCTGGAACAACTTCTTCCTGCCGCTGCTGGTCTTCAACGAGCCCACCTGGTGGACGATCCCGATCGGCGTCCAGCAGTTCCAGGGGCAGTACTCCGCGGAGTACGCGCGCGTGTTCGCCTATCTGGTCCTCGCCATGGTTCCCGCCCTGGCCTTCTACTCCGTCGCCGAGCGCCAGCTCGTCGGCGGTCTCGCCGCCGGCGCCACGAAGGGATGACGCGCGCCCGCGGACCCGTACGACACGGCTCACCCACACCCACCCGCACGTGAGGAGTCGCACCATGCCCATCAGCTCCCGCACCCGGCTCAGACTCGCCGGGGCCCTCGCCGCCGTCCTCGTCGCCGCCGGGGTCGTCGGCGGACCGGCCGCGCAGGCGCACGAGGAACCGTCGCACGGAAAGCCGCGGACGACCCTCGCCGACCTCGCGCAGCGCCACGGCCGCTACTTCGGCAGCGCCACCGACAACCCCGAACTCACCGACACCGCCTACACGAAGATCCTCGGCGACGAGTTCGACATGATCACCCCCGGCAACGGCATGAAGTGGTACGCCACCGAGCCGCAGCAGGGCGTGTTCGACTGGACGGCCGGCGACGAGATCGTGAACCTTGCACGGGCCAATCACCAGAAGGTCCGCGCCCACACGCTCGTCTGGCACAGCCAGCTGCCCGGGTGGCTGACCGGCAGGGAGTGGACGGCGGACGAGCTGCGCGCCGTCCTGAAGAACCACGTCCAGACCGAGGTGCGCCACTACCGGGGCAAGGTCTACGCCTGGGACGTCGTCAACGAGGCGTTCAACGAGGACGGCACCTACCGCGAGACGATCTTCTACAGAACGCTCGGCCCGGGCTACATCGCCGACGCCCTGCGCTGGGCCCACCAGGCCGACCCGAAGGCCAAGCTGTACCTCAACGACTACAACATCGAGGCCGTCGGCCCGAAGAGCGACGCCTACCACGCGCTCGCCAAGGAACTGAAGGCGCAGGGCGTTCCGCTCGACGGCATCGGCCTGCAGGCCCATCTCGCCCTGCAGTACGGCTATCCGACGACCCTGGAGGACAACCTCCGCCGCTTCGCCCGGCTCGGCCTGGACACCGCGCTCACCGAGGTCGACGTACGGATGCTGCTGCCCGCGACCGACGAGAAGCTGGCCCAACAGGCCGACTGGTACCGGGACATGACCGAGGCGTGCCTCGCGGTGCGGCGGTGCGTCGGCATCACCGTCTGGGACTACACCGACAAGTACTCGTGGATCCCGGCGTTCTTCCCCGGCCAGGGCGCCGCGCTGCCCTGGGACGAACAGCTCGTGCCGAAGCCGGCGTACCAGGCCATCCGGGACGCGCTCGGTTAGAGGCCGCCGGATCCGCGGGGTGGCGCCGTGCTGGCGCGGACCACCAACTCCGTGCCCAGTTCGACCCGTGGCGAGTCGGGGCGCTCGCCGCGGGCCAGGCTCAGGACCGTGCGGACGGCGAGTTTGCCCATCTCGGCCAGGGGCTGGCGGACGGTGGTCAGGGGCGGGGCCGACCAGCGGACTTCCGGAAGGTCGTCGAAACCGACCACGCTCATGTCCTCCGGCGTCCGCAGGCCCCGCCGGCGCAGCGCCTCGATCGCGCCGAGCGCCATCTGGTCGCTGGCGGCGAACACCGCGGTCGGGGGGTCGGGCAGGTCGAGGAGGGCGGTGCAGCCGGTGAAGCCCGACTCGGGGTGGAAGTCACCGGGGACGACGAGGGTCTCGTCGACGCCGAGACCGGCCGCCTCCAGGGCGGCCCGGTAGCCGTCGAAGCGGGCGCGGGAGCACAGCAGCCGGGGCGGGCCGGCGATCAGGCCGATCCTGCGGTGGCCCAGCGCCAGCAGATGCTCGGTGGCCGCGAGGCCGCCCGCCCAGTTGGCGGCGCCGATGGTCGGGGTGTCGGCGGCGGGGGAGCCCATCGGGTCGACGACGACCAGGGGGACGCCCAGGATGCGCAACTGCTCGTGCAGGGTGGGTTCCAGGGCCGAGGTGACCAGGATGACGCCGTCGGAGGCGCGGGAGCGCAGGTTGCGCATCCACTCGCGGGCGTCGCCGGAGCGGCCGTGGATCGCCGACACCACCGTGCCCACGCCGGCCGCGTGCGCGACCTCCTCGACACCTCGGATGATCTCCACCGCCCAGGGACTGTCCAGGTCGTTGAAGACCAGGTCGAGGAGGGAGGCGCGGGCGGGGGAGGCGGCGGGGCGCTTGCGGTAGCCGTGCAGTCGCAGCAGGTCCTCGACCCGGGCCCGGGTCGACGGGGAGACGTCGGAGCGGCCGTTGACCACCCGGGACACGGTCGGCACCGAGACGCCGGCCTGGCGGGCGATCTCCGTGATCGTGACCCTGCCCCGCGATACGGGCGCCGCATCCTTCGCTGTCACTTCCCCACCTCCGTCGCCGCGTTCCGGACGCCGCGCCGAAACTTCCAGGAGTCTTCCGGAAGACACGCTGCCGTGGGAAGGCATTGCCGGCGGACGCATCGCGCAGAGATCGCGGGACTACGGGGAGTGAGCGGCCCCGGACACGCGTCGGGGCCGGTTCGCAGTGAGATGTCTGCGGCCGGCCCCTCATGTCTCCGGACGGCGGTCCCGCGCCGTCCGGGTGGTGCTCAGGCGGCGCTCACGACCCGGTGAGGGGCGATGACCTGGCCGTCCGGCAGGAGCTCACCGGTGTCCTCGAAGAGCAGGACGCCGTTGCACAGCAGGCTCCAGCCCTGCTCCGGGTGGTGCGCCGTGAGGCGGGCGGACTCCCGGTCGGCCGAAGTCGCTGTCGGGCACGGTGGCTGGTGTTGGCACATGGATGGGAACTTCCGCTCTTGCGTGTCGTGTGAGTGTGAGGTGGTCGTGGTGTCTGTCCCGCGGCGTGAAACGTCGTTCATGGCCGCCCCCCGTTGTGATAAGTCGTTCGGAACCAGTGTTGCCCCACGGAGGTCGATCCGCAGCCATTTCGCGGCACCGCCTCTCACAGGTTCATGACGCGTCACCCGGGCGGGCGGTTCATCTCAACCGCACTGTCACTTCGGGTGGTTCCTGGTGGTCGGATAGGGCTAGTCCGGGCCCGACGCGGGCGGAAGTCCCGTCGGTCGACAGCGCCGTACCCCGTCGCCGGGGCCGCGGTGACGGGGTACGGGGTACGGGGTCGGGTGGATCAGGCGGGCGAGCCGAGCAGCGGGGGCGGCGCGGGTGTCGTCCGGAGGGTCAGCACCGGCAGCAACTCGGCCACCCGGTGCGCGCGATGGGCGGCGATCCCGGGCGGCGCCGGGGCCAGCGGCACCAGCAGGTCGGTCGGGGCGGGGTGGCCCGTGGTGCCGTCCGAGGAACTGTCGCCGTGCAGCCAGAGCGTGAGCATGTAGAGGCCGGGCACCGACAGCAGGCGCGCCTGGTACGGCTGGGTGGCCGACTCGGCCTGGCGCAGGGCGCGTTCGGTGGAGGCGATGTAGGGGCCCTCGAAGAAGTGCGAGAACGCCCAGCCGTCCGCGGTGAGCCGGGTCTCGGCCGCCGCCACGGCGCGGTCGCCGCAGCGGATCAGGAAGCGCCAGCCGGCCAGCCGGGTCTCGGCCGCGCCTTCCGGGGTGATTCCGTCCAGGACGTGCAGGGGCAGCGGGAGTTCGGGGGTGGCGTCTCCCTGGGCGGTGCGCAGAGACGGCGTGCGAGCCTCGCGGACGGCGGTGGGGGAACCGAGTGCCGTGAGGACGGAGCGAAGTGCGGGCGCGGGAGCCGGGGGGACCAGCAAAGGCATGGTGGGTCGCCTCTCATTCGACAGGCACGGTGGCGCGAGGGCGTGGGCGGACGGCGCTGTCAGCCAACTCTCGGGGGTCGGAGAGGTAGCGGCCGGTCTGGGGATGCCCGGGTGCGCGAGCGGCCTGCCGTCATCTCGACGACAGGCTCCTTCGATCGTGGGCGCCAACCTTCTCTGCCTTGTTCGCGGAGTTTATACGACACGTGTTCAGACTGTGTTTCGTCTAGTCGATCGCGGGACACTCGGCAAGGGTTCATTCGGTCGGCGATACGTGTGAATCATCCCGATTCAGCGTGGGCCGCGCGGCGGTGACCTCGGGTTATGCGCGCGTAGCGGTCGGCCCATTCTCGTCGGAGTTTTTCACGAGTTGCCGAGTTCCGGAAAAGACGCCCGGCCGCATGCCCGGTGAATGTGCCACCGGTCACCTCCGACGGCTTTCGGTCAGCGTAGCGGGCGCCGTGCCCGACGGGGGACGTTATCGATCGGCCGGGTTGGGCATCATTCCCCCTGACCCGGACCTGACCCGGACGTCCGGCGGCCGAGATCGCCGGTCCGCCCATGCGAGGAGGGACGCTTCGATGGGGGAGAAGGTCGTGGCAGGCGCGTTCGACCTGTCCGATCGTCAGCACTACCGGGAAAAGCTCCGGCGGTGTCTGACGGGGCTCGAGCGACTCCTGGCCCAGAAGCGCTTCGACCGCCCCAAGAACCTCATGGGGCTCGAGATCGAGCTGAATCTCGCGGGCGCCGACGGTCTGCCGAAAATGCTGAACGGTCAAGTTCTGGAAAGAATCGCGAGCCGCGATTTCCAAACAGAACTCGCCATGTTCAACCTGGAAGTCAACATAGCCCCACACCGATTGGGCGGTCGGGTTTTCGATCGGCTCGCGGAGGAACTCCGTACGTCACTGGCATATGCCCATCGAAAGGCGGGCGAGGTCGATGCCGGAATCGTGATGATCGGTATTCTGCCGACTCTCGACCGGGACGACCTGGTGACGTCCAATCTTTCCGACGTCGACCGCTACACCCTGCTCAACGGTCAGATCGTGGCCGCCCGCGGCGAGGACTTCGTCCTCGAGATCGAAGGGGTGGAGCGACTGTCGTGCACCTCGAAGTCGATCGTGCCCGAGGCGGCCTGCACCTCCGTGCAGCTGCATCTGCAGGTCACGCCCGACCGGTTCGCCGGGGTGTGGAACGCGGCACAGGCCGTCACCGCCGCGCAGATCGCCGTCGGCGCCAACTCGCCGTTCCTGTTCGGCCATGAGCTGTGGCGGGAGTCGCGGCCCCCGCTGTTCCAGCAGGCCACCGACACCCGGCCGCCGGAGCTCCAGGCACAGGGCGTGCGGCCGCGGACCTGGTTCGGGGAGCGCTGGATCAGCTCGGCGTTCGAGCTGTTCGAGGAGAACCTGCGCTTCTTCCCGCCGCTGCTGCCGATCTGCGACGCGGAGGAGCCGCTGGAGGTGCTGGACGCGGGCGGGGTTCCCTCGCTCGCCGAACTGGTCCTGCACAACGGCACGGTCTACCGCTGGAACCGGCCCGTCTACGGCATCGCCGACGGCGTTCCGCATCTGCGCGTGGAGAACCGCGTCCTGCCCGCCGGGCCGACCGTGACCGACGTGATCGCCAACGCGGCCTTCTACTACGGCGTCGTCCGGTCCCTGGCCGCGGAGCCCCGGCCGGTGTGGTCCCGGCTGCCGTTCGAGGCGGCCGCCGCCAACTTCGACGCGGCGTGCCGGTACGGCATCGACGCGCGGCTGCAGTGGCCGCGCCGGGGGCGGCTCGGGGGCGTGGTCGAGGTGGACGCGGTGAGTCTCGTCCGGGACGAACTGCTGCCGCTGGCCGAGGCCGGGCTCGACGGGTGGGGGGTGGAGCCCGCCGACCGCGATCTGTATCTCGGGGTCATCGAGGAGCGCTGCCGGCGACGGGCCAACGGGGCGACCTGGCAGGTCGCGACGTTCCACCGGGCGCTGGACGCGGGGCTCTCGCGGGACGTCGCGCTGGCGGCCACCACGCGGCGGTACGCGGAGCTGATGCATCTGGGGGAGCCGGTGCACACCTGGCCGGTGGGGCTGCCTGAGCCGGTGCCGATGCGGTGAGGGCGCCGGGTTCATGAGCTCTGCGTCGCCGCCGCCACGATCGCTTTGAGGATCACCGTGTGGATCTGGGAGGGGTCGGTGACCGACTGGCCCGAGCCGCCTGTCGCCTTGGCGATCTGGTCCGCCTCGTCACGGTCCGCGTCCGGGCCGACCGCGATCATGATGAGGGGGACGGGACGCCGGGGGCTCGCCAGTTTCTGGAGTTCGGCGAGCAGGGTGGTCCGCGAGATGCTGCCCGGGTCCTGGTTGACGCCGTCGGTGAGGATGACCAGCGCGTTGAACTTGCCCTGGACGTAGGAGGCGGTGGCCTCCCGGTACGCGGCGAGAGCGGTGTCGTACAGGCCGGTCGCGCCGTTCGGGACCGGGGCGAGACCGCCGAAGGCGGACGACAGCCGGTCGCGCTGCGTGCCGCCGCCCGCGGCCGCGCCGAGCGGCTCGGTGGGCACCAGGACGCGGTAGTCCTTGTCCCCGTCCAGCTTGGTGGAGAACTCCCACAGCCCGATCTCGTCCTCCGGCGTGAAGGTGGAAAGGGCCTGGAGCAGCGAGGCCTTGGTGACGTCCATCCGTGAGCGTCCCGTGCCGGGGACCTGCTCCGACATGGACGAGGAGGTGTCGACGACCGTGGTGAGGCGGGCGCTCTGCACCGTGATCGTCCACGCCCCCAGGGTCTCCTCGACCGCCGTGTCCGCGGCGGGCCGGGCGGCCGGCTCGGAGAACGGCTGCGGGCTGCTGCCGCCGGCCGCGGTCACGACCGTCTGCGGGACGTCGTAGTCGGACGTCCGGAAGCCGTGTCGCTGGAGGATCTTCTGCTGCTCGGGGCGGCGCAGATAGGTCATGAACCGGAGCGCCGCCCGGCTCTCGTCGGTGCTCAGCCGGGTCTTGTCGACCAGCGTGTACGGGTAGTCCAGCCGGGGCGAGCCGTCCTTCGGGTAGAACAGGTCGAGGCCGGTGCCCGCGTCCGCCGAGGCGTTGTACGTGAACGAGGCCTGCTCGGTGACCACGACCGCCTGATTGCGCTTCGGGTTGCCCTGCTCGGCGCCCGAGGTGTCGCGCGGCAGCGTGTCGAGGACCTGGGCGTCGGTGTCCGAGGTGCGCTGGGACAGCGCCTTCATCAGGGCCGCGGTCTGGGTGGCGCCCTCCTGCGAGCCGGCCGTGGCCGCGCCGACCTGGGTCAGCGCGAGCAGACCGGTCGCGCTGCGCGCCGGGTCGGCCGCGCCCAGCCGCAGAGGGCTGCCCTCGAGGGTGGCGGCGGCCAGCTCCGGCCACGCATACGTCTTCTTCGGCCAGCCCAGCGACTTCGCCGCCGTCGGGACCATCGCCACCGTGACGGGCGTGGAGGCCACGTTGCCCACCGGGGTCACCTGGGTCGCCTTGCTGTCGGCGGTGATCCGCTGCACCCACAGGTCGGAGTCCGCCACCCACACCTGCGCCGCCGCGTCCTTGCCCGCCGCCAGTGTGTCGGCGACCTTGGCCGACTCACGTGCCGTGACGGTGATCGCGAGGCACTGTCCGTCGGAGGTCAGGTCGCTGTCCTCGGCCTGCTTCGCCGCGGCCGTGAGCGCCGGGGCCAGATCGGGGGACGCGGCCACGGCCAGCCGCACCGGGTGGTCGTGGCAGGACGAGCCGAAGGAGAGCAGACCGCTCTGCACGGCCGCCGTCGCGCCCCCGGCGACCGTGAGGACCAGGGCGGTGGCGAGGGCCACCGTGCGACGGCGTATGCGAGGACGGGGGTCGCTGCCGCCCGCCCCGCGTTCATCGGGCAAGCTGTGACGTCCCATGACGGTGGTGCCCCTCCCGGTCGACTCCCGTGGCGGATTTCCGCCGTGCGGCATGCGAAGGGGAGGTACGCCCCGTACGGCGCCCGTCCCCCCGACGGTCTGTCACGCACGATCTTCGTAACTTCTTTCGAGACCCTAGCGAGACCGGGGTGGGTATGCGGCGGTTTTATGCAACTGGAGGCAAGTGTGCAGGTGGAGACGGGGTCGGTGGCTGATTCGTTTCCGCAGGATCGGCCCCCGCGGCGGATCCTGCGGGACGAGACGCTGCTCGTTCTGGGGCTTTCGCTCGGTGCGAGCGGTGTGTCCGCCCTGATCAGTTTTGTCGGATCGGTGACCAAACCGGGAGGCTTGAAGGACCAGGCGGCGACCCTCAACGCCTCGGCCGCGCCGGGCCGCCCATGGCTCGATCTCGCCTGGCAGCTCTTCGGCATCGCCACGGCGCTCGTCCCCGTCGCCCTCGTCGCGCACTTCCTGATGCGCGAGGGGAAGGGGCTGCGGACCCTCGGCTTCGACCGCACCCGCCCCTGGCCGGACCTCGGCCGCGGGGCGGCGATCGCGGCGGTGATCGGCAGCAGCGGCATCGCCTTCTACCTGGCGGCACGCGGCCTCGGCTTCAACCTCACGGTGGTGCCCGAGGCGCTGCCGGACGTGTGGTGGAAGTACCCGGTGCTGATCATGTCCGCGATGCAGAACGCGATCCTCGAAGAGGTCATCGTCGTCGGCTATCTGCTGCGCAGGCTGGGCCAGTTGGGCTGGTCGCCGGGCAGCGCGCTGGTCGCCAGTTCCGTGCTGCGCGGCTCGTACCACCTGTACCAGGGCATCGGCGGCTTCATCGGCAACATGGTGATGGGCGTGGTGTTCGTCTACCTCTACCGGCGCTGGGGCCGGGTGGGACCGCTGGTGGTGGCGCACTCCCTGCTCGACATCGGGGCCTTCGTCGGGTACGCGCTGCTGGCGGGGAAGGTGGGGTGGCTGCCCACGCCGTAGCCACCCCGGTTCCGCTCCTTCCTGCCCTTCCTGCCCTTCGCGCCCTTCGCGCCCTTCCTGTCTGTCCTGTCTGTCCTGTCTGTCCTAGACGAGCAGTTCGCCCTCGATGACGGTGACCGCGCGGCCGCTCAGCAGGGTGCGGTCGCCGCGGAACTCGGTGCGGACGCGGCCGCCGCGGGGTGAGGCCTGCAGCCCGGTCAGGGCGGTGCGGCCGAGCCGCTCGGACCAGTAGGGGGCCAGGGCAGTGTGGGCGCTGCCCGTCACCGGGTCCTCGTCGATGCCGATGTTCGGGAAGAAGCAGCGGGAGACGAAGTCATGGCCCAGGTCCGGGTTCTCGGCGCGGGCGGTGGCGATGACACCGCGGCGGGAGCAGGCGGCCAGGGCCTTGTGGTCCGGCCGCAGGGCGTGGACGGCCTTCTCGTCGGCGAGCTCCACCAGCAGGTCCCCGACCTGGGGGCCGGTGTCGAAGCAGCCGAGCGGCTCGGCGCCCAGCGCCTCGGCGACGCCGGCCGGGATCTCGACCCTCGTCAGCGGGGCGGTCGGGAAGTCCAGGGTGATCGAGCCGTCCGCGGCGGGCGTGGCGACCAGGACGCCGCTGCGGGTGGTGAAGCGCACCGGGCCCGTGTGGGCGCCGGTCGTGTGCAGGACGTGGGCCGTGGCGAGCGTGGCGTGACCGCACATGTCGACCTCGGCGACCGGGGTGAACCAGCGCAGGGCCCAGTCCGCCGCGCCGCCCGGCGGGAGCGGGTGGGCGAACGCCGTCTCGGCGTGGTTGACCTCCAGGGCCACGTTCTGGAGCCGGTCGTCGTCCGGGAAGGCGTCCAGGAGCAGGACCCCGGCCGGGTTGCCGGCGAAGGGGCGGTCGGTGAAGGCGTCGACGATACGAATCTGCATGACGGTGACGCTAGGGGGCCGGTGGAGCCGTCGGCCAAGGCCAATCCGGGAGTCCTGGCCTGCTTTCCGGGGCGGGCCGGCACGGGCTCGCAGCGCGCCCGGAGCGGATCACTGGGATCCTGGAAGCGTGCGCCGCGCATGATCTGACGACCAGGGCGGTGAGCGCCATGGCTGGTGTCGGAGACCCTCAGGGGGATCCGTTTCTGCGTACGCGGTTCGTCGCGCCGGCCCGGCCGGTGACGTTCCTGCGGCGTGAGCGCCTGGTGAGACATCTCGACCAGGCGCTGGAGACTCCGCTGACCATGGTCAACGGAGCGGCGGGCGCCGGCAAGACGCTGCTCGTCGCCGACTGGGCCGCGGAGCGCGAGCGGCCCGTCGCCTGGCTCACCACCGACGCGGCGGGCCAGGGGCCGGGCATGCTCTGGGCGTACCTGCTCCAGGCACTGCGCTCCGCCGGGGTGTCCCTGCCCGACGGGATCGGCTGCCCGGCGGACGCGTCCCGCGTGCCGCCCACGCTGCCCGCGCGGCTCGCCGCCGAGCTGAGCGCCCGGGACCGGCCGGTGATCGTGGTGCTGGACGAGTACGACCGGGTGACCGACCCCGAGATCGCGGAGCAGCTGGAGTTCGTCGTGCACCACGCGGGCGACGGTCTGCGCCTGATCCTCGTCACCCGCACCGAGCCGCTGCTGCCGCTGCACCGGTACCGGGCGGCCGGCCGACTGACGGAGATCCGGGGCGCGGAACTCGCCTTCACCCCCGAGGAGGCGACCGAGCTGCTGGAGCTGCACGGGCTGCGGCTGCCGGCGCACGCGACGCAGGGGCTGGTGGAACGCACCCGGGGCTGGGCCGCCGGCCTGCGGCTGTGTGCCCTCGCCGCGCGGGAGAGCCCGGACCCGGAGAGGTATCTCAAGGAGTTCGAGGCCGACCGCAGCACCGTCGCCGACTTTCTGCTGGCCGAGGTGCTCCGACGGCAGCCCCCCGAGACACAGGACCTGCTGCTGCGGGTCAGCGTCCTCGACCGGTTCTGTCCCGAGCTGGTGAACGCGCTGACCGGGCGCGCCGACGCCGAGCCCATCCTCGTCGGACTGTGTCGTGAGAACGCGTTCGTCGAGCACCTCGGGCAGGACCGGTACCGGCTCCACCCGCTGTTCGGGGAGATCCTCCGGGCCCATCTGCGGGTGCGTTCGCCGGGCCTGGAGCCCGCGCTGCACCAGCGGGCGGCGCACTGGCTGCGGGGCTCGGGGTCCCTCGCCGAGACACTGGGCCACGGCGCGGCCGCGGGCGACTGGGAGTTCACCGCGGGCGCCCTGGTCGACGACCTCGCCATCGGCCGGCTCTTCACCGGCCTGCGCTCCGACGAACTCGCCGAACTGTTCTCCCGGATGGGACCGGAGGCCAGAGGCCCGGCCACGGATCTGGTCCGTGCGGCCCGTGAGCTGTCCCGGCGCGATCTCGACCACGGTCTGGCCCATCTGCGGCACGCGGAACAGGGTCTGACGGCCGAACCGGGTCTGACGGCGGGACGGACCCGGGCGGCCGAGTGGAGCCCGGAGGGCGAGGCAGCCGGCCTGGTCGCGGCCCGGTTGAGCTGCGCCCTGCTCGAGGCGCTGGCCGCCCGGCTCACCGGTGCGCCGGGCCGGGCGGAGACGGCCGCGGCGGCGGCCGAGTCGCTGCGCGACCAGGTCCCCGCCCAGCTGCTGGACAGGCATCCCGAACTCATCGCCCTCCTGCTGGCCCATCTGGGCTCGGCACGGCTGTGGGCCGGACGGTTCGAGGACGCGTGCGCCGCCCTGACGAAGGTGACCGGCGCCCCGGAAGGGGCCTCGACGGCGCTCGCCCGCGAGGACTCGCTGGGCCGGCTGGCGCTGATCGACTACCTGAACGGCTGGCCCGGCCGGGCGGAACGCAAGGCGCGGGCCGCGCTGACCGGGACGGAGCAGTACGGCCTGACCCAGCCGTCCGCCTCCGGCATGGGGCGGCTGGTCCTGGCCGCCGTCGCCGTCGACCGCAACGACCTGGGGCGGGCTCAGACCCTCCTCGACGAGGCCGACGAGGCCGTGGAGTCGCACCCCGCCTGGCGGGACCCGGTCCTGGACGCGGGCCGGGCCATCGCCGCCGCCCGGCTACGGCTGGCCCGCGGCGACACCCGGGCCGCGCTCGCCGTGGCGGAACAGGCCGTTCCGGCCGCCGTGGTCTCTCCGTGGGCGGAGGAACAGACGGCGCTCGTCGTGTCCGCCGCGCATCTGGCCGAAGGACGACCGGAGACGGCCGTCGAGGTGCTGCGGGCGCTGTCCGACGAGCAGCCCGCCTGGGCGGTGGGGGCCGCGCGCGCGGAGCTCGCCGCGGGCCGGCCACAGGCGGCGGTCGACCTGCTCGACGGTGTGCGTGCCGAGGGCCGCTGCGGCCCCGCCGTGACCGTCCGGGCCACGCTGCTGAGGGCACAGGCGGCGCACGAGGCGGGGGACGCGGCCGCCGCGTGCAGGCTCGTCGCCCGGGCGCTGCGCGAGGCACAGCGCGACGGGCTGCGCCGCCCCTTCATCGAGGCCGGACCGTGGATCCGCCCCTTCCTCGGCGCCGCCGCACCGCGGGGACCGGCCGCGGACCGGCCGACCCCCGGCGTACCGCCGCCCGACGGCCCGCCGGCGCCCGTCGTGGAGGAGCTGAGCGGACGTGAACGCGATGTGCTGCGCAGGCTGGCCCTGATGATGTCGACGGAGGAGATCGCCGCCGATCTCTATGTCTCCGTCAACACGGTCAAGACCCATCTCAAGAGCGCCTACCGCAAGCTCGCGGTCAACCGCCGGGGTGACGCCGTGCGCCGGGCCCGAGAGCTGAAGCTGCTGTGACCGAGCGGGTCCGGCTCCCGCGGCTCGCCCGTGGTGGGTGAGGCGGCGACCGGATTTCTCCGCTGCCATGGAGAGGTGGACACCGTGACCCGCTGGCGGGCTCTGATCGTCCTGGGTACCGCCCAGTTCCTGATGGTGCTGGACACGTCCGTCATGAATGTCTCGATCAGCCAACTGGTCGAGGACTTCGACACCGAGGTGACCGCCATCCAGGCGGTCATCACGCTGTACGCCCTGGTCATGGCGGCCTTCATGATCATCGGCGGCCGGTTCGGGGACATCTTCGGACGCCGTCGGCTCTTCCTGCTCGGCCTCGTCGTCTACGCCACGGGATCGGCCCTCACCGCCGCCGCGCCCACCCTCTGGGTCCTCGCGCTCGGCTGGTCGGTCATCGAGGGACTGGGCGCCGCGATGGTCCTGCCGGCCATGGCGGCGCTGGTCGCCGAGTCCTACCGCGGGCGGGACCGGGCCGTCGCCTACGGCGTCATCGGAGGCCTGGCCGGCGCGGGCATCGCGGTCGGCCCGCTGCTGGGCGGCTGGGTCACGACGTACCTGACCTGGCGGCTCGTCTTCGCCGGCGAGGTCGTGGTGGTCCTGATCGTGCTGTGCTTCCGCCGGGTGATCCCGGAGTCCCCGCGGACCGGTCAGCGACACCACCTCGACGGCGTGGGCGCCGCGCTCTCGGCGGCCGGGCTGGCGCTCGGCGTGCTCGGGGTGCTGCAGAGCGGGACCTGGGGCTGGGTGCAGCCCCGCAACCCGCCCTTCACCGTCTTCGGGTTCGCGCCCACGCTGTTCGTCATCGGCGCCGGAGTGGCCGTGCTGGCCGTCTTCGTGCACTGGGAGCGGCGTCGCGAGGCCCGGCGCGCCGAACCCCTGGTGCATCTGGCGCTGCTGCACCGGCCCGCGCTGCGATCCGGCCTGATGTGCCTGCTCAGCCAGAACCTCATCCTGCTGGGGCTGTTCTTCACCATCCCGCTGTACCTCCAGGTCGTGCAGGGCTTCGACGCCTTCGAGACGGGCCTGCGACTGCTCCCGGTGTCGATCACCATGCTGGCCGCCTCCATGGGCGCCGCCCGGCTGGGCCGGGTGGCCGGGCCGCGCCGGGTCGTGCGGATCGCCCTGGCGACCCTGGTCGGGGCCGTCGTGTGGTTGCTGGCCACGATCGACCCCGAGATCGACGACGCGCAGTTCGCCGGAGCGATGGCCCTGCTCGGGGTGGGCATGGGCCTGCTCGCCTCGCAGCTGGGCAACGTCGTCCAGTCCAGCGTGGGCGAGGACGAGCGCAGCGAGGTCGGCGGGCTGCAGTTCACGGCCCAGAACCTGGGCTCCGCGCTGGGCACCGCGCTCATCGGATCGCTGCTCGTGGGCGCGCTGGCCCAGGCCTTCACCACCCAGGTGGCGGACGACCCCCGGCTGTCGGAGGAGACCCGTCAGCAGACCGGCGTGGCTCTCGAGGCCGGGATCAGCTTCGTCCCGACCGAACAGGTGCGCACGGCGGCCGAGGACGCCGGTCTGCCGCCCGCCGAGGTCGACGCCCTCGTGGACTCGTACGCCTCGGCGCAGCTCGACGGTCTGAAGGCGGCGATCCTCGCCGCCGGCGGGATCACTCTGGCCAGTTTCCTGGTCACCTCGCATCTGCCGTCCCGGAAGGCCGAACGCCCGAGGCGGCCCGAGACCGGTGCGCCGGCCGGCGCGCCGGGATCGCGCGGCTGAGCCGTCCGGCTCTTCCAGCTCTTCCGGTTCTGCCGGTTCTTGCGGTTCTGCCGGTTCTTGAGGCTCGTCCGACTCGTCGAGGGAGGTCACGATGGCGGGGACGGGACACGGCTCGGCGGTCCGGGCGGACGTCGCCGAGCGCCGGGCCGAGACCGACTACACCGGCGGCGTCTACGGATCCATGCTGGCCGCCTCGGTGGTCGTCGGCGCCGGCTCCCTGGACTCGTTCCCGCGCCTGGAGCTCATGCTGCTGCTGTTGCTCACCGGCGTCGTGTTCTGGGTCGCGCATGTGCACGCCCAGCTGTTCGGGGCGCGGCTGGCACAGCAGGGCCTGGGCCGTCGGGTCGTGCTGCGGGTGTGCCGGGAGGAGTGGCCGATCGTCAACGCCGCGGTGCCGCCGGCCCTCGCCGTGGCCGTCAGCCCGCTGCTCGGCCTCGATCTGGAGGGCACTCTCTGGCTCGCCCTCACGGTCGCCGTCGCGGGCCAGGTGGGCTGGTCCGCGGCCGCGGCACGGCGCGCCGGAGCCTCGTGGCACCTGGTGTACCTGACCGCCGCGGTGAACCTCGTGCTCGGCCTGCTGATCATCGCGTTCAAGCTCTTCGTGACGCACTGAGCGCTCCGCTGGAGGTGCCGCGATGTGCCGTCGTTTGCCGCGGCGCCGTCGTGGCTGGTCGCGCAGTTCCCCGCGCCCCTCCGCGGCGTGGGCGGACATCACCTCTGCGGGGTGAGGCCGGACGCCCGCCGCGGGCGCACGATCGTGGGACAGAGCGCGGTCCGCCGTCCCAGGCCATCCCGGGGGAGCAGCACATGCGCTACGAGATCCGCGTCGACGGACATCTGTCGGAGGCGCTGACCAGGGCCTTCCCGGAGCTGGAGTATGTGGTCATGTCCGGGCAGACCGTGCTGTTCGGACACGTCGTCGACGAGGCGCACCTGTACGGGCTGCTGGCCCGCTGCCAGTCCCTGGGCCTGCGGGTCCTGGAGATGCGCCAACTCCCGGAGTGACGCCGGCCACCGGTGTGACGTGGAGTCGTGCGCGAGGAGGAGCCATGAGTGTGTCGTCCGGTCCCGCACCGCACACCGGGCCCGTCGGCGTCGATCCGGCCGAGGCCCTGGCCGTGCTCGGGCGCTCCTGGCTGTGGATCCTCGGTTCGGCTCTCGCCATGCTCGTGCCGGGCATCCTGATCCTGGTCTGGCCGGACGGGACCCTGCACGTCCTCGCGGTCCTCATCGGCCTGTACCTGCTGGTCACCGGGGTGTTCCGGTTCGTCGCGTCCTTCGCCGGGGAGGACCACGGCGAGCGGGTCACCGGGCTCCTGCTGGCCGTGCTGTACGTGGTGGCCGGGGTGCTGTCGCTGCGGCACCCGCTGCAGACCATCGCCGCGTTGTCGCTGATCGTCGGCGTCCTGTGGCTGGTGTCCGGCATCCTCACGCTCTACACGGCGCTGGCCGCCAAGGACCTGCCGCACCGGGGAGTCGTCCTCGGCGCCGCGGTGCTCGCCGTCGTCGCGGGGATCGTGGTGCTCGCCCTGCCGACCGAGTCGGCCCTGGCGCTGACCCGGCTGCTCGGCCTGTGGCTCGTCCTGCTCGGTCTGGTGGAGGCGGCGGTCGCCCTCGCCTGGCGCGCCGCGCTCCGCCGGAGGGCGCGGCCGAGCCGGCCGAGCGCCCCTGTCGGGACCGGCTGAGCGGCCTCACCCGTCTGGGGTGAGGCCACCGGGCTCGCGCCCTGTGCAGGGTGGGAACGGCACGCACTTCGGGTTTTCGGGCGGAAGCCCGGGACGGAGGAGACAGATGAATGGGGACACGTACCTCGCGTACGACTATCCGCTGGCGAGCGCCTTCTGGACCATGCTGGTGTTCTTCCTGTGGATCATGTGGTTCGTCCTGCTGTTCCGCTGCATCGTCGACATCTTCCGTGACGACGAACTCAGCGGCTGGGCCAAGGCCGGCTGGCTGGTGTTCTGCATCGTCCTGCCCTTCCTGGGCGTGTTCGTCTACGTGATCGCGCGGGGCAAGGGCATGGGGCGCCGGGAGATCAAGCAGGCGCGTGATCAGCAGCAGGCCTTCGACAGCTACGTCCGCGAGACCGCCAAGGGCGCCGACACCAGTCCCAGCAGCGTCGACGAACTCGCCCGACTCTCCGAGATCCGCGCCCGTGGCGACATCACGGACGAGGAGTTCACCAAGGCCAAGAAGCTGGTCCTGAGCGGCTCCGGCCGCTGAGTGCCGCAAGTCCGTGCACTCGTCGAACGACGAACGACGAACGACGAACGACGAACGACGAACGACGAACGACGAACGACGAACGACGAACGACGACACCGAATCGAGGCAACGGGATGACCGCGTCACACACCACGCCGTCGGCCGGGCGGCACACGGCCAAGCAACAGTGGGCCCAGGGTCTGATGATCTTCGCCGCCGTCACGCTCATGCTCTCCGGAGTGCTCGACATCTTCCGCGGCATCATGGGGATCGCCGAGGACGACGTCTTCGTGACGACCCGCAACTACGTCTTCGCGTTCGATCTCACCGGCTGGGGCTGGATCCACCTCGCCCTGGGCGTGGTCGCCGTGATCGTCAGCCTGGGCCTGTTCCAGGGGGCGATGTGGGCGCGGGTCGCGGGCGTGGCCGTCGCCGGGCTGATCATCATCGCCAACTTCCTCTCCCTGCCGTACTACCCGGTCTGGTCCGTCGTGCTGATCGCGTTCTCCGCGTTCGTCATCTGGGCGCTGTGCGTGGTGAAGCCGAACAGGTCCGCGGCATGACCGGCCCGGTCCGCCCGGATCTCCCGGGCCTCCCGGTCCGCCCGGTGTCTCCAGGAAGGCGTTAGACGATGTGCCGATGGCTTGCCTACTCGGGCACTCCGATCATGCTCGAAACGATTCTCTACCGGCCGGCCCACTCACTGATCGACCAGAGCCTGCACTCCCGGATGGGCGTCGAGACGACGAACGGCGACGGCTTCGGCATCGGCTGGTACGCCGCCGACGCGGCCGACGCGGAGGACGGGAGCCCCGCGATCGTCCGGGAGATCGGCCCGGCCTGGAGCAACCGCAATCTGCGGGAGATCGCCGGTCATGTCCGCTCACCGCTGTTCTTCGCCCACATCCGGGCCTCGACCGGCACGGCGGTGCAGCAGACCAACTCCCACCCGTTCCGGCACGGCCGCTGGATGTGGATGCACAACGGTGCGATCGCCGACTTCCACCTGATCCACCGGGACCTCGCCCTCGCCGTCGACCCCGCGCTCTTCCCCCACATCCAGGGATCGACGGACTCCGAGATGATGTTCTTCCTGGCGCTCACCCTGGGCCTGGAGGAGGACCCGCCGGGCGCCGTCGCCCGGATGGCGGGCCTGGTGGAGCGCGTGGGCCACGAGCACGGCGTGGAGTTCCCGCTCCAGATGACCATCGCGGTGACCGACGGACGACGGCTGTGGGCCTTCCGCTACTCCAGCCAGGGAGCCTCCCGCTCGCTGTTCTACAGCACCCGTGTGGAGACGCTCCGGGCGCTCCACCCCGACCTGGAGTTCCTGCGCGAGGTCTCCGACGAGACCCGCCTCATCGTCTCCGAGCCCCTGGGTGATCTGCCCGGCGCGTGGAACAAGGTCCCCGAGGGCACCTACGGCGTGGTCCAGCCCGGCGCGGACGACATCGTCGAGTTCGTCCCGCAGGCGGCGTAGACCGCGGCGACCTCGCCACCGCCCGCTCGGGCCCGGCTCAGTGGACGGAGAACCCGCCGTCGACGAAGAGCGCCTGGCCGGTGACGTAGCCGGAGGCGCGGCTCGCCAGGAACACCGCCGCTCCGGCGAAGTCCTCGGCCAGGCCGTTGCGCCCGACCATCGTGCGCGCGGCCAGCGCCGCCACCTTCTCGGGGTCGGACGACAGCCGCGCGTTGAGCGGGGTCATCACGAAGCCGGGCACCAGCGTGTTGCAGGTGACCCCGTACGGCGACCACGCCTCCGCCTGTGAGCGGGCCAGCGACTCCAGCGCCCCCTTGGAGACCCCGTAGGCGCCGCTCCGCACGAACGCCCGGTGCGCCTGCTGCGAGGTGATGTGGATGATCCGCCCGAAGCCCCGCTCGGCCATGCCGGGCCCGAACCGCCGGCCCAGCAGGTAGGGCGCGTCCAGGTTCAGCGCCATCGTGGCGTCCCAGACGTCCTCGTCGAGCTCCTCCATCGGGGGCCGCAGGTTGATCCCGGCGCAGTTGACGAGGATGTCGGGCTCGCCGAACACCTCGACCGCCTGCTCGGCCGCCGCGCGTACCCCGTCCCGGGTGCTCAGGTCGGCGCTCACCCGGCCCGCCCGGCAGCCGTCCGCCGCCAGCTCCTCGACCGTGGCGGCCAGTTCGGCCTCCTTGCGGGCCACGATCACCGTGCTCGCGCCGGCCCGCGCCAGCGCCCCGGCGATGGCCCGGCCGATGCCGGAACTGCCGCCGGTCACCACGGCGACCCTGCCGTCCAACGAGAACAGTTCGGAGAGGTAGGCGCCCGAAGCGGCGTCCGAAGCGGTGTGCGATGTCATGTCCGCACCCTAAAACGCGAGGCTCTTGCCAAGCGAACTGTTCCGATATATCGTTGACGCATCGCGACAGATCAACGATGGAATGAAGGAGTGGTTTGCGATGCGTACCCACGGATTCGAGCGTGGACATGGACAGGACGGCCCCCGGCGCGGCGGCCGCGGCGGCTTCGACGGACGGCGTGCGGCCTTCGGGCCCTTCGGTCCGGGCGGCCCCGGTGGCCCGGGCTTCGGTCCCGGCTTCGGGGGCCCCGGCTTCGGTCCCGGCCCCTGGGGCGGGCGAGGGCGCGGCGGCCCCAGGGGGAGGGCGCGGCGAGGTGATGTACGGGCCTCGATCCTGGCCCTGCTCAAGGACCGGCCGATGCACGGCTACGAGATGATCCAGGAGATCGCCGAACGCAGCGGCGGGGCATGGAAGCCCAGCCCGGGCTCGGTGTACCCGACCCTCCAGCTCCTGGAGGACGAGGGCCTGATCAGCAGTGAGAGCGACGGCGGCAAGAAGCTGTTCGCGCTCACCGACGAGGGCCGCACGGCGGCCGAAGAGGGGCCCGAGGCCCCCTGGGAAGAGGCCACGCGCGGGGTCGACTGGGAGGCTCTCACCGAGATCCGCCAGGCCGGCTTCGGTCTGATGGAGGCCTTCGGGCAGGTCTGGAAGACCGGCAGCAAGGAGCAGCGCGAGAAGGCGCTCGCGGTCATCAACGACGCCCGCAAGAAGCTGTACCTGATCCTCGCCGACGAGGACTGAGGCAGCAGCCGTACGGCCGTGCAGCCGCGCGGCTGTGCGACGAGGAAGGCGCCCCGTGGATTCGTCCGCGGGGCGCCTTCACGCGCGCGTGCCTCTGCCTTGTCTCGGCTGCCTTGTTTCAGACCACCAGTGCGCCCAGCTTGCGCAGCGACTCGTTCAGGGCCGCCGTCCCCGAGTCCTTGAGCTTGCCCGCCATCAGCGACACGGCCGCGCCCGTGAACTCGCCGTCGATACGGACCGTCGTGGCGTCGCCGTCGGGGGTCAGGGTGTAGCGGGTGGCCACGGCCACCGCCATCGGACCCTTCCCGCGGATGGCGAGCACCCGGGCCGGCTCCAGTTCCGCCACGGTCCACTCGACCTCCGCCGGGAAGCCCATGAGCTTCATGTTCTCCTGGAAGGTCGCGCCCAGTTCGAGGGTCTCGGGGCCGCCCTTGGGGAAGCTGGTGTGGGTGGCGTTCCACTCCCCGTACTTCGGCCAGTCGGTGAGCTGGGCCCACACCTGCTCGGCCGGTGCCTGGATGCGTGCCTCGGCGCTGATCTCGGCCATGCGACCACCTCTTCGTGTCGGGCTCTTCGTGTCGGGCGACTCGGCTGCGTCGTCGCGGAAAGTAGCCCCAAGGCCGCCAACATTCAATACTGATGAACCGTCAGTCGTGCCGTCGGCGTGAGGGGGCGCAGCGCAAGGCGGCGCGCGCCTCCGGGCGGGAAAAGGTCTGATCTCATCCGTGAGGAGGAGATTGCGGTGCCCCTGGTCCGCTCTGCGTGGGACGCCAAGATGCTTCCCGCCGGGGATGACCGGACCCGGTCGGGACTGATGGGGTAGGGGATGTGCAACCAGGTATTCCCCGGCAGTCGCTGCGCGACCAGGCGGCGCACGGTATGTACGACGATCCCAGGCTCGGTGCCGAGCCCGCGGCGGCGCTCGCCGCCGCCCGCCGCCGGGCGGTCAGAGACGGGGACCGCCAGATCGACACCGCCCACGTGCTGCACTCGCTCCTGGAGCACGACTCCCAGGTCCGCGCCGCCTTCGACGGCGGACCCCAGCTCGCCCGGCTGCTCGGCTACCTCGTCCAACGCAGCATCGGCTACGGCCTGCGCTGGCAGAGCGGTGTCGAGGACTCCGGCGCCCTGCCCGTCGTGACCGTCGTCGAGGGGTTCTCGCCGCTGGCCGCGATCGCGCTCGAGCGCGCGTGCGTGCGGGCCGTGCTGCGTGACGGCGCGCCGGCCCGTGGCGTCGATCTGCTCGTGGCGATCGTCGAGGACCCGCAGGCGCGGGCCGTCGAGGTGCTCACCCGGGCCGGAGTCGACGTGTACGAACTGCGTGCCCGGATCGAGGACGGTCTGATCGGGGACGGCCTGATCGAGGACGGCTTGATCGAGGACGGTGGCCTCGACCGCTGAGCGGCCGCGCTGTGCCGGTCCGGCGCCGTCCAGCCGATGAGACAGGTGTCAACGGGGATGACGCTCATGTCGTCGCCTGTCATCATGTGCCGGTGCATACGTCTGTGAGCAGTCAGGGCAACCGCGGAAAGGGCATCGGGCTCGGTCTGGCGGTCGGGTCGGCCATCGCCTTCGGCGGATCCGGGGTCGCGGCCAAGCCGTTGATCGAGGCGGGCCTGGACCCGCTGCATGTGGTGTGGCTGCGGGTGACCGGCGCGGCCCTGGTGATGCTGCCGCTCGCCTGGCGCCATCGCGCGCTGCTGCGCACCCGCCCCGCACTGCTCGCCGGGTTCGGTCTGCTCGGCGTGGCCGGCGTGCAGGCCTTCTACTTCGCCTCCATATCCCGCATCCCGGTCGGCGTCGCACTGCTCGTCGAGTACCTCGCGCCCGCACTCGTGCTGGGCTGGGTGCGGTTCGTGCAGCGCAGGCCCGTGACGCGTGCCGCCGCGCTCGGCGTGGTCCTCGCGGTGGGCGGACTGGCCTGTGTCGTGGAGATCTGGTCGGGGCTGAGCTTCGACGCCGTCGGACTGCTGCTCGCGCTCGCGGCGGCCTGCTGCCAGGTCGGCTACTTCGTCCTGTCCGACCAGGGCAGCGGCTTGGGCGACGACGCCCCCGACCCGCTGGGCGTGATCTCCTACGGTCTCCTCGTGGGCGCCCTGGTGCTGACCGTCGTCGCCCGTCCGTGGGGCATGGACTGGTCCGTGCTCGCGCACACCGCCGGCATGAACGGCACCGAGGTGCCCGCCTGGCTGCTGCTCGCCTGGATCGTGCTGATCGCGACGGTCGTCGCCTACGTCACCGGCGTGGTCTCCGTGCGCCGGCTCTCCCCGCAGGTCGCCGGAGTGGTGGCGTGTCTGGAGGCGGTCATCGCGACCGTCCTGGCGTGGGTGCTCCTGGGCGAGCATCTCTCGGCCCCGCAGATCGTGGGCGGGGCGGTGGTGCTCCTCGGCGCGTTCATCGCGCAGTCCTCCGCACCCGCGAAGGGCTCCCCGGAGCCGGTGGCCGCCGGCAGCCCCGAAAGGGAGCCGACGGTCCGCGAAACGGCCGTCTGACCCGACGCCCGGTCCGCGAAACGGCCGTCCGACCCGACGTTTGTGCCTCTGCCCCGGCGGCCCGAGGCGAGTCCTCAGCCGATACCCGAGTGCCGCGAGTGCCGCGCGCTACGCGCCGCGGGGCGGTACGGCGCGCCCGTCCCACGAGGGGCGTGCCGCCGCCGTTCGCCCTGGCGACGGCTTGCTGTCGGACGGCGTCGAGCCCGTCCGGGGACGGTGCGGCCGTGTCGGCCGTCGCACCGGGCGGTGCATGGCAGCGCCGACTGCACGATCTCGAGGATCTTCTCGTGCGGTTCCTTTCGCGCTGGGCGTCACAACGCCGAGAGGTAGTCCGGGAGTGCCGTGCCGGGGGTGAGGTCGGCCTCCGGGAGAGGGGTGCCGTAGCCCTTGCGCAGCGGGAGGACGCCGGCCCAGTGGGGGAGGGCGAGGTCCTCCGGCTCGTCGTTCACCCCGCCCGTGCGGGTCTTGGCCGAGACCTCGTTCAGGTCGAGACGGATCACCGCGGTGGCCGCCAGTTCCTTCTTGTCGGCGGGACGTGAGTCGGCGGACCGGCCCGGGACGACGTGGTCGACGAGGGCGTCGAGCGCGGTGCGCTTCTCCTGCGGGTCGGTCACGTCGTACGCGACGCCGTGCACCACGGCCGAGCGGTAGTTCATCGAGTGGTGGAAGGCGGAGCGGGCCAGGACCAGGCCGTCGACATGCGTCACCGTCAGGCACACCGGGAGCCCCGGGTCCGCCTGCCCCGTCATCCGCAGCGGACGCGAGCCCGTCGAGCCGTGCACATAGAGCGTCTCGCCGACCCGGGCGTACAGCGTCGGCAGCACGACGGGCGCGCCGTCGCGGACGAAGCCGAGGTGGCAGACATAGCCCTCGTCGAGTATCGCGTGCACCAGATCCTTGTCGTAGGACGCCCGCTGCGCGGCACGGGTGGGGATCGTGCGGTCGGTCGGGGTGTAGGCGGCGGCCCGTGTCGTCGGCTCCTGGGTCCCCTGCATGGCGCTCTCCATTGCTCTAGTGCATAATGGTCTTTGTGCTAGGAGAGTATCCGATCGAAGGTCGGCGCGCAGCAGACATTTCCGCGAGCGTGGAGGCGGCGGTGAGCGCCGGTGAGCTGCGGCCCGGGCAACTGCTGCCGCCCATGCGGGAGTTGGCCCAGACGCTGGGGGTGAACCCGAACACCGTCGCGGCCGCCTATCGCACCCTGCGCGAACGGGGGGTGATCGAGACCGACGGCCGCCGGGGCAGCCGGGTGCGGTCGAAGCCCGCCACGACCGGGCGCGAGTTCATCCGCGTCGAGGTGCCGGCGGGGGTGCGGGACGCGGCCGCCGGCAACCCGGACACGGCCCTGCTGCCACCGTTGGGGCCGGCGTTCGCGTGGGCCGCCGCGCAGGGCGACCGGGAGCCGGTCCTGTACGGACACGCTCCGGTCGAACCCGAGCTGGCGCGCCTGGCCCGGGCCGACCTGGACGCGGACGGCGTGCCGGCCGGGCCCGTGGCCGTCGCCTCCGGCTCGCTGGACGCGATCGAACGCGTCCTCGCCGCACATCTGCGGCCGGGCGACACGGTCGCCGTCGAGGATCCCGGCTGGGGCTCCCTGCTCGACCTCGTGCCGGCCCTCGGACTGCGCCCGGTTCCGGTCGGCCTCGACGACGACGGACCGCTGCCCGAGGACGTCCGCCGTGCCCTGGCGGCCGGGGCGAGCGCCCTGATCGTCACCGACCGGGCGCAGAACCCGACCGGCGCGGCGGTGACCGCCTCACGCGCGCGTGCCCTGCGCGCCGTCCTGCGGGAACACCCGCAGGCGCTGCTCGTCGAGGACGACCACGGTCATCGGATCGTCGACCTCCCCCTGCACCCCCTCGCCGGCGTCACCCGGCACTGGGCCTTCGTGCGCTCGGCCGCCAAGGCGTACGGGCCCGACCTGCGGTTCGCCGTGCTCACCGGGGACGACGTCACCCTCGACCGGGTCCGCGGCCGGCAGCGGCTCGGGCCCGGCTGGGTCAGCCGGATCACCCAGCGGGCGGTGCTGCGGCTGTGGGCCGACGGCGCGGTGGACACGCGGGCGGTGGCGGCGGCGTACGGCAGCCGGCGGGACGCGTTGATCGCGGCGCTCGCCGGACGGGGGGTGGCGGCGTACGGGCGCAGCGGGATGAACGTCTGGGTCCCCGTGCCGGACGAGACGGGGGCGGTCGCCGGCCTGCTGCACGCGGGATGGGCGGTCGCGCCGGGGGCGCGGTTCCGGGTCCAGGCTCCGCCCGGGATCCGGATCACCGTGTCGACGTTGACGGCAGGGGAGATCGAGGTGCTCGCGGACGCGGTCGCCGCCGCGGTGCGGTCGGTGCCCGGACGCGGGTACGTGTAGCGCAGGCGAGGATCCGCGACGCATATCTCGTAGCATCGCTTACATGTTGAACCTGGAGCGCCTGCGCACCCTCGACGCCCTCGCCCGGCACGGATCGGTCAGCGCTGCCGCGACGGGGCTGCACATCACCACCTCGGCCGTCTCGCAGCAGCTGGCCAAGCTGGAGCGGGAGGTCGGGCAGCGGCTGCTCGCCAAGCAGGGGCGGGGCGTGCGGCTGACGGACGCCGGACGGCTGCTCGCCGACCACGCCTCCCGGATCCTGTCCCAGGTCGAACTCGCCCAGGTCGACCTGGAGGCCCAACGCGGGCAGGTGGCGGGGGAGTTGAGACTGTCCGCGTTCCCGACCGCGGCGCGGGGGCTGTTTCCCGTCGCCCTCGCGGCGCTGCGCAAGGCGCACCCCGCGCTGCGGCTGCGCTCGTACGAGATGGAGCCGGAGCGCGGCATCACCGGCGTCGTGCGGGGCGACCTCGACCTCGCCGTCGTCCTGGACTGGTACAACAAGCCGATGCCGGTGCCGGACGGCCTGCTCAAGGCGTCCATTCTCGACGATCCCGCCGATGTCGCCATGCCTGCCGGGCATCCCCTCGCGGGCCGGGACGAGGTGGACCTCGGGGAGTTCGCCGAGGACGAGTGGATCACCTGGGGCGAGGGCGAGTTCTGCCACGAGTGGCTGATGCTCACGCTGCGCTCACGGGGCGTCGAGCCGATCGTCGGCCACCGGGCGGCCGAGACGCACACCCAACTCGGTCTGGTGGCAGCCGGGTTGGGTGTCTGCGTCGCGCCCCTGCTCGGACGTCACCCGGTGCCCGAGGGAGTCGTGATGGTCCCGTTGCGCCAGCGCGTGCGCCGGCATGTGTACGTGGTCTGGCGGGCGGACGCCGACCGCCGCCCGTCGATCCGGGCGGCGGTCGGGGCGCTCAAGGAGGCGGGCCGGTCGCTGAGCTGAGCCGACCGGCCGGACAGCTCCTACGCGCCGCCCAGTTTGCGGAAGTCCCAGGACACGATCTTGGCCGGGTTCAGTCGCACCCATGCGTGCCGGCCGTCGTGCGGCATCGCGTCCAGACCGAAGTTCTTGCGGGCGAACAGCGTCTCCACGGCGTCGAGTTCGGCGCACAGCTCGCCGGTGCGCGGGGCCTCGCCCACGAAGTCCACGGGGCCGGACAGCTCGACGCCGCGCAGCGCGTCGTACTCCTCGCCCGTGTCGATCACGATCGCGACCCGGGGATCGCGGCACAGGTCCGCCCAGCGCTTGCTGCGCACGACCGAGTACAGCCAGAGCGCGGTGCCGTCCCAGAGGAACCACAGAGCGCTGACGTGCGGGGCGCCGTCGGCGGACACGGTCGCGACCCGACAGGTGCGCTGGTCGGCGAGGAACGCGTCCAGCTCGCCCGACGTCATCATGATCTTCCGGCCCCGGCGCTGAGTGACGGTCATCCGGCCCCCTCATTCTTCTTCTCTTGTCGCTGCTTCCCGTGTACTGCTTCCCTCGTACTGCTTACCAGTACGACTTTTCTGACACTGTGTCAGAAAAGCAAGAGTCATGACATCAGGGGGAGTTGTGCCGTCGTCCGAAGAGCTCAAGGACCTCCTCGACCCCGACTCCACCGTGCTGCTCACGGTGGAGTGCCAGCAGGGCGTCGTCGGCCCCGGTGCCGCACTGCCTCAACTCGCCGCCGCCGCCCGCGAGTCGGGTGCCCTTGTCAACGTGGGCCGACTGGTCGACGCCGCGCACGAACGCGGTGTCCAGGTCATGCACGCCATCGCCGAGCGCCGTCCCGACGGCCGGGGCGCGAACCGCAACGCCCGTCTGTTCCGTGCTGCCGAACGCTTCCCCGTCCAGCAGCTCGGCGGTACCGCCGCGACCCGTCTCGCGCCCCCGATCGAGGTCGCCGAGCAGGACCTCGTCGTACGGCGGCTGCACGGGCTGTCGCCCGTCCAGGGCACCGATGTCGACGCCCTGCTGCGCAACCTGGGCTGCCGCACCCTGGTGGTGAGCGGCGTCTCGGCCAACGTCGCGATCCCGAACACCGTCTTCGACGCCGTCAACCGGGGTTATACGGTCGTCGTGCCGTCGGACGCCATCGCGGGGGTGCCTGCCGACTACACCCCCGCGATGATCCGTCACACCCTCGCATTGGTCGCCACGGTCGCGACCACGGACGAGGTGCTGGACTGCCTCCGGCGGACGGCCGTCAGGCCAGAGTGATCGAGTCGCCGCTGACGGTGATCGCCACCTCCGGCAGCGCCTTCTGCGCGGGACCGCTCTTCACGCTGCCGTCCGTGATCGAGAAGTTGCTGTTGTGACACGGGCAGTTGATCACGCCGTCGGCGATGCTCTTCACCGCACAGCCCTGGTGCGTGCACACCGCGGAGAACGCCTTGTACGTGCCCGCCGTCGGCTGGGTGACGACCACCTTCTCGGAGTCGAAGACCTTGCCGCCGCCCTCGGGTATGTCGGCGGTCGTGGTGAGCGCGGCGCCGGCCGCGGCGTTGTCCCCGCCGCCCGTGCCGCCGGTGCTCGCGGCCTCGGTGCTGCCGGTGGAACCGGTGGAACCCGACGTGCCGGCCGACGAGGACGAGCTCGACGAGTCGTCGTCGGAGCCGCCGCACGCGGTCAGCGCGACGGAGAGCCCTGCGGCTCCGGCGGCGGCCACGACGGCACGGCGGGCGGGCCCCGACGCGGACTTGATCGATGCGCTGGTCATGCTGGGGGGTTCCCTTCCAAAGGGGGTGCGTGGATCTGTCAAGAGGTACGAGCCGTGGACGTCGCTTGTTCAGCGCCCCCGTCAAGTCCGGACAGTGTCGAGATCTTGACCCGTTCGACATGAGCGCGGCGTAAGCCAGAGCTGTCGCGGAGCTGTCGGCCGGACATCGCTCCAGGCCCAGTAACCTGGGGCGATGCTCAAGGAAGTCACCGCGACCCGCTATGTCACCCCCTTGCGTGAGGGCGGCTCGCTGCCGGGACTCGTCGAGGCCGACGACTTCGGTGTATACGTCATGAAGTTCACCGGCGCCGGGCAGGGCCGCAAGACGCTGGTCGCGGAGGTCGTCTGCGGCGAGCTGGCCCGCAGACTGGGCCTGCGGGTGCCCCGGCTGGTGACCGTGGAGCTCGACGTCCTGCTGGGACTCGGCGAACCCGACCAGCAGGTGCAGGAGTTGCTGAAGTCCAGCGGCGGGACCAACCTCGGCATGGACTTCCTCTCCGGAGCCCTCGGCTTCGACCCGCTCGCCTTCCCGGTGAGCCCCGAGGAGGCCGGCCGGATCGTCTGGTTCGACGCGCTGGTGAACAACGTCGACCGCTCCTGGCGCAACCCCAACCTGCTGGTGCACCGCGGCGACCTGTGGCTCATCGACCACGGCGCCACCATGATCTGGCAGCACAACTGGCCCACCGCCGAGACCTCCGCGGCCCGCCCCTACGACGCCGGCGACCACACGCTCGCCCCCTTCGCGCCGGACGTCGCGGCCGCGGCGGCCGAGCTGGCGCCGCTGGTCACCGCCGAGCTGCTCGCCGAGGTCACCGCCGAGATCCCCGACGTCTGGCTGACGGACGAGCCCGGCTTCGACAGCCCGGACGCGCTCCGGCGCGCCTACGCGGCGCCTCTCCTCGCGCGCGCAGCCGTCATCCACGACCGCATCAAGGGGACCAAGTGAACGACCGCCACATCATCCGGCCGGGCCAGGGCGGCGACCGGGACGTCTTCGAGTACGCCCTGCTGCGCGTCGTTCCGCGCGTCGAACGCGGCGAGTGCATCAACGCGGGTGTACTGGTGTACTGCCGCGGCCAGGACTACGTCGGCGCCCGCACCCACCTCGACGAGACGAAGCTCCTCGCGCTGGACCCGGAGGCGGACGTCGCCGGGGTGCGGGCCGCCCTGCGGGCGGTCGAGGGCGTGTGCGCGGGCGGCGCGGCGGCCGGGCAGGCGGCGCACGACGACGCCGGGCGGCGCTTCCGCTGGCTCATCGCGCCCCGCTCGACGGTCGTCCAGCCGGGCCCCGTGCACACCGGGCTCACCACCGATCCGGCGGCCGAGACGGAGCGGTTGCTTCAGCTGCTGGTGAGGTAATGGATCACACCGGCGTCGTGTGGCGTTGACACCGGGTGCCAGGGCTTCTAGCGTCACGTCTGCCGAAGGTACTAAGCGGTCGCTCACCACTCGGGCGCAGCAGACTTCTCAGGTCGGGCTTTCGTCAGGCCAGGCATTCTCAGGTCAGGCATTCTCAAGGGCGAGGAGAACCAGCAATGTCCACCAATGAGCAGCGGGTCGCCGTGGTCACGGGCGGGGCGCGCGGCATCGGAGCCGCCACCGCCGTACGACTGGCCGCCGAGGGCCGCGCGGTCGCGGTCGTCGACCTCGACGAGGCCGCCTGCAAGGACACCGTCGAGAAGATCACCGCGGCGGGGGGCAAGGCCATCGCCGTCGGCGCCGACGTCTCCGACGAGGCCCAGGTCGAGGCCGCGATCGCCCGCGTCGTCGCGGAGCTCGGCGCGCCGACGATCCTCGTCAACAACGCGGGCGTGCTCCGCGACAACCTGCTGTTCAAGATGAGCACCGGCGACTGGGACACCGTCCTCAACGTGCACCTGCGCGGCTCGTTCCTGATGACCAAGGCCGTCCAGAAGCACATGGTCGACGCCGGCTTCGGACGGGTCGTCAACCTGTCCTCCTCCTCGGCGCTCGGCAACCGCGGCCAGGCCAACTACTCCGCCGCCAAGGCCGGTCTGCAGGGCTTCACCAAGACCCTCGCCATCGAGCTCGGCAAGTTCGGCATCACCGCCAACGCCGTCGCCCCCGGCTTCATCGCCACCGACATGACCGCCGCGACCGCCGCCCGCGTCGGCATGGGCTTCGAGGAGTTCAAGGCCGCGGCCGCCACCCAGATCCCGGTCGCGCGCGTCGGCGAGCCCGACGACATCGCCAACGCGATCGCCTTCTTCACGAACGAGGCCGCCGGCTTCGTCTCCGGCCAGGTGCTGTACGTCGCCGGCGGACCGCTCGACTAACGGCCACAAGGGACGACTGAGGATCACCGACATGACTGAACTGCCCGCACTCTCCGGCAAGGTCGCCCTTGTCACCGGTGCCAGCCGGGGCATCGGCTACGGCGTCGCCGAGGCGCTCATCGCCCGCGGCGACCGGGTCTGCATCACCGGCCGCAACGAGGACGCCCTCAAGGAGGCCGTCGAACAGCTCGGCGCCGACCGCGTCATCGGCGTCGCCGGCAAGGCGCACGACCTCGCCCACCAGGCCGCCGCCGTCGAGCGCACGATGGAGGCCTTCGGCCGCGTCGACTTCCTGGTCAACAACGCCGGTACGAACCCGGTGTTCGGGCCGATCGCCGACCTCGACCTGGACGTGGCCCGCAAGGTCTTCGAGACCAACGTGGTCTCCGCGCTCGGCTTCGCGCAGAAGACCTGGCACGCCTGGCAGAAGGACAACGGCGGCGCGATCGTCAACATCTCCTCCGTCGCGGGCCTGTCCGCCTCGCCGTTCATCGGCGCGTACGGCATCAGCAAGGCCGCGATGATCAACCTGACCCAGCAGCTGGCGCACGAGTTCGCGCCGCGCGTGCGGGTCAACGCGATCGCCCCGGCCGTGGTGAAGACCAAGTTCGCCGCCGCCCTGTACGAGGGCCGCGAGGCGGAGGCGGCCGCCGCCTACCCGCTCGCCCGGCTCGGCGTGCCCTCCGACATCGGCGGCACCGCCGCGTTCCTGACCTCGGAGCAGTCGGACTGGATCACCGGCCAGACGCTCGTCGTCGACGGCGGCATCTTCCTCAACGCCGGCGTGGCCTGAGCCCCGACGCGCGCGACCGGGCGCCGTTTCCTTGACGGAAACGGCGCCCGTGTCGTCACCCTTGCGTCGCACACGGTGATGACAACGTCGTCAAACCAAAAGTGATCAATACCGCTGCACAGCCGCCGGTTCAGGCCGCGCGGGGCTGCGGTATGGTCTGCCAACCCTTGGCATGGCAGATCGAGGAGCGTGCACGTGTTCAACCGGAACCGATCCTTGCAGCAGGTGGCTGCGATCGTGTCCATATCCCTGGTGGCCGGGTGCAGCCTCCTGGGGGAGGAGAGCTCCGACGACGCCGGACCGATCGTCGTGGGCACCACCAGTGCTCCCAGCACGCTGGACCCCGCGGCCTCGTGGGACAGCTCCTGGGAGCTGTTCCGCAACGTCTATCAGACGCTCCTGAACTACAGCCCCGGTGGAACCACCCCCGAGCCCGACGCCGCCGAGAGCTGCGAGTTCACGGACAGCACGAGCACCGTGTACAGCTGCAAGCTGCGCGAGGGCCTGAAGTTCTCCAACGGGCACACGTTGGACGCCAAGGCCGTCAAGTACTCGTTCGACCGGATCAAGAAGATCAACGTCAACGGCGGCCCCACGGGTCTGCTGGGAACACTCTCCCGGGTTCAGGCGAAGGGCGACCGAGAGGTCATCTTCCAGCTCAGCCAACCCGACGCCACCTTCCCCCTGGTGCTCACCACGCCCGCCATGTCGATCGTGGACCCCGAGGACTACCCCGCGAACGCGCTCCGCGAGGACGGGAAGATCAGCGGCTCGGGACCCTACAGCCTCGACTCCTACGAAGAGGGCAAGAAGGCCACGCTCGTCCGCAACGGCAACTACAAGGGCATAGCGGACCTCAAGAACGACGCCGTCACCATCCGCTACTTCCCGCAGTCGAGCGAGCTGGTCAAGGCACTCAAGAACAAGGAGATCTCGGTCGTCTACCGCGGTCTCGGCGCCTCCGACACCGTGGACATCGAGAGCAACCAGCAGGACGAGGGGCTCCAGCTGGTGGAGAACCCCACCACCGAGATCAGCTATCTGGTGTTCAACCCCAGCGACCCGTGGGCCGCGAAGCCCGCGGTCCGCAAGGCCATCGCACAGATCGTCGACCGCTCGGCACTCGTGCACAAGGTCTACAAGGACACCGTCGAGCCGCTGTACTCGATGGTCCCTGCCGGACTCACCGGCCACACCACGGGCTTCTTCGACGACTTCGGAGACCCCAGTGTGGCCAAGGCCAAGAAGCTCCTCAGGGACGAGGGGATCACCGAACGTGTCCCGCTGACCCTCTGGTACACCAGCGACCGCTACGGCTCGACGACCAAGCCCGCCTTCGAGGAGCTGAAGCGGCAGCTGGAGGCCTCCGGCCTCTTCACGATCACCCTCAAGAGCCGCCCCTGGAAGACCTACGTCAAGGGCTACCAGAACGGCGAGTACCCGGTGTTCGGGCGCGGTTGGTTCCCCGACTTCAACGACGCCGACAACTTCATCGCGCCCTTCGTGGGCGAGCAGAACGCGCTCGGAACCCCGTACGAAGCCCCCGAGATCACCGGCAAGCTGCTGCCGGAGTCGCGCGCGCAGGGCGATCGCGCGGCCGTGGCGCGGCAGATCGAGGCCGCTCAGCAGATCTTCGTGGACGACGCACGGCTGCTGCCGCTGTGGCAGGGCAAGCAGTATGTGGCCGCGGACGAGGAGATCGCCGGTCTCGAGAAGGTCATCGACCCGGCGACCATGATGACGATGTGGGAGCTGTACCGGAAGACCAGCTGGTAGCGGCGAACTGTCAGTGGTCGCCTGTAGGTTCTGTGGTCTGGAAGTGACCGCACAACGGAGGACGTCGACGTGACCGACAACGCCATGCTGCCCGAGTCCTGGCACGGGGTTCTGGGCGACGAGCTGCAGCAGCCCTACTTCAAGGAGCTGACGGAGTTCGTCGAGGAGGAGCGGGCGAAGGGGCCCGTCTACCCTCCCCGCGAGGAGGTGTTCGCCGCACTCGACGCGACGCCGTACGAGCAGGTGAAGGTGCTCGTCCTCGGCCAGGACCCGTACCATGGCGAGGGCCAGGGGCACGGACTGTGCTTCTCGGTGCAGCCGGGAGTGAAGATCCCGCCGTCGCTGAGGAACATCTACAAGGAGATGCACGAGGAGCTGGGCACCCCGATCCCGGACAACGGGTATCTGATGCCGTGGGCCCAGCAGGGCGTCCTGCTGCTCAACGCGGTCCTCACGGTCCGCTCCGGCGAGGCGAACTCGCACAAGGGCAAGGGCTGGGAGAAGTTCACGGACGCGGTGATCCGCGCCGTGGCCGACCGGCCCGACCCGGCCGTCTTCGTGCTGTGGGGCAACTACGCGCAGAAGAAGCTGCCGCTCATCGACGAGAGCCGGCACATCGTGGTCAAGGGCGCGCACCCCTCGCCGCTGTCGGCGAAGAAGTTCTTCGGCTCCCGTCCGTTCACGCAGATCGACGCGGCGGTGGCACAGCAGGGCCACGAGCCGATCGACTGGACGATCCCGAACCTGACCTGACCTGAGCTGACCTGTTCTGGCCTGATCTGATCTGTACGCTCCTGGCCGGACTTCTCCGGCCCCGGCCCCGGTGCCGCCTGACCCCGATCGCCGGTGCGTGCGGCTAGCGTCGACGCATCGGCGCAAGGGAGGCCTGGGTGGCGGAGAGACAGGGGCGGACGGCGTCGGAGACGCTGCTCACGCGGATCGGGCAGGTCGTGATGCTGCACCACGGGGGAGACCGCGAGGAGGCCCGGCACCGGCTCCTCGACCTGTGGACGGAGGTCGGCGAGGACGGCGACCCGCTGCACCGCTGCACCCTCGCCCACTACCTGGCCGACACCCACGACGACCCGTCGGACGAACTGGCCTGGGACCTGCGGGCGCTGACGGCGGCGCAGGAGCACGAGGGGTCGGTGGAGGTGCGGGCGCTCTATCCGTCCCTGCACCTCAACCTGGCGGCGGACTACGTGAAGCTCGACCACGCCGAGGCCGCCCGGACCCATGTCCGCAGGGCGCGCAGGGCGGCCGCGGCGCTGGGCGACGACAGCTACGGGGACGGCGTACGGGCGGCGATCAGCAGGATGGAGCTGAGACTGGGGGAGGGGGAGTGGCGTCGGGAGGGGTGATCCGGGAGGCGTGAACCGGGTCGGGCGAACCGGGACGGGTGAACCGGAGGGCGTGAACCCTCATCGTCCGTAGGCCTGTTCGCAGATCACCGCTTCCGGGCTGTCCCGCTGCCATCCGCCGTACTTCCTGCCGAGCGCGCACACATCGGTGTTCCTGCGCACCTCCGCCTCCACATCCGGAATCTCCACCCGCGGCAGTGCGTGCCGTCGCGGCTCCGGGTGGGGCGGCCGGGCGTGCGGATGCGAACGGGGCGCGGGCGGCTGCTCGGCCGGCGCCGCCGCCGTCCGCCGCCGCTGGGCCGGGGTGGCCGGCGCCGTCGGTTCCGGTTTCCTGGACGGCGCGATCATCTCCAGCGCCTCACGGGCCGGCGCCTGCACGATCTGCGTCTCGGCCTGCCCGTCCGGCCGCGGCACGGACGGCCGGGAGGGGGCCAGGGCCGGACCCGGCGCGGGCGGACGCTGGACGGTCATGCACCCGGAGAGGGCCGAGAAGGCCACGGTGACCAGGAGCGTGGCGGCGGTAGTCGTTCGATGCACCCGCGCAACTCTGGCGGTTGCGGCCGCCCGAGCAACAGCGGACCACCCGAGGTTGCCCCACACGGGTGATCTCGTACCCCGTAGGGAGGGAGCAACCCCGAACACGCTGACGGCCGGGCACTGCTCCCCGCATGGGGACCCCGAGCCCACCGCGCCTGCCACGGGGTTTCCGGTGGGTCGTATGCTGCCGTGGAGACAGGCGAGCAGTGAGGGAGCACCCCGTGAAGGTCGGCTGCATCGGACTCGGCGACATCGCGCAGAAGGCGTATCTGCCGGTGCTCGGCGCGTTGCCCGGGGTCGAACTCCATCTGCAGACCCGCACCCCGGCCACCCTCGACCGGGTCGCCGACACCCTTCGGCTGCCCCGCGAGCAGCGGCACCGCGACCTCGACGCGCTGCTCGGCGTCGGCCTGGACGCGGCGTTCGTGCACGCGCCCACCGCAGCCCACCCCGAGATCGTCGCCCGGCTGCTGGAAGCGGGCGTCCCGACGTACGTCGACAAGCCCCTCGCCTACGAACTCGCCGACTCCGAACGGCTCGTGGCGCTCGCGCAGACGCGCGACACGTCCCTCGCCGTCGGATTCAACCGGCGTTTCGCGCCCGGGTACGCGCAGTGCGCCGACCATCCGCGCGAGCTGATCATCATGCAGAAGAACCGGATCGGACTGCCCGAGGAACCGCGCAGGATGGTCCTCGACGACTTCATCCACGTCGTCGACACCCTGCGCTTCCTGGCGCCGGGCCCGGTCGACGACGTGACCGTGCGCGCCCGCGTCGAGGAGGGGCTGCTGCACCACATAGTCCTCCAGCTCAGCGGGGACGGCTTCACCGCACTCGGTGTGATGAACCGGCTCAGCGGCTCGAACGAGGAGATCCTGGAGGTGTCCGGGCAGGACACCAAGCGGCAGGTCGTCAACCTCGCCGAGGTCATCGACCACAAGGGGCAGCCGACCGTGCGGCGGCGCGGCGACTGGGTCCCGGTGGCCCGGCAGCGCGGTATCGAGCAGGCGGTGCTCGCCTTCCTGGACGCCGTGCGCGCGGGAAAGGTGCTCAGCGCCCGGGACGCGTTGGCGACTCATGAGCTGTGCGAGCAGGTGGTCCGAGCGGTGCGGGACGAGTCCGCCGCAGCCTGACCGCCCGGCTCCCCTCGGTGAGGCCGAGGGCCGCGAGCGTCAGCAGCGCCAGGTGGACCGGCCAGTCGCCGTACCGGACGTACGGGGTGACGCCGTCGGCGAGCGGGACCTCGTAGACGGCCGTCGTGCTCGCCTCCGTGCCCAGCCATGAGCCGATGCGCCGGCCGCTCGCGTCGTACACCGCGGAGACGCCGGTGAGGGTGGAGTGGACGAACGGCCGCCCGGTCTCCGCGGCGCGCAGCGCTCCCAGCGAGGCGTGCTCCGCGGGCGCCCAGCTGTGCTGGAAGGTCGAGGTCGACGACTGGGCGACGAGCACGTCGCTGCCGTCCTCGGCGAGATGCCGGCTCATGTCGGGGAAGGCCGTCTCGAAGCACACCATCGGCCCGATGCGCAGGCCCGGCGCGGCGTCCATCACGACCTGCCCGGCGCCGCGCCGCCGGTCCTCGCCGGCCGCCTTGCCGACGGAGGTGGCCCAGCCGAGCAGCGAACGGGCCGGTATGTACTCGCCGAACGGCACCAGGCGCATCTTGTCGTACCGGTCTCCGGTCTGGCCGTCGGGGCCGACGAGGATCGAGCTCTTGTAGATGCCGGGCCGGTCGGAGCGGCGGGCGTCGACGTTGACGAGGATGTCGGCGCCGGTCGCGCGGGACAACCGGGCGAGGCGATCGGCCAGATCGGGCCGCTCGGCGAGGTCGTACCCGACACTGCTCTCGCCCCAGACGATCAGATCGACGTCCTGCCCGACCAGCCGTCGGGTCAACTGCTCCTCGCGGTCGAAGCGTCGGTCGGGCCCGTCGATCACACCCGGCTGGACGACGGCGATCCGGGCCTGTCCGTCGACGTCGGGGCGCGGCGCCCACACCCAGGCGGCCGAGGCCGTGGCGGCGGTGGCGACCAGCCCGGCGAGCGCCGGCAGCCGGGACGAGGGAAGCGCGACGAGGACGGCGGCGGCCACGTTGACCGCCACCACCAGCAGGCTCAGCAGCCACACCCCGCCGACGGAGGCGAGCCGCAACGCGGGCTGCACCTGCCACTGACTGGCCCCGAGCATGCCCCACGGCCCGCCGAGCCCCTGCCAGGAGCGGACGAGTTCCACGGCCAGCCAGGCCGAGGGCAGGACGAGCAGCGCGGCCGCCACCCGCCCGCGGGACGGCATCGCGTCCGCGGCGAGGAACCGGCGCACCAGCCACCCCCACGGAGCCCACAGGGCGCCCAGCAGCGCGGCGATGAGAAGCGTGAACACGTGCAGGGACGGCAGCAGCCAGTGATGCATCGCCAGCATGAACCCGAAGCCGCCGCTCCAGCCGTCGTACGCCGCCCGCCGCCCCGTCGGCGCGGAGCGGGCGAGCAGGATCCAGGGGACGAGCGCGAGGTAGGCCCACCACCACAGGGCCGGCGCCGGGAACGCGAGCACGGGCAGCGCGCCCGCGAGAGCCGCGACGGCCGAACGCCGCCAGGGGGAGGTGAGCCAGTGTCCGAACCCCTGCGTGAACCCCTGCATGCCTCCAGTGTGCGCGCCGCGGACGATCTCCGACAGAGTGCTTTTCGGCTCGGCAGGAGCGCGTTTCGGCTCAGCCGGGCAGCTGTCGCCATTTCTCCCGTACGACCACCTCGCGCACCCGCCAGCCGTCGTACGTCCGCAGCAGACCGAAGGTGTACCGGCCGCCGCAGACGAAGTCGGGGGCGCCGGCCGCGGAGCCGTCGGAGGCGTCGGCGGTCAACCGCATCGGGTTGACGTAGTCGGCCTGCACCCGGGCGGTGTCCCCGGTGTCCTGCTCCAGGATCCCGAAGCGCAGCCGGCGGTTGACGATGAGGTGCTGCCGCATCGCGAACACCCGCATGGTCTCCGCGAGCCAGGCGGCGACGTTCCCGGCCTCCCCCTCGATGCCTCCGGCGGAACGGTAGTCCGCCCGTCCGTCCGATGTGAAAAGTTCCCGGTACGCCGTCCAGTCACCGTCGTCCACCGCCACGGCGTAGTCGGTGATCAACCCGTCGACGGCCAGTCGGTCCATCACGGTGGCGAGCTCCACACGCTGCGTCATGGCCCCGAGTCTTCGGCATGGGAGCTGATCAGCCAAGGTCTGTGCGGGTGTCGATCCCACGTACGGCTTCCGCGTGCCCCGATCCTCGGCCTTCCATGATCGGTCGTTGCCGTTTCGTGATCGTCCGGGCCTGGTCCGGTCACATGCCGAGCCCAGCGTGAACGAACACGGCCTGGCGCCGTGACCGTGTACTCGATCAATTGGGGAGCAGACATGCGACGACTCGGAACCGCGTTGGCGGCATTGGCGCTGGCGGGAGCCGGCCTCGCGGGGACGGCGGTGACGGCGCAGGCCGACACCGCCACGTCGGCGGTGTGCGAGACCGGGTGGGGGAGCCTGGAGAAGCGGGTGACTCCGGCGGAGGACTACCGGCCCGCGCTGACGAACGTCAGGACCGGTCAGCACGAGTGCTTCGACCGCATGGTCATCGACTACAAGGGCGGCTCGGCCACCGGCGACATCGGCTTCCGCGTCAAGTACGTCGACAAGCTGATCTCGGTCGGCACGGGGGAGATCCCCGTCTCCGGCGGGGCGATCCTGCAGATCGCCGTGGGGCCGAACTACGACCCGGAGACCGGCACGAACTCCTACCCGGGCACGCACGGGCAGCCGCTGCCGGGGGTGGACATCACGGGCTACCAGACCTTCAAGGACACGCGATACGTCGACGCCCTCGAGGACGATGTCGTCATCGGGGTCGGCGTGCGGGCGCGGCTGCCGTTCCGCGTGACGCAGTCGGGCGACCACCTGGTCATCGACGTCGCGCACTCCTGGAACGCCACCTCCTGAGCCACGACCCCGGGGAGGGTCCCGCACGGCATCGAGGCGGCGGCCTCGATGCCGTGCGGTGCGTGGTCGCCGGTTCGCGCCCGGGATGATCGCCCGAGTCGCGGCCGTCCACGGCGCGTGCGAGCCTGAGACTGCGGACTGGTCGCCGCCGGGTGGGGACTCTCGATCGGAGGCGCCCCATGAATCCTGTCACCGTGTCGCCCGTGCGGATCGAGGCGTCTCTCGACCCCCGACTGTCCAGATGGCTGTGGCTGGTGAAGTGGCTTCTGGCCGTCCCGCACTACATCGTGCTGTTCTTCCTCTGGATCGCGTTCGTCCTCGTGACGATCGTCGCGTTCTTCGCCATCCTCTTCACCGGCCGGTACCCGCAGTCCCTCTTCGTCTTCAATGTCGGCGTGCTGCGCTGGAACTGGCGGGTCGGCTACTACGCCCACGCCGCGCTCGGCACCGACCGGTACCCGCCGTTCACCCTCGCGGACGTCCCCGACTACCCCGCGCATCTGGACGTGGCCTACCCCGAGCGGCTCTCGCGCGGACTGGTCCTGGTCAAGTGGTGGCTGCTGGTGATCCCGCAGTACATCGTCGTCGGGATCTTCACCGGCGGGTCGGGCTGGGGATGGGCAGAAGACGACGGCTGGCGCGGCGTCGGCCTGATCCCCTTCCTCTCCCTCGTCGCCGTGGTCGTCCTGGCGTTCACCGCCCGCTACCCGGTCCACCTCTTCGATCTGCTGATCGGCCTGGTCCGCTGGTCCGCGCGGGTGATCGCGTACGCCGCGCTGATGACCGACGTGTACCCGCCGTTCCGGCTCGACATGGGCGGACGGTCCGAACCGCCGACGACGACATCGGCGACATAGGCGACGTCGGCGGGCGGTTCCGGACGGTGACGCGGCGGCGGCCTACTGCGGGATCGAGGCGATCGGTGCTGTCGTGGCCGTCGTATCCGTCGGTGCCATGACGTGCCGTCCGACGAGTTCGTACGACCGCAAGCGGTCGGCCAACGAGTACACGGGCGTGACCAGCATGAGTTCGTCCGCGCGGGTCGCCGCCACCAGGTCCGTCAGGCGCTTCGCCACGGTCTCGGGCGAGCCGACCGCCTGCTGCGCGCGGAAGCCCGCCAGCACCTGCGTCTCCTCAGCGGTGAACGCGTGGGCGGCCGCCTCCGCGGGCGTCGGGAAGGGGAAGTCCCCTCGCCCTTTGAGGAGGCCGGCCTTGACGACGTCCATCGGGCCGGCGAGTCGGGCCGCCGCCTCCTGCGTCTCGGCGCACACGGTTTCCACGCAGACCAGCACGCGTGGGCGCGCGCACCAGCGGGACGGCGCGAAATGCGCGCGGTAGTGCGCGAGCGCGGCGAGGGTGTTGTCGGGACGAATGTGATGGGCGAAGGCGATCGGCAGACCGAGTTCCGCGGCGAGCGCCGCGCCGGCCGTGCTCGAGGACAGCAGCCAGGGCTCCGGGAGCGGGTCGAGGGCGACCTCGTCCACCAGGAGCCGCAGCGTCGCCGCCACGTCGTCTCGGTACTCGTCGTCGGTCGTGGGTCCCGCTCCTCGCCGCAGCGCCCGCGCCGTCGACTCGTCGAAGGTGCCCGGGCCGCGGCCGATGCCGAGGTCGATCCGGTCCGGGTGCAGCGCGGCCAGCGTGCCGAACTGCTCCGCCAGCATGAGCGGAGCGTGGTTCGGAGCCAGCACGCCGCCGGATCCGAGGCGCACGGACGACGTGGACGCCGCCGCGTGAGCGATCAGGACGACGGGAGGGAACGCGCCTATCGCCGGGGAGTGGTGATGCTCGGCATACCAGAGCCGCAGGTAACCGAGGCCCTCGATGCGGCGGGCGAACTCGGCGGTGTCTCGTAACGTGTCCGCGGCCGAGGAGCCCGACTGGACCATGGCCACTTCCAACGCGCTGAACGGCAGGGTGATCATGCGGTCAGTGTAGGGAGGGCCCGGCGCCGCCCGAGGGGCCTGCGCGCAAGGCAGATCGGCACGGGCTGAGCGGCGTGGCGGCGGCCTTGTGCGCGGGGCGGGGGCTCAGGCTGCCGTGACCACGTCACCGCGGATCGCCGCGGCCCACTCGACCACCAGCAGTTCGTACTCGGCCCGCTCCTGGGTCGACAGCGACCCGCCGGCGCGCAGCCAGAGGGCCCGGATCCGCTCGTTTAACTCGGCAGCGGACCGCACGGAACCAGGGACGACAGAATCGGGGGACATGCGGCAAAGCCTAGGCGCATCCACTGACACTGCGCTACGGGACGGCTACGGACACCGATATGGGCTTGGTCACGGTTGATCGATCATCGACGACGGCCGCTCTCCGGTGACTTCCGTCCAGCGGAGAGCGGACCTCGCTCGGTCGGGTCAGCCGGCGGACTCTGCCGCGTGCGGACTCAGGACACCCATGCTGACCAGCACGATCAGCACGATGCCCAGGGCGACGCGGTAGTAGACGAACGGCATGAAGGACTTCGTGCTGATGAACTTCATGAACCAGGCGATCACCGCGTACCCGGTGACGAAGGCGATCACCGTTGCGAACATCGTCGGCCCCCAGGCCACATGGCCGCCCTCCAGCGCGTCCTTCGTCTCGAAGACGCCGGAGGCGAGGACCGCCGGAATGGCCAGCAGGAAGGAGTAGCGGGCCGCGGCCTCGCGCTTGTAGCCCATGAACAGGCCGCCGCTGATGGTGGCGCCGGAGCGCGAGACACCGGGGATGAGGGCGCAGGCCTGGCAGAGGCCGAAGATCAGACCGTCCTTGACGCCCAGGTTCTCCAGGCTCTTGCGCTGCTTGGGCGCGCGGTGCTTCGCGCCCGCCTCGTCCCGGGCCGCGAGCCGGTCGGCGATGCCGATCACGATGCCGACCACGACGAGCATGGTCGCGGTGATCCGCAGATCGCGGAACGGTCCCTCGATCTGGTCCTTGAGGGTGACGCCCAGCAGCCCGATCGGGATCGAGCCGACGATCACCAGCCAGCCCATCTGGGCGTCGTGGTCCTTGCGCATCGTCTTGTCGAAGAGCGACCGGCTCCAGGCCGCGATGATCCGGCCGATGTCCTTGCGGAAGTAGATCAGCACCGCTGCTTCCGTGCCGATCTGGGTGATCGCCGTGAAGGCGGCACCGGGGTCCTCCCAGCCGGAGAACGCCGCGGTCAACCGCAGGTGCGCGCTGGAGGAGACGGGGAGGAACTCGGTCAGCCCCTGGACGAGTCCGAGGATGAGAGATTCGAACCAAGACATGAGGTGAGGAAGTCCAAGCGCCGATCGGAAGGGGCCACCGCGACAGCAGGCCGCCGCGTCCGGTGAGGTCCGGTGATCAAGAGTGTGCAAAGGAAGCGTAGCGGTCCCGTGTGACAGGTTCGCCACAGGGGTTTCGCGGGCAGCGTGAGCTGCGCCGTTCGGCCACCCGCGAACTGCGGCATTCGACCACCCGTGAAGCGCGCCGTTCGACCACCCGTGAACTGCGGTGTTGGCCCGGCGCAGGCTCGGACCTCCGGATGGTTGACCGGCCGCCCGGCCGCCGCATACGTTGCCTCCGAGGGGAAAGCGCTTGCTGTGCGTGCGTGCCGCACGCTTCCTGCTCGGTTGCTGGATCGCCGGCCGTTCGGCCGTTCGTCGGAGGAGTGCTGATCACGTCCATGTCCCCATCCACTCCGCCGCCTGTTCCCCTCGACGGCCGCCGCATCCGGGCCGCCGTCATCGGCACCGGCGCCATCGGACGCGGCTCCCACCTGCCCGCGCTCAAGCAGCTCGCCGCCGAGGGCGAGACCGAGGTCGTGGCGGCCGTTGACATCGATGCCACCGCCGTCGAGGCGTTCTGCGCGCAGGGCGGCGTCCCGCGCGCCTACACCGATCTCGAACTGATGCTCGCGGAGCAGCGCCCGGACCTGGTGACCATCTGCACCCCGCCGACCCTGCATCGCGAGCAGAGCGTGGCCGCGCTGCGGGCCGGCGCCTGGGTGTGGTGCGAGAAGCCGCCCGTGCCGACCCTCGCCGACTACGACGCCGTCGAGGCGGAGGAGGGCGAGAAGTCGGGGCCGTACTCCTCGATCGTGTTCCAGCACCGCTTCGGATCCGGGACGCGGCACGTGCGGCGGCTGCTCGACGAGCAGGCCCTCGGGCGGCCGCTCGTCGCACACTGCCAGACCACCTGGTACCGCGACACCGCCTACTACGCGGTGCCCTGGCGCGGCCGCTGGGAGACCGAGGGCGGCGGCCCGGCGATGGGCCACGGCATCCACCAGATGGACCTGCTGCTCGACCTCCTCGGCCCGTGGAGCGAGGTGCGGGCCATGGCCGGCCGGCTCGTGCACGACGTGGAGACGGAGGACGTGTCCACCGCCCTCGTCCGCTTCGAGAGCGGGGCCATGGCCACCGTCGTCAACAGCGTCCTGAGCCCCGACGAGGTCAGCCGCATCCGGATCGACTGCGAGCGCGCCACCGTCGAACTCACCCACCTCTACGGCCACTCCAACGCCGACTGGAGCGTCACCCCCGCCCCGGACGTGCCGGGCGACGAGGCGGCAGCCTGGCAGGACTTCGGCGCGGACGTCCCGAGTTCGCACCTCGCGCAGCTGCGCGAGCTGGTCGCGAGCATGCGCGCCGGCCGGCGGCCGCGCAGCAGCGGCGCGGACGGGCGCACCAGCCTGGAGCTGATCTCCGCGCTGTACAAGTCCGCGTTCACGGACACGACGGTCCGGCGGGGCGAGATCGGGCCCGGCGACCCGTACTACACGGCCCTGCACGGGGGCGCTCCGGGCTGGGCGCCGGGCACGGCCGCGGTGGGCGCGGAGGTGCCGGCATGAGCGGGGACCTGAGTCTTGTCCACGCCCACGGCGACCGCATCACGGTGACCGACCCGGCCACCGGCGTCGAACTGCTCGCCTACGTCTACCGGCCCGAGGCGGCCTGGGAGGCGCCGCGGCCGTACATCCACCCGCTGCGGACCCTTGCCGGCGACATCGTCACCGACTACCGGCCCAACGACCACCGCTGGCACAAGGGGCTGTCGCTGACCGCCTCGCACCTCTCGGGCGCCAACCTGTGGGGCGGGAACTCGTACGTCCACGGCGAGGGGTATCTCGAACTCCCCGAGCGGGTCGGCTCGATGGCGCACGTCGGCTTCGACGAGGTCGCGGCCGACGCGGGCCGTGTCGTCATCGCCGAGCGGCTGACCTGGCATCCGCACGGCGGCGAGCTGTGGGCCGACGAGACGCGCCGGATCGAGGTGCACGACGTCGACCCGGACGCCGGTTCCTGGGCGCTGACCTGGACCAGCGCCGTCACCAACCGCCGCGACGAGCCGCTGCGCTTCGGCAGCCCGACCACCGCCGGGCGGGAGCTGGCCGGCTACACGGGCCTGTTCTGGCGCGGTCCGCGCGCCTTCCGGGACGGCCGGATCATCGGCCCCGAGGGCGAGGGCCCCGCTCTGATGGCCTCGCAGAGCCCCTGGCTCGCCCTGTCCGGCGAGCACGACGGCGCCGACGGCCATGCCACGGTCGTCTTCGCGCACGCCCCCGAGAACGACCACTCCGGCGCCGGGGGGACCCACCCGGCCCACTGGTTCGTCCGCAACGAGCCCTTCGCGGGCATCGCCCCGTCCTGGGCGTTCTTCGACGAACTGGAGCTCGCCCCCGGCGACACGCTCACCCGTCGCTACCGGGTGATCGTGGCCGACGGCGCCTGGGAGCGGGACGAGATCGCCGGGTACCTGAAGGCGCACCCGTGGTGAACGCGTACGAGGGACTTCCCGGCGGGGTCGGCGTCTCGCACCTGTGCGTGTACGACTGGCCCGCCGCCGACGGCCTGCACGGCGGAACTCCGCACCTGCACCTGACCTGTTCGGAGGGGTACGTCGTCGTCGGCGGGCGCGGCTCGGTGCAGACCCTGACGGCGTCCGGGTACGAGGTCACGCCCCTCGCGCCCGGCACGGTCGCCTGGTTCACGCCGGGCACCGTCCACCGGCTGGTCAACGACGACGACCTGCGCATCGCCGTCCTGATGCAGAACAGCGGGCTGCCCGAGGCGGGCGACGCGGTGCTCACCCTGCCCCCGGAGTACCTCGCCGACCCCGAGACGTACGCCGCCGCGACCGTGATCCCCGCCGACGCCCCGGAGGAGGAGCAGGCCCGGATCGCCCGCGCCCGGCGCGATCTCGCGCTGGAGGGCTACCGGGCGCTGCGCGAGGCCCCGGACGTCCCTGCGGCCCTGGCCGACTTCCATCGGGCCGCCGCCGCGCTCGTCAAGCCCCGGCTCGCCGACTGGCGCGAGCGCTGGCTGCGCGGGGCGCGGGCTGCCGCGCAGGCCACGGGGGAGCAGCTCGACCGGCTCGCGGCCGGGGACGTCTCCCACCTCGCCGAGGCCGTCGTACGGGCCGAAGAGCCGTCCACGTACGGGAAGTTCGGGATGTGCGGACGGCTGGACGTGTACCGGGGGCCCGAGTAGTTTCGCCGAATTGTCCCCGGCTCCCCGAAAGGGTGATCCAATCGACGGATGTTCAGGACGGCGTCGGGAACGGGGAGTCGACGAGTGCGGATCAGAGTCAGGACGACGGCGGCGGTCCTCTGTGCGGCGGCACTGGTCGCCGGTTGCGGGGGCGGCGGCGGTTCCGATGCGAAGCCCTCTGCGGCTGCCTCCGGGACAGCTGCCGGGGACGTGGCGGGGACGGCGGCGGGGACGACGGCGGGCGCGTCGGCGTCCGGAGCGCGGGCCGAGACGCTGGGCGAAGCACAGCTGAAGTCCGCCGCGCTGACCGGCGGCGACGTGGACGGCTACCAGGTCACCGACTTCCCCGCGAAGCCCGACGGCGACTCCACCGCCCGCCCGGCGGCCTGCCAGCCGCTGGAGAACATGCGCACCGCCGCCCCGGATCCCGGTCCCCAGGCGTTCGTCGGCCTCCTGGCCTTTGCCGGGGCCGGCCCCTCGGCGGGTTCCGCCACCACCATCGGCCTGATGGCGTACGACCAGCCCGCGGCCGAGGGCGTCCTGGAGGATCTGCGCACGGCCCTGAAGGAGTGCACCGCCTACGAGGGCGGTGTGCCCGCGCGGACCACCGTCACGACCGCAGCCGCCCCCGACGCGGGCGACGAGGCCGTCGCCTTCGGCCTGCAGACCGAGAGGGACAGCGCGGACGCCTTCGTGGTCGTCCGCACCGGCGCCACGGTCGTCCTGTTCTCCACCGCGAGCGGCACCGGCGCTGCGGCCGAGGTGCCGGACGAGTTGATCTCCGCGCAGGTCAGGAAGCTGGAGGCCTAGGACCGACCTGCCGACGGCCCAGGGCCTGTCCCGGGGTCAGGGCTTGCGCAGGTGGTGGCGCTTGCGCCAGGCCATCACCGCGCCCGCCACCGTCGGCAGCGCGATGGCGGCCAGCGCGATCAGGAAGGCCGGCGAGGTCGGCGCCGAGGCACGGGCGCCGGCGACGACGTAGGCGGCCGTGTTGGGGATCGAGCCCAGCGCGGTCGCCACCAGGAAGGGCGTCCAGCCCATCCGGGAGACGGCCGCGCAGTAGTTCACGCCCCAGAACGGCAGCCCGGGGAACAGCCGCGCCGCCAGCATCGAGCGCATCCCGTGCCGGCTCAGCTGGCCGTCCGCCGCCGTCAGCAGCCGACCGCGCAGCAGCGGCCGCAGGGCGTCCTGGCCCAGCATGCGGCCGAGGCCGAAGGCGAGCCCGGCGCCCAGCACGGTGCCCGCCAGCGAGGTGCCCAGACCCACCGCGGAGCCGAACAGCGCGCCCGCGGCCAGGTTCAGCAGCGGTCTCGGCACGAACGCCACGGTGCACAGCCCGTAGGCCACCGCGAACACCACGGCCGCCGTGGGGCCGCCCAACTGCGGTGGCCAGCCGTCCGCGAGGAGCTTCTGCGGCTCGAAGAGCAGCACGCCGGCACCGGCCGCCGCCAGCAGCGCGATCAGCAGCGCGAACCGGGACCAGGGCGACAGCAGTGCTCTGCCGCAGCGCGCGAGACGGCCTGCGGGCACTGCGGGGGTGACGACGCGCACCGGAACGACGAGTTCCGTGGCGGTGGCCCGGGGAGAGGCCGTCGCGGTGTCACCAGAGCGGGTGGTGGCATCGAGCATGCCCGCGACACTAACGGACGGACATGTGTGATCGCCGTATGGTTCGTCTCATGACCGTGACAGGTGCGGAAACGATCGGCGCGCCGGACAGCGCGCTCGCCGACACCGTGCTGGAGCGGCTGACGGCCGCGTACGGCGGGGCGGCCGACCCGGAGCGGGCGGTGGCCATGCGCGCCTACATGAAGGACGTGGCCCCCTTCCTCGGCCTGCCCACCGCCGACCGCCGCGCCCTGTCCCGCACCGTCCTGGCGGGCACGCCCCGCCCCGACGAGGCCGACTGCGCGGCGATCGCCCTGCGCTGCTGGGCGCTGCCGCACCGCGAGTACCACTACTTCGCCGTCGACTACCTGCGCCGGCACGCGGGACGCCTGTCGTCGGGGTTCCTGCCCGTCGCCCGCCGGCTCGTCGCCACGACGTCCTGGTGGGACACGGTCGACCTGCTCGCCGCACACGTGGTCGGCGCCCTGGTCGAGGCCGACCGCCGCCTCGCCGCCGACATGGACGTATGGATCGTCGACGAGGACCTGTGGGTCGCCCGCACCGCTCTGCTCCACCAACTCCGTTACAAGGACCGAACAGACGCCGACCGTCTGTTCGCCTACTGCCTGCGCCAGTCCGGCCACCCGGACTTCTTCATCCGCAAGGCCATCGGCTGGTCCCTGCGCGAGTACGCCAAGACCGACCCGGAGGCCGTCCGCACCTTCGTCGCCCACCAGCGGAGCCGCCTCGCACCGCTGTCGGTACGCGAGGCCCTGAAGAACATCGGGGACGGCTGACGCCGACGCGGCGCCCGGTCGCCCGGTCGTCCGCTCAATGCGCCGCAATGCGCCGAAAACCATTCGACGTCGTACGAACCATCCGCGATGATCGGGTCCATGTTCCGGTTCGCCTTCGTTCTCGCAGCATCCGCCGTCGCGGATGCTCCGAAGGCTGCCGTTCCGCCGCACGCGGCCGTTGTCGACGGCGCCCGAAGCTGACCCTCTCCGGATAGTCCGGCGGACCCCGCAGGGGGAGGGTCGGCGAGTACCTCGGGGTCCCCACTTCCTACGGACACGCTTCGAGGTACAGCCATGCCCAAGACCGCTTACGTGCGGACCAAGCCGCACCTGAACATCGGCACCATGGGTCACGTCGACCACGGCAAGACCACCCTGACCGCCGCCATCACCAAGGTCCTCGCCGACCGCGGGTCCGGCGCCTTTGTGCCCTTCGACCGGATCGACCGCGCTCCGGAGGAGGCCGCGCGCGGCATCACCATCAACATCGCGCACGTCGAGTACGAGACCGACACCCGGCACTACGCGCACGTCGACATGCCGGGCCACGCCGACTACGTCAAGAACATGGTCACCGGCGCCGCGCAGCTCGACGGGGCGATCCTCGTCGTCTCCGCGCTCGACGGGATCATGCCGCAGACCGCCGAACACGTCCTGCTCGCCCGGCAGGTGGGGGTGGACCATGTCGTGGTGGCGCTGAACAAGGCCGACTCGGGGGACGAGGAGCTCATGGACCTCGTCGAGCTGGAGGTCCGCGACCTGCTCACCGAGCACGGCTACGGCGGCGACGCCACGCCCGTGGTACGGGTGTCGGGGCTGCGGGCCCTGGCCGGCGACCCCCGCTGGACGGCTTCGATCGACGCGCTGCTCGACGCCGTGGACACCTATGTGCCCATGCCCGAGCGGTACCTCGACGCGCCGTTCCTGCTGCCCGTGGAGAACGTGCTCACCATCACCGGCCGGGGAACCGTGGTCACCGGCGCCGTGGAGCGGGGCAGGGTCCGGGTGGGCGACCGGATCGAAGTGCTCGGCGCGGGGCTGGAGACCGTCGTCACCGGCCTCGAGACCTTCGGGAAGCCGATGGACGAGGCCCAGGCCGGGGACAACGTGGCGCTGCTGCTGCGCGGGGTGCCACGGGACGCCGTCCGGCGGGGGCACGTGGTCACGGCGCCGGGGAGCGTCAGCCCGAGCCGCCGGTTCACCGCCCAGGTGTATGTGCTCTCGGCGCGGGAGGGGGGTCGTACGACGCCGGTCTCCACCGGGTACCGGCCGCAGTTCTACATCCGCACGGCGGACGTCGTGGGGGACGTGGACCTGGGGGAGGCGGCTGTGGCGCGGCCCGGGGAGCGCGTTGCCATGACCGTCGAGCTGGGGCGGGAGGTGCCGCTGGAGCCGGGGCTGGGCTTCGCGATCCGGGAGGGCGGTCGCACCGTGGGGGCGGGGACCGTGACGTCGGTGCTGTGAGGCTCTGAGACCGTCCCGCGCCCTGAGGGCGTCGTCCCACGGGCACAATGAAGAAGTGAACGACGAGCCCATACCCGTCACCCGAGCCGTCGACCACGGCACCGCCAAGCTGATGCCCGACATCGACCGGGAGCGGGCCTGGCTGCTGACGGTCGACGGGTCGCCGCAGTCGTACGTCGACCTCGACGAGCCCACGCACCTGGAGTTCGAGTACGCACGGCGGCTGGGGTACGTCCTGGACACCGTCGCCGAGCCGGGCCGGCCCCTGGACGCGGCTCATCTCGGCGGCGGCGCGCTCACCCTGCCCCGGTACCTGGCCGCGACCCGGCCGGGTACCCGGCAGGACGTCGTCGAGTTCGACCGCGGTCTGCTGGAGCTGGTCGCGGAGCACCTTCCCGTCCCGGCCGGGTCCGGCATCGCGCTGCACGCCGCCGACGCGCGGGCCTGGCTGGAGGCGGCTCCGGACGGCTCGGCCGATGTGCTCGTCGCCGATGTCTTCGGCGGCTCGCGCGTCCCCGCCCATCTGACGTCCCTCGCCTACGCCCGGGAGGCCGGACGGGTCCTGCGCGCCGACGGCGTCTATCTCGCGAACCTCGCGGACTCGGCGCCCTTCGGCTTCCTGCGGTCCCAACTGGCCAACTTCGCCACGGTGTTCGAGGAGCTGGTGCTCATCGCCGAGCCGGCCGTGCTGCGTGGCCGCCGGTTCGGCAACGCGGTGCTCGTCGCCGCGCACCACCCGCTGGACGTGCCCGCCCTGGTCCGCCGCACCGCCTCCGACGCGTTCCCGGCCCGGGTGGAGCACGGGCCCGGCCTGCGCCGGTTCATCGGCGACGCGCGACCCGTACGGGACGAGGACGCCGTACCGTCGCCCGAGCCGCCCGAGGGCGCGTTCGGCATCGGCTGAATCCGGCTGAATCCGGCTGAATCCGCCTGGTCGGCTGCGTCGGCTGCGTCGGCTGCGTCGGCTGAAGGGGCTGCAGGGGCCGGGCGTCGGCCGGCTCGGTGGTGGTGCGGTCCGAGCCGGCCGGCTGCGCGCTCTAGCGTCCCGTCGGCGTGCCGTTCAGGCGCACGGTGCTGAGGATCTGCATGATCGTGGCCTTCGGGAGCTCGTCCTTCACGCCCTTGGCCGCGTACAGGTTCCACGACACGTAGTCGCCGTTGGAGTTCTTGAAGCCGAACGTGATCGCCTTGCCGTCGCTGTCGCACTTGCCCTTCTGGGGCGTGTTCGTCGACTGCGCCCAGGCGTAACTGCCCACGATGCCGGAGGCGGTCGTGAAGGCGGTGGCCTTCTCGTCGAAGGTGAGGCTCTTCTTGTCCGGCTCGGTGTAGCCGCCGAACACCCACCACGCGGGCGTGTTGATCGCGATCTCGTCGGTGGTCTTGGCCCCTTCGGCGCCCTTGCTGCCGACCATGGCCAGCGGGGTGTCGTCGGTCTTGCCGTCCTTGTCGGCGTCCGTGGAGCACCACTTCGACTTGAACTCGGCCGTGCCCCCCATCAGGATCCGGTCGTAGCCGTCGGTCTTGGTCTTGTCCTCCCACTCGAAGCCCTGGCTGAGCCCCGGCTTCTGGACCTCCCAGTCGGCCGGCACGTCGAAGGCGATGCCCCACTTGGGGTTCACGACGACCTTCCAGCCGGCGACGGTCGCCTTCTCGGTCTCGCTGCTGCGCGGGTTGTCGTCCGTGCCGGACGAGGCGGAAGCCGAGGCGGACGTGGACGTCGTCGGGCTCGCGCTGCCCTTGGCCACGTCGGCCGGGTCGTCGTCATCGCCGCCCAGCACCAGGAACCCGGTGACTCCGGCGGCCACGACGACGGCCGAGGCGGCGATGACGGCGATCAGCTTCGTCCGGTTGCCGCCGCCGCTGCCTCCACCGTTGCCGCCGGGCCCGACGGGCGGCGGCGTCGGTGCGCCCGGGGGCGTCTGGGCGCCCCATTGCGGTTGCTGCGCATAGGGGTTCGGCTGCTGCTGGTAACCGGGTTGCTGATACGGATTCGGCTGCTGGTATCCCGGCTGCTGGTACGGATTGTTCTGCGCCTGCGGGTTCTGCTCTCCCCCGGGCGGCTGCTGTCCTGGCCACATGGCCAGAAACACTAGTGCCGTCCGGGACACGGTTCGGTCACCGCCCCTTGTCAGGGACGTACCGAATCCGGCGATCGATCATTGCGGCCGGTCTGGCCAGCTGAAGCTACTCGTAGGTAACATCGCTGTCATGAGCGCAGACCAGATGTCCATCGGCGAGATGCTCGCCGCCACCGTGCCCATGGCCCGGACCCTCCACCTCGAGTTCCTGGAGGCCGGTCCGGACAAGGCCGTGGTCGCCCTGCCGGACCAGGGCGAGTTCCACAACCATGTGGGCGGGCCGCACGCGGGCGCGATGTTCACGCTCGGCGAGTCCGCCAGCGGCGCGATCGTCCTCGCCGCGTTCGGGGACCAGCTCTCCCGCGCCGTGCCGCTCGCCGTCCGCGCCGAGATCGCCTACCGGAAACTGGCCATGGGCGCGGTCACGGCGACCGCCACGCTGGGCCGCCCGGCCGCCGAGGTCGTCGCACAGCTCGACGCGGGGGAGCGCCCCGAGTTCCCGGTCGCGATCGAGATCCGGCGCGCCGACGGGGCCGTCACCGGCGAGATGACGGTGATCTGGACCCTGCGCCCCAACGGCTGAGCGGCGTTCGCGGCAGAGCAGAGGTGGGGGCCGACAGGACCCGTGACAGGGCCCCGGTCGCGGTGTGTGCCGCCGCCGGGGCCCTCGGGCCGGTACCGATACGGCCGCGCGGTCAGGCCGCCAGCCGCCCCTGCTCGGCGCTGCCGTCCTCCAGGCCCGCCACGAACTCCTTGAGCCAGGCCACGAACTCCGGTCCCAGGTCGGGCCGGTCGCAGGCCAGGCGGACGACCGTGCGCAGGTAGTCGGCCTTGTCCCCGGTGTCGTACCGGCGGCCCGAGAAGATCACGCCGTGGACCGTGCCGCCCGCGGCGAGTTCCTGCAGGGCGTCGGTCAGCTGGATCTCGCCGCCGCGGCCGGGCTCGGTGCGCTCCAGGACGTCGAAGACGGCCGGGTCCAGGACATAGCGCCCGATGACCGCGTACCGGCTCGGCGCGTCCTCGCGTGCGGGCTTCTCCACCAGACCGGTGACGCGCACGACCCCGTCCTCGCCGGACGGCTCCACGGCCGCGCAACCGTAGAGGTGGACCTGCTCCGGCGGCACCTCCATCAGCGCGACCACGCTGCCCTCGTAGCGCTCGCGGACGTCCAGCATCCGGCTGAGCAGGGTCTCGCGCGGGTCGATGAGGTCGTCGCCGAGAAGCACGGCGAACGGCTGGTCGCCGACGTGGTTGCGGGCGCAGAGCACCGCGTGGCCGAGGCCGAGCGGATCGCCCTGCCGGATGTGGTGGATGTTGGCGAGCCGGGCCGGGTCGCGCACCGCGTCCAACCGCACGGTGTCGCCCTTGGCGGCGAGCGCCTGCTCCAGTTCGAAGGCGTGGTCGAAGTGGTCCTCGATGGCCCGCTTGTGCCGGCCGGTGACCATCAGGACGTCGTCCAGGCCGGCGGCGGCCGCCTCCTCGACCACGTACTGGATGGCCGGCTTGTCGACGACCGGCAGCATCTCCTTCGGGGTCGCCTTGGTGGCGGGGAGGAAGCGGGTGCCGAGACCGGCGGCCGGGACGACTGCTTTGCGAACACTGCGTGCGGAGTGGGGGGCGCTCATGCGGATCATGGTGCTGCACGGGGATGGGAGTACGCAGAGAGTCTTCTCTGAGATTCCTGTGCGCGGCCCCGCAGTCGTCCCTCAGCCGTCCCGTAGTCGCCCTGTAGCCGCCCCGCAGTCACTCGGCCGCCGCGCAGTCGTCTCGCAGTCGCCTCGTAGTCGTCTCGCGGCCGCCGGGCCGTAAGTTGGAGATTCCGTGTGCCATCCGGCTTTTCTCGCACACAAGTTGAGCCGCAGAGTCCGCGCGATTTCGAATGCGGGTGCGGATACCGCCGGTAACTTATCTGAAATTTCCGCGCTTTGAACTTGGGTCACTCGAACTCCTTGTTTCCTGTGAGACGTGTGTGCGAAGGTGAGCCTCCCCTTACGGATGGGTCGGATCAGGCCAACGTGCCTGGTCAGGCCAAAGGTACGCACCAATCAGGCACCTGCTTTCCGACGACGTGTTCCTCCGTGCCGTTCGTCGGCTTGGAAGGAAATGGTTTCGTGCAATCCCCCAACCCCCCACGCCCGCCCTACCCGCCCCGCCCCGGCCGGCCCCCCGGGGATTCCGACCCCGAACTCGCCGCCCGACTGGCCGGCGACGACGGACGGGCCGGCGCGATCGCCCTGCTCTTCGCCCGGCACTGGCGAGCGACCCACGACTACGCGACCGTCTGTCTGGCCGGTACCGAGGACACGGCGCGGCTCGTGGCCGCCGCCGCGTTCCACGAGGTGCTCGGCCGGCTGACGGAGCGGCGCAACGGGGGCGCGCTGCGCCCCCAACTCCTCGTCGCCGTACGGGAGACGGTCCGCGAATGGGCCGGCGCCGAGCGGGTTTCGGCCGTTCTCCCGGAGCTCAGGAAAACCGTCGGCGGCCGTGGGCTGCGCGCCGCGCGACCGGGGACCGCCGAAAGGCGGCAACTCGCCGAGCGTGCTTTCCGGTTGCTTCCGACCGCCTCCCAATGTCTGTTGTGGCACACGGAGGTGGAGGCGGAACCCATATCCGTACCGGCCGGTCTGTCCGGCGTGGACGGCAACACCGCGGCGGCCGTCCTGGAACAGGCGCGGGAACAATTCCGGGCGGGCTGTGTACGCGCCCACCGCGAACTCGCGCCGACGAGCGAATGCCGCTTCTACAACCGCCTTCTCGACATTCCCCTGCGTCGCGGCGGCACCCTGCTGCCCGATGTCCGACAGCATCTCGCGCACTGCCGCTTCTGCCGGCACGCCGCCGAACAGCTCAGCCACTTCGACGGCGCGCTGGACGTGCTGCTCGCCGAGACCGTGCTCGGCTGGGGCGCCCGCCGCTACCTCGACTCACGCCCCGGACGCGCGGCCGCCGCCGGTGCTCCGATCCGGCCCGCGGGGGTGCGTCCGCCTGCCGGAGCGCGTCCGCCCGCCGGGTCCGGCCGTCATCGCACCACCTCGGCCGGTCTGCTCGACCTCCAGGTCAGACGGCCCAAGGCCGTGCTCGTCGGCGTGGGGCTGACCTCCCTCGCGCTGGTCGCGACCGTCTTCGTCGCCAAGGGCTGGTCCGACGACAACGCCGTCCCGGTTCCCGGGGCCACCTGGGGCGCACCCGTCGGCGGACCCAACGCCCCGATCGTCGGCCGGCCGGGCGTCCCCGGCGGCTCCGACGACCCGTCGCCCGCCGGATCCCCCTCGGCCGCCTCGGCCTCCCGGGAGGCGGGGGCCGCGCACGGCAGGCTGCGCAGCCCGGACACGGGGCTCTGCCTCGACGTCCCCGGCGGACGGGCCGAAGCCGGTGCGGCGATCGTCCTGGCGCCGTGCTCGCAGGCGGCGTCCCAGCAGTGGTCCTACCAGGAGGACGGTCTGCTGCGCAGCGCCGCCGACCCGACGCTCTGTCTGGCCGCCGACCCCGACCGTCGGACGACCGCCCTGGGGTGGTGCCTCGTGCACTCCGGCGAGACGTTCTTCGACCTGACCGTGCGCGGCGAACTGCTGCTGCGCCGGGACGGAAACCTGGTCGTCGCCCGTGGCGCGGGTGGGCCGGGGAAGGCCGTCGTCGTCACCGAGCGGGACGGCTCCGCCGGTCAGCGGTGGGTGTTCGACGCGGTCGTCGCGGCGCCGGGCGCACCCGGCCCGGAGGCACGGAAGCCGACGGAGCCGCCAGGTCCGGGCACCGCTCCTGACGCCCCGGGCGCCGCGGACGGACAAGTGCCGCCGATTCCGGGACCGATACCGCGCAGCGCCCCGCCCCTCGCGCCGGACACCGCTCCGGGTCCCGCCGAAACCGCCCCGTCCGCACCGGAGTCCGGGACCAGGATCGCCCAGGTGGGCTGCTGCGACACGTCGCCCGACCCGGCCGGGACACCGGATGCGCCCCAGGTGTCCGCTGTGCTGAGTGAAGTCGTCGGGGACGTCATCGGGTCCCTCGGTCACCGGGCCGCGGGACCGCAGTGAGACCACGGTGACGCCGCGGTGAGACCGAAGGAGGGGCCGCCCGAGGGGAGCGGCCCCTCCTTCTCCTCGCCGGCCGAGCCCCTCGCCGGCCGAGCCCCTCGCCGGCCGAGCCCCTCGCCGGCCGAGCCCCTCGCCGGCCGAGTGCTATGACGTGCAGACGTCCCTCAGCTCGGCCGCCGCCTTGTCGATGTCGCCGGAGTCCGGTCGCTCGTCGTTGAGGATGTCCTGGTTGTAGTCCTCGATCGCCTGGTTGAGCTTGTCGACCGCCTTGTCGACCTTGCTGTCGTCCGACTTGTCGTTGATCTTGTCCAGGTTCTTCTCGATGGTGTCGATGGAGTCCTCGGTCTTCGTCGGATCCTCGATCGCGTCCGCGCCGGCCTTGTTGATCGCCGTGATGCTGTCCGTGATGTCGTCGGCGTTCGAGAGGCAGTCGATCGAGTCGTCGAACTCGCAGCCGGTGAGGAGGCCGGCGGTCAGCGCGAGGGCTGCCGCGGCGGTGGCGATGACGGCAGTACGGCGTCCGCGTCGGCGGTTCACGGCCATGGAGAAGTCCTTTCGGGACGGTGCGCAGAGGGTGGCTTCTTCGTCCTCCACGATCACGTGGCCGAGCCGCCGTCACGAGGGACCGCACCCCCGGATCCGTGGTGTAGCGCGCTACACCACGGGACGGACCGGGCCCGGCCGACCCGGTAGGCTTCCCGGGAACGCAAGGCTGCCCAAGGACGTCAAACGGGAGGAACCCGCGGTGCACGTGCAGGAATGGCTCGACACGGTGCCCGCGGCCGCCGTCTATGCCGTGGTCGGCCTGGTCATCGGATTCGAGAGCTTGGGCATCCCGCTGCCGGGAGAGATCATCCTGGTCTCGGCCGCGCTGCTGTCCTCCCAGCACGGCGGGATCGACCCCGTCATCCTCGGCGCGTGCGCCACCGCGGGCGCGGTGATCGGCGACTCCATCGGCTACGCCATCGGCCGCAAGGGCGGACGCCCGCTGCTGGCCTGGCTCGGCAAGAAGTTCCCCAAGCACTTCAGCGAGGGGCACATCGCCACCGCCGAGCGGTCCTTCGAGAAGTGGGGCATGTGGGCCGTCTTCTTCGGCCGGTTCGTCGCCCTGCTTCGCATCTTCGCCGGACCGCTCGCGGGCGTCCTGCACATGCCGTACTGGAAGTTCCTCATCGCCAACGTGCTCGGCGGCATCGCCTGGGCGGGCGGCACGACGGCGGTCATCTACTACGTGGGCGTCGTGGCCGAGTCCTGGCTGAAGAGGTTCTCGTGGCTGGGGCTGGTCCTGGCGGTGCTGATCGGCGTGGCCTCGTTCCTGATCGTCAAGCGCAAGGCCAAGAAGGCGCAGGCAGAGGCGCAGGGCGCCTCGCGCGAGACGGAGCCCGTCGCGGCCGCCGAGTAGCCTGCGCCGCTCTCGCGATCAGCAGTCGTGACTACTCGTGGATCTTGCCGTGGGCCTTGGCCAGGTCCGCGTACAGGGTCCCGTTCAGGGTGACCCCCTGACGCTCCTCCTGCGTCAGCTCCCGCTTGACCTTGGCCGGCACTCCCGCCACCAGTGACCCCGGCGGGACCTCCATCCCCTGGGGCACGAGCGCCTGCGCGGCGACCAGCGAGCCCGCCCCGATCACCGCCCCGTTGAGCACGGTCGCCCCCATGCCGACCAGACAGTCGTCCCCGACCGTCGCCCCGTGCACCACGGCGTTGTGGCCGACGGAGACCCGCTCGCCGATGGTCACCGGGAAACCGGGGTCGGCGTGCAGCGTCGCGTTGTCCTGGATGTTGGCGTCCCGGCGGACGGTGATCCGCTCCACGTCACCCCGCACGACGGCCCCGTACCAGACGCTCGCCCCCGCCTCCAGCGTCACGTCCCCGATCACCGATGCGTTCGGCGCGACGAACGCCTCCGCGTCGACCTCGGGTTCCCTGCCGCCGATGCCCACGATCAGCGCCTTGTGCGTCATCACCGTCTCCTCACGTCACCTGGTGTCGGTGGTCTCCCGGCACCGTACGCCACCTCGTGGGGCGAAGATCACAGGGCTCCCGCTCCTTGGCGGCACCGCGTGCTGAGTACGGTGAGCGGGTGCCGAAGCGCAGGAACACGTTCTCATCATGGCCGCGCCGCCTGGGGCAGCGGGCCGTCCACGCGGGCTGGGCCTGGGTGCAGCGCACGGGCTCCGTCACCGCCGAACACCCCGGACGCTTCCGCTTCGGATCGATGGGCGAGGGCACCCGACTCGCCTTCCCCCTCGGCACCGTGTTCGGGGAGCCGTGGATCCACCTCGGCGCGCACTGCATCGTCGGCGAGCAGGTCACCCTGACCGCGGGTCTGATGCCCGACCTCGACCTCGGTCCCGAACCGATCCTGCGCCTCGGCGACGGCGTGGTCCTCGGCCGGGGCAGCCATGTCATCGCCGACACGACGGTCACCATCGGCAGCGACTGCTACTTCGGCCCGTATGTGTACGTGACGTCCACGAACCACTCCTACGACGACCCGCACGAGCCCATCGGCAAGCAGTGGCCCCGGATGGAGCCCGTGGCGATCGGCCCGGGGTGCTGGATCGGCACGGGGGCGGTGATCCTGCCGGGTGCGCGGATCGGCCGGAACGTCGTCGTCGCGGCCGGGGCGGTGGTGCGCGGCACGGTCCCCGACCACTCCGTGGTCGCGGGCGCGCCCGCGAAGGTCGTCCGACGCTGGACGCCCGCCGAGGGCTGGCAGCCCCCGCTGCGCACCCCGCCCCCGGTCCCGATACCGGACGGCGTCACCTCGGACCAGTTGGTCGCCCTGTCCGAGCTGGACGAGGAGACGGCGGCGCGACTGGCGGAACTCGACGACACGACCTCGGCCCACCTCGCCCGACTGAAGCCGGAGAGCTGAACGGGCCTGCGGGGCTGGGCGGCTCGCCCGGGTGGGGCCGACGGGTCAGCCTGTCGCCAGCAGTAGCGTGCCCACCAGGGCCAGTCCCGCGCCCGCCGCCTGGATCGCGCGGATGCGCTCCCGCAGGAAACCGCGGGCCGCGACGGCCGTCACCACCGGGTAGAGCGAGGCGAGCACGGCGACCACGGTGACCGGTCCGTGCTGGGCGGCGACGGCGTACGTGCCGTTCGCGGCGACGTCGGCCAGCCCGACCAGACCGAACGCCGGCAGCGAGGCCCATGCGAGACCGCCCTCGGGCAGCGCGGGCGCCCCGCGCCGGACGGCGAGGTACAGCGCCGCACCACCCGTGGCCACACTGAGGGCGCGCTGCACGAACAGGGCGAGGAACAGGCCCGTGACGGTCGTCGACGCCTCGGTGATCAGGACGAACACCGTGCCGAAGCCGAGCGCCGAGACCAGCGTGAGCAGCACGGCCTGCCGCTGCACCGGCGCGCCCCGCAACTGCGGCCCGCCCGCCAGGACGACCCCCACGACGGCGACCGCGATGCCCGCGACCTGGACGAGCCCCGGGCGCTCGCCGAGGACCAGGCCGACGGAGACCGGGACGGCCACGCTCAGCGTGGCCAGCGGGGAGACGACGCCCATCGGCCCCAGCGCCAGCGCCTTGTAGAAGGAGAACAGGGCGATCGGACCCACCAGCCCCGCCGCGACCGCGAACCACAGGCGCGGACCGGCCTCGCTCCAGCCGCCGGTGGCGACCACGATCACACCGAGGACGGCCGCCGCGATCGACTGCGACACCACGACCACCGTGAGCGCCGGGGTCCGTCGCGTCAGCAGCCCGCCGCCGAAGTCGGCCAGGCCCCACAGGAGGCTGGTGGCCAGGGCGAAGAGTGCTGTCACGGGTCCCTCGCAGTACAGTTCGGTGCACGATCGGGTGCACCACACCGTAGTTCAGAGAAGTGAACCCTGTCATCCAGAATAATGGACTCCGGTATGGGCTGGTACTGAGTGCTACTGAGTGCTACTGAGTGCTACTGGGTGGTGCTGGGCGGTACTGGATGGAATTGGACGGAACTTGTCAGATCTCGACCTGCTGACCCAGTCCCTGGCGCGCAACGTCAAGCACTGGCGCGCAGTACGGGGCTTCACCCTCGATGTGCTCGCCGCCCGCGCGGGCGTCAGCCGCGGCATGCTGATCCAGATCGAGCAGGCCCGCACCAACCCGAGCATCGGAACCGTCGTCAAGATCGGCGACGCGCTCGGCATCAGCATCACCACCCTGCTCGACTACGGCCAGGGCCCCAAGGTCCGGATCATCTCGGCCGAGCAGGCCGTGCGGCTGTGGCACACCGACGGCGGCAGCTACAACCGGCTGCTGGCCGGCACCGAGGCGCCGGGCCCGCTGGAGATGTGGGACTGGCGGCTGATGCCCGGCGAGAGCAGCCCGTCCGATCCGCACCCCCTCGGCACGGTCGAGCTCCTGCACGTCACGGCGGGTGAGCTGACCCTCACCGTGGACGGCGTCGAGTACCGCGTCCCGGCCGGTTCGAGCGTCTCCTTCGAGGCGAACACCCCGCACACCTACGGCAATCAGGGCGAGGCGCCCATGGAGATGGTGATGGCCGTCTCGGTCCCGCCCGTGCCCTGAGTCACCCGTACGGCGGCCGGGGCGAGGCTGTTAACGTGCGGCCATGCGCGCACCCATCGGTCACTTCGACACCGCCCTCCCCGCCCCCGACTGCCTCGACGAGCTGCCGGCCCCGGTCGCCGACGCCGTACGCGACTGGAGCGGCTCCGTGCCCGCCGATCAGCTCGTCTACGTCGACACCGATCCGCAGTGGGCCGACACGGCCGTCTTCGTGGAGCACTACGGTCGCGAGCTGCTGGAGCAGTCCGCGAACTGTGTGGTGGTGGCCGGCAAGCGGGGCGGCGAGACGACCCTTGCAGCGTGCCTCGTCCTGTCCACTACTCGCGTCGACGTCAACGGCGTCGTCCGCCGCCGACTCGGCGCGCGCAAGGCCTCGTTCGCCGCGATGGACACGGCGGTGGGGGAGACCGGCATGGAGTACGGCGGCATCACCCCGATCGGACTCCCCGCCGCCTGGCCGGTGTTGGTCGACTCGGCCGTCGCCGATCTGCCGTACGTCCTGGTGGGCAGCGGGCGTCGGCGCGGGAAGCTGCTGGTGCCGGGCAAGGCGTTCGCCGAACTGCCCGGCGCGGTGGTCCTGGAGGGGCTCGGCGTCGCCTGACCCCAGAGCCTGTGTCTCAGGCCGCCATGTGGTGGGCGAGGGTGTCGTGCGGATCCGCCTCGCCCGGCGCCGGCGTCGGATCCGCGTGCACCAGGGCCGCCGTGAGCCGCGGCACGGCGTGCAGCAGGGCGTGTTCGGCGTCCACGGCGATCGCGTGCGCCTGGCGTACCGTCACCTCGCCGTCCACGACGACCGCCACCTCCGCGCGCAGCCGGTGCCCGATCCAGCGCAGCCTCAACTCGCCCACCGCCTGCACCCCTTCGACCTCCCGCAGGGCGCGTTCGGCCCGGTCCACCAGGGCCGGATCAACGGCGTCCAGCACCCGCCGGAACACCTCGCGCGCCGCGTCCCGCAGGACCAGCGCGATCGCCGCCGTGATCGCCAACCCCACGATCGGGTCGGCGAGTTGCCAGCCGAGGGCCGAGCCGCCGGCACCCAACAGCACGGCCAGCGAGGTGAATCCGTCCGTGCGGGCGTGCAGGCCGTCCGCGACCAGCGCGGCCGAACCGATGTCCCTGCCCACCCGGATCCGGTAGCGGGCCACCCACTCGTTGCCCGCGAAGCCGACGAGCGCGGCCACCGCGACCGCCGGGACGTGCGTGACGGGACGCGGATCCAGCAGCCGGTCGATCGCCGTCCACCCCGCGAAGGCCGCGCTCGCGGCGATCGTCAGCACGATCGCGATGCCCGCCAGGTCCTCCGCCCGTCCGTAGCCGTAGGTGAAGCGGCGGGTGGCCGCCCGTCGGCCCAGCACGAAGGCGATGCCCAGCGGCACGGCCGTCAGCGCGTCCGCCGCGTTGTGCACCGTGTCGCCGAGCAGTGCCACCGACCCGGACAGCACGACCACCACGGCCTGCGCGACGGCCGTCACGCCCAGCACGGCGAGCGAGACCCAGAGCGCGCGCATGCCGCGGGCCGAGGACTCCAGCGCCGGGTCCAGCTTGTCGGCGCTCTCGTGGGAGTGAGGGGTGAGGAGGTGCGCGAGGCGGTGACCGGGCGAGGTGCGGTGGTGCGGGTGCTCGTGCGCGTGAGGGTGTGCGTGTGCCGGGTCGTGGTGGTGCGCGTGTCCGTGCTCGCGGTCGTGTGCGTGTTCGTGCCCGTGTGCGTGGTCGTGCGGCTCGCTCACGTCGATCCCCTTCCGGTTCCGGCGGCTCCGGTCGTACGCCGAGGTGGACGCGCGTGTGCCCACGAGGCCATTATGTGCGTATGAGCGCACGCATGCACCTGTCACCTGCACACCATGCGCATCCGCGCACCCCCGGCGACGAGCAGTTCGCCCTCGCCGCCGAGCTTCTCGCCCTGCTCGGCGACCGCACCCGCCTCACCCTGCTGCACGCGCTGACCTCGGGCGAGGCCGACGTGACGACGTTGACGGAAGGGTGCGGGGCGGCCCGGCCGGCCGTCAGCCAGCATCTGGCCCGGCTGCGGCTGGCCGGGCTCGTGAACACCCGCAAGGAGGGCCGACGGGTGATCTACACGCTGTCCGACGGCCATCTGCGCCGTCTGCTGGACGAGGCGCTGAACGTGGCCGACCACCGGCTCGGCGACAAGCCGGTGCACGACTGACCGGGCGCGCGACTCAGTAGCGCTCGGCCGTCCCGAGGTACTGCTCCGCGAAGGCGGCAGCGGCCGCGGGCGACGTGAACAGACGGCGCAGCCGGGCGAACGTGGTGCCCGCGCGGAACGAGTCGCCGGCCGCGGTCCCGTGGTAGACCTCGGACAGCCACTGGGAGAACTCCTGGTAGTCCCACACCCGGCGCAGACACGCCTGCGAATAGCCGTCCAGCCCGCCGCCGTCGCCGCCGTCCAGGTACGCGACCAGCGCGTCGCCCAGCAGGAACGCGTCGTGCAGCGCGAGGTTCATGCCCTTGGCGGCGATCGGCGCGACCAGGTGGGCCGAGTCCCCGGCCAGGAAGAGCCGCCCGTACGTCATCGGCTCGACCACGTAGTCGTGCATGTCCAGGACGCGCTTCTCGATCAGCGGCCCCTCGGTGAGCGGCGGGGCGTCGCCGCCTCCGAGGCGCTGGTGCAGTTCGGACCAGACACGGTCGTGGGACCAGTTCTCCGGGTCGTCGCCGGGCGGGCACTGGAGGTAGTACCGGGTCACCTCGGGGCTGCGGGCCATGTGTCCGGCGAACCCGTTCTGATGGACGCCGAACAGGACGCAGTCGGAGGACGGCGGTGCCTCGGCGAGCAGCGCCAGCCAGCCGATGCCGTAGTCGTGCCGCGCGACCCGTGCGTGCTGCGCCGGCAGCGCGGCCCGGCTCACCCCGCGCGCACCGTCCGCACCGACGACGAAGTCGCAGCTCAGCAGCCGCCGTTCAGCGGTGTCCGGGCAGGTGTACGACACCGAGGGCCGGGCCGTGTCGAGATCGTGCAGCTCGACGTCGCCCACCGAGAAGCGGGCGTCGCCGCCGCGCACGTCGACGTAGCTGTGGACGAGGTCCGTCACCAGCAACGGCTGCGGGTACACCCAGTGGTGATGTCCCGTCAGCTCGGTGTAGGAGAGGCGGTACCGCTCGCCGCCGAAGCGGAACTCGCACGCCGAGTGCCGCTGGGCGCGCTCCAACAGGTTGCCGGCCAGGCCCCGTTGCTGCAGTCCGCGGACGGCCCACTCCTCGATGACGCCGGCGCGCGGCCGTTGCTCGATGAACGCACGGCTCTCCGTCTCCAGTACGACACAGTCGACGGACGCGGCCCGCAGGATGTTGCCGACGGTGAGACCTGCGGGCCCCGCGCCCACGATGACGACCGGAGTGCGGTGCGGGGAAGGGGAGTTGGTGGTCACCCGCACATTATGGGCGCGGGGGCGGCCCGGGCGGCCGGCCGGTGCCTCAGCCCAGCCGGGGAATCTCGATCGCCGGGCAGCGGTCCATGACCATCTCCAGTCCCGCGGCCCGCGTACGCTCGTAGGCCGCCTCGTCGACGACGCCGAGCTGGAACCACACCGCCTTCGCCCCCTTGGCCACCGCCTCGTCGGCGACGGCGCCCGCGAGGTCGCTGTTGACGAAGACGTCGACGACGTCCACCTCGAAGGGGATGTCCGCGAGAGAGGCGTACCCCTGCTCCCCGTGCACCGTCTCCGCCTTCGGGTGGACGGGCACGACGCGCTTGCCGAAGCGCCGGAGCACCTCGGCGACGCCGTAGGCCGCGCGCTCACGGTTCGTCGACAGGCCCACCACGGCCCAGGTGTCGCCCGGTCCGGTCAGAATCCTGCGGATCGTTGCCTCGTCGCCGTACACGGCGGCCTCCTTGTGTTCGGGCAGGAACGGTTCCCTCCGTCCGAACAGTCCGCGACGGCTCCCGATTCCGGCTTCTGCCCGCGAACCTGCGCCCGTTCCCCGGCTCTGACCAGGCACCGTCGCTCTTCTGCGACTTGATCGGCCCGACAGGCCCTAGGCTCGCCCTGTGCTGCGCATCATCGACGCCCGAACCGGCGAAGCCGTCGTCGCCACCCCCGTTCGGCGGGGCCTGACCCGTGTGGAGGCGCATGCCTCGGGGTACGGGGCCGGGTCGCTCCGGATCCTGCTCGTCGCCGACCTGCTCGTCCGCGCGCTGGAACTCGGCGGTACGCCCGTCTGGTCCCTGCTGACCGGCGAGCGGGACCAGGCGGAGCTCCGGGCCGGGGCCACCGCCCTCGGCATGCACCCCTTCGAGGGCGGCCGCGACCTGGGCGCCGGAGCGGGCGTCGGCGAGGCTCAGGTGCTGCACGTGGTGGGCGAGGACGGCGGGGCCCCGGACGAGCTGCGGGTCGCGGTCGCCCCGGTGGAGGGGACCGTGCCCTCGGGACCGGTGACGGGCGCCGCACCGGACGCCGACCCCGCCGCCCTGCGCCTCGCCCTCCTCGCCAGGCCCCGCACCGAGCCCCTCCGGCTCGACGCCGTCGCCCTGGGCGAGGCCCGCGACACCCTCGTACGCTGGAGGAGAGCCGTCGCCGACTGGGCGCGACGGCCGTCGCGGCCGGTTCCCGACGACCTGCGCGGGCGGCTGCGCACCGCCTGGGAGGACGATCTGGACGTGCCCGAGGTACTGCGCGTACTGCGCTGGGTGGAGGACGCCGGACCCGACCTGCCGGACGGGGCCCGCTTCGAGACGTACGCCTACGCCGACCGGCTGCTCGGCCTCGAACTCACCCGCGACCTGGGAGCCCCGGCGTGAGGGGGCCCGGCGGCGGGACCCCGCTGCGTCGGCTGGTGGTGCTGCGGCACGCCAAGTCGGCCTGGCCGGACGGCGTCCGCGACCACGAGCGGCCGCTCGCCCCGCGCGGTCGCCGGGACGCGCCCGCCGCGGGCCGTGCCCTCGCCGAGGCCGGCTGCGTCCCGGACCTCGCCCTGTGCTCCACCGCCGTCCGCGCCCGGCTGACCTGGGAGCTGGCCGCCGCCGAGTGGGACACCCCGCCCCCGGTGCGCTTCGACCCGCGGCTCTACGGGGCCGAGGTGCCCGAGATCCTGGACGTCGTCCACGAGACGCCGGCCGACGTCGAGACGCTGCTGGTGGTCGGGCACAACCCCGGCCTGGAGGAACTGGTCCTCGACCTGGCCGGGGACGGCCTGGACGACGCCCTGGACGAGGTACGGCTGAAGTTCCCGACCTCGGCCGTCGCCGTCCTGGCCTGGTACGGGCCCGACTGGAGCGCCCTGACCCCCGGCACGGCCCTGCTGACGTCGATGACCGTGCCGAGAGGCGAGAAGCCGCACCCGCGCGAGAGCTGACCGACGGCGAACCGGCGTACCGGCGTACCGTCGAACAGGCGTACCGGCGATCACCGCATAGGCTGGCCGGATGCAGGACGAGTACCGCACCGTCGCCCACGCGGGCGTGCACGAGACCGAGGTCAACCGCTCGCGCTTCCTGTGCGCCCTCGCCCCGGCGGCCACCGAGCGGGAGGCCCAGGACTTCGTCGCGTCCGTCCGCAAGGAGCACGCCGACGCCACCCACAACTGCTGGGCGTACGTCATCGGCGCCGACGCCTCCGTGCAGAAGGCCAGCGACGACGGGGAGCCGGGCGGCACCGCGGGCGTCCCGATGCTCCAGATGCTGCTGCGCCGCGACATGCGGTACGTCGTCGCCGTCGTCACCCGCTACTACGGCGGCGTCAAGCTCGGCGCGGGCGGGCTCATCCGGGCCTACGGCGGCGCGGTCGGCGAGGCCGTCGACAGCCTCGGCACCCTCACCCGCCGCCGCTTCCGGCTGGCCACGGTGACCGTCGACCACCAGCGCGCGGGCAAGGTCCACAACGATCTGCACTCGACCGGCCGCGAGGTACGGGACGTCCGCTACGGCGAGGCGGTCACCCTCGAGATCGGCCTCCCGGACGCCGAGGTGGACGCCTTCCGCGTCTGGCTCGCGGACGCGACGGCGGGCACTGCGGTGTTCGAGCTGGGCGGAGAGGCGTACGGCGACGCGTGACGCGCGCCGGTACGGCAGCCCCTTGGCGGAAACCCATCGGTGGCATCGCCGCGGCCATGGGTTGTTCACCTTGAGTTCTCCTGAATTTCGGCATGTGCTTTCCCTTGTCGCCGCATGAAATTGCCTGGTGTGGTCATTGTGACGGGCGTCACACAGATTATTCATAGGGCTTGTCCGTCAAATCCCGGGATTTGCCTATCGATTGATCTGGACGGCTTGTTTTCCTCCCTTTAGCTTCGACTGGCGAAAGCTTGATCGTTTTATCGATTGAAAGTCCGGGGGAGGACTGGGGGATGACGGTTCCCAGACGGGGCCGCGCCGCTGCATGCGCAGTGAGCGCCGTTGCAGGTCTGACGTTGCTGGGCGGGATGGTGCCGGCCTTCACGGGGACGGCGGCCGCCGCTCCCCGGGCGCAGCAGGAGGTGACCGAGGGGGCCACGCCGGCGAAAGGCACGGAGAACGCCGCATTCGGTCAGGCCGCGCGCTCCGGAAAGAAAGTGGAAATAACCTCGCTGCGCGGTGAGACCAGCGAGACGTACGCCCTGCCGAACGGCAATTTCGAGGCCGTGGAACATCTGCGTCCGGTACGGGCCCGGGTGAATGGCGGATGGAAGGCGATCGACACCGCGCTGGAGAAACGCGCGGACGGCAGCGTCGGGCCCAAGGCGGCGACGGTGGGCATCGCGTTCTCCGGCGGCGGGAAGAAGCAACCGCTGATCACGCTGGAGCGGGCGGGCCGGACCCTGTCCCTGTCCTGGCCGACGGCGCTGCCGGAGCCGGTGATCGACGGTGACACGGCCACCTACCCGTCGGTGCTCGAGGACGTGGACCTATCGGTGAAGGCGAGCGTCGACGGCGCCTCGGAGGTGCTGGTCGTCAAGACGCCCGAAGCGGCGGCGAACCCGAAGCTGGCCGAGCTGCGGCTGGCGATGGACGCCGACGGCATGGACGTACGCACCACGCCGGACGGCGGCCTCGCGGCCGTCGACACGGCCGCCGGCGGGCCGGTCTTCGAGGCCCCGCGGCCGATGATGTGGGACTCCGGCAAGGGCGCGTCGACCGCGGCGGCCCGCACGGCGGCCGGGAAGGCGGCCGAGGCCGCCGATCCGGCACACGGGCCCGGCGAGTCCGCGAAGGTCGCGCCCATCGGCGTGAGCGTCGCCTCGGGCGATGACGCGCTGGTGCTGAAACCGGACCAGAAGCTGCTGAAGACCGCCACGTTCCCGGTCTACATCGACCCGCAGTGGTACACGCCGAAGGCGAGCAGCTGGACCTTCGCCTCCCGCTACTGGGCCTCGTCCCCGCAGTGGAAGTTCAACGGCAACTCCGACTCGGGCATGGGCTACTGCGCGGGTGACGCGCGCTGCGCGCCCGAGGACGTCAAGCGGATCTTCTACACGATCCCGACCTCGCGGTTCGCGGGCAAGTCGATCCTGTCGGCGGAGTTCGTGGTCAACGAGACGCACTCCTACAGTTGCACCAAGACCGATGTGCAGCTGTGGCGCACCAAGGGGATCAACTCCTCGACCACGTGGAACACGCAGAACGCCGACGGCTTCTGGGTCGACCTGCAGAAGACGCTGAGCGAGGCGAAGGGCTGGAGCAGCGACTGCCCGGGCGGCAGCGTGGAGTTCTGGGCGCTGCGTGCGGTGCAGCAGGCGGCGGCCAACGGCTGGTCGACCACGACGTTCGGCTTGAAGGCCCGGGACGAGAACGACGTCCTGTCGTGGAAGCGGTTCTCCGACGACGCCTGGCTGCGGGTGCAGTACAACCGCCCCCCGACGCAGATCCGTATGTCGCAGCTGACGCAGGACCCCGGCGGCGCCTGCTCCTCGACCGCCAAGCGGGTCCGCATCCTGCCCACGATCCGGGCCAACGACGTGACCGACCCGGACGGCGACAACATCTCCGTGCAGTTCCAGGCGTCCTGGGACACCGGTGACAGCAAGGGCTACACGGCACGCTGGACCTCGGCCCGGACGACCTACAAGAAGTCGGGCTCCGACTTCTCGATCTCACTGCCGTCGACCATTCCCAAGAACAAGAACGTCGGCTGGCACGTGCGCTCCTACGACAGCGCACAGTGGTCGCCGTGGAGCTACACGGGTTCGGCGACCGACTGCCTGATGGTCTATGACACGAGCGTGCCCGCCGGTCCCTCGATCGTCTCCACCCAGTACCCGGCCTCGGACCCCGAGGACCCGAACGACCCCTGGCTGGACGGGGTGGGCCGGTACGGCACCTTCACCATCGACTCCTCGTCCGCGGACGTCTCCAAGTACTGGTTCGGCATCAACGGCGACCCGACCAGCGCGCACACGCTGACCACCTCCGCCGGCGCCGCGCAGACGACCAAGTTCATGCCGACGAAATCCGGCGTCAACTTCATCACGGCGCAGGCCTTCGACACCGCGGGCAACGGCAGCGAGATCCGCACCTACCAGTTCCGGGTCAACGCGGGCCAGCCCGACCGGCTGAACATGAAGCTCAACGAGGCGGCCGGCTCGTCCACGGTCAGCGGTGTGGGCGGGGAGTGGCCCGCCCAGCTGAACGGCGCGACCCCGGGCGGGGAAGGCGTCTCGGGCCACGGACTGCACTTCGACGGCACCGACGACTACGCGGCCACCACCTCCCCGGTGCTCAACACGGCCAAGAGCTTCTCCGTGTCGACCTGGGCCAAGCTGCCCGCCACCCAGCCGAGCACCTCGGTGGTGGCTCTCTCGCAGGCCGGCGCCAACACCAGCGGCTTCGAGATCTACTACTCCCCGGCGCTGGGCGGCTGGCAGTTCCTGCGGCACAGCGTCGACGCCTCGCCGCCGGCCATCTCACGCGCCGCACAGCCCGCCTGCCCGACCGGTGACACCGCCTGCACCGCCGCGCGGCTGGGCACCTGGACCCACCTGGTCGGCGTCTTCGACAACCCCAACGGGGAGATGCGGCTGTACGTCAACGGCGCACTGGTCGGCAGCGCGGCGTTCACCACCCCGTGGGACTCCCGCGGCCGCACCCTCCTGGGCGTCGCCCAGCACTACGGCACCCTGGGCAACTACTTCACCGGTGATCTGGACGAGGCCCAGCTCTTCGACTACCAGCTCACCGCCGCCCAGATCAGCCGCCTGTACGCCAAGCAGCCGGTGAACACCAACCGTCCGGCGAAGGTGGTCTGGCCGCTGGACGAGGACGCCTCGGCGACCGCGGCCGTCGGCCGGTCGCAGCAGGTCACGGCGACCGTCAACGGCGGGGCCCGGCTGGGCTCGGCGGGCGTCGACGGCACGGCGGCGACCTTCGACGGCGTCGACGACGGTGTGATCACCGCACAGCCGGTGCTGGACACCTATCAGAGCTTCGCGGTCTCCGCCTGGGCCAAGCTGCCCAAGGACAAGGAGAGCCGGGCGATGATGGCGGTGACCCAGGGCAGCACCAGTGTCCCGGGCTTCGAACTGGTCCACTCCTCGGCACTGGGCGGCTGGGTCTTCCTGCGGGCCGGGTCCGACGCGACCACCGCCACCTTGGCGCGGGCCCGGCAGAACGCCTGTGACGCGAACGTGAACTGCGCGGCCGCCCGACTCGGTGAGTGGACCCACGTCGTGGGCGTCTACGACTACGACGCCGGTCAGATCCGGCTCTACGTCGACGGTGTGCTGAAGGACACGCAGCCCTTCACCACCCCCTGGCTCGCCACCGGCCCGGTCACCCTGGGCTACAAGGCGACGGGCGGGGCCCAGGCCTTCATGAAGGGCGACCTGGACGATGTCCGGCTGTTCGACCGGGCCCTGTCCGGCGACGAGGTCAAGGAACTGAACAAGGCCCGACCGGTCGTACAGGGCCGCTGGAAGCTGGACTCCGGCTCCGGCACTCCGCTGACCTCCGCCGACGACTCCTCGGGCAGCCGGCCGCTGACGCTGGCCGGCAACGCCTCGATCGACGTCTCCGGCAGCTCCAACTACGTGGGCACCGGTGGGCTGCTGCTGGACGGCAGCGGCGACTACGCCACCACGGCCACCTCGCCCGTCTCCACCGGGACCAGCTTCACCGCCGCCGCATGGGTGAGCACCGCGGCCCGACCGGATCATCCGGTGACCGTGTTCTCGCAGGCGGGCTCGGTCAACAGCGGCTTCGCGGTGCGGTACGTGCCCAGTGCGACCGACCCGGCGAACGCCGGCCGATGGCAGCTGGCGATGCCGGGCTCCGACGTCAAGGGCGCGACCGTGGCGACGGCCGAGCATCCCAACTTCATGAACAACACGAGTTGGAACCATCTGGCGGTGGTCTACGACGCCTTCGCCGACCAGATGCGGCTGTACGTCGACGGCAACCTGGAACAGGTCGTCTGCGCCGACAGCGACGAGGACGGCAGCCCGGATGTCGCGGGCTGCACCGACTCGGTGTCCTGGAACTCCAACGTCCTGCCGTTCAACGCCACCGCCGGCCTTCAGCTCGGCCGGGGCAGGACCGACGGCGCATGGGGCGAGTACTGGCCCGGCGTGATCGACGACGTGTGGACCTTGCAGGGCGTGGCCTCGGACGAGCAGATCGCCCGGCTGGCCAACGGCACGGAACTGGCCACGGTCCCCGGCCCGTAACAGCCGGCACGGACCCGTGCGGGGGCGGACCCGAAGGCCCGCCCCCGCACCCACGGATGTCTTGCCTTCCGCCGCGTCGTCTTGCCGTCGTGGCGTCGAAAAAACCAGCGGGTGAAGGGGGAAACGCATGAAGGTGGCCGAAGGGGTACGGGCGAGAGCACGGCGGAGAATCGCCGTGACCGTGTCCGCGGTGCTGGTCGGAACACTGCTGCAGGGGGCGTTCACGCCGTCGGCGGCACAGGCGGACGACATGCCGAAGGTCCCGGCCTCGGAGAAGGCGCTGTCCGGGCACACGGTGAAGTCGCTGCCGCGCGGGACGGACGGGCAGCGCAGGACGCCGTCCGCGGCCCCACGGCACGCGTCGCCGAAGGCCGGGTCGGCGACGGTGACCCTGCGGCCGGGCGAGAAGGCGGTCACCCGACGGGCGGGAACGCTCCCGGTGTCGCTGACGGCGCCTGCGGCGAAGAAGACGCCGACAGCGCTGTCGGGCGACGCGACCGTCAGCGTGCTGGACGCGACGGCCGCCGAGAAGGCCGGTGTCGAGGGCCTGCTGTTCTCCGTGCGGCGCGGGACCGGCGCCCAGGGCGCCAAGGTCGGCGTCAGCGTCGACTACGCCGACTTCGCGCAGGCCTACGGCGGCGCGTACGCCGCCCGTCTGAAGCTGGTCCGGCTGCCCGCCTGCGCCGCGACGACCCCGCAGCGCGCGGAGTGCCGCACACAGGTGCCGGTCGACGCCCGCAACGACGGGACCACACTGTCCGGCGACGTCAGCATCGCGGGCGCCGAGCCGATGATGCTGGCGGCCACCACAGCCGCCGCCGACGGCGCCTCCAGCGCCAGCGGCGACTACACCGCCAGCCAGCTCTCCCCCTCCGCGACCTGGTCGACGAGCCTGAACTCGGGCAGCTTCTCCTGGTCGTACGACATGCCCGTGCCGGGCGTGCCGGGCAAGTTCGCGCCCAGCGTGGGCCTGTCCTACTCCTCCGGGGGCATCGACGGCCGTACGTCCTCCACCAACAACCAGTCCTCCTGGGCGGGCGACGGCTTCAACCTGTGGCCCGGCTCCATCGAGCGCAGCTACAAGGGCTGTGCCGACGACGACGTGAAGAACGCCGACGGCAACAAGCCCGGCGACATGTGCTGGGCGTACGACAACGCGTCCATCTCGTTCAACGGGCGCGCCGGCGAGCTGATCCCGGCCGGGACCGACACCTTCAAGATCAAGGGTGACGACGGCACCAAGGTCCAGCGGGTCTACGGCACCACCTCCGACGTCCGCTCCAACGGCGCCCGCAACGACGAGTACTGGAAGGTCACCACGACCGACGGCACCCAGTACTTCTTCGGCTACAACCGCCTGCCCGGCTGGGCGTCGGGCAAGGACACCACCGACTCCACCTGGACGACCCCCGTCTACGGCGACGACGAGGGCGAGCCCTGCCACGCCGCCGCCTTCGCCGACTCCTGGTGCCGACAGGCCTACCGCTGGAACCTCGACTACGCCGTCGACGTCCACGGCAACGCGATCTCCTACTACTACAAGAAGGAGTCCAACTACTACGCCCGCAACCTCACGGCCGCGGACGAGACGTCCTACGACCGCGGCGGGTACCTGGACCGCATCGAGTACGGCCTGCGCAAGGACACCGTCTACTCGGCCAAGGCCCTGGCCAAGGTCAGCTTCGTCTCGGCCGAGCGCTGCCTGCCGCAGACCGGCGTGACCTGCGACGCCTCGACCATCGACGACAAGAAGTTCTACTGGTACGACACGCCGTGGGACCTGAACTGCAAGTCCGGGGAGGACTGCACCAAGTCCGCCTCCCCGAGCTTCTGGACCCGTAAGCGGCTGACGTCGGTCACCACCCAGGTGCTCAAGTCGGACGGCACGTACGCCCCGATCGACACCTGGACGCTGGGCCACCGCTGGGGCATGGCGGACATCGACTACCAGCTGCTGCTCGACTCGATCCAGCACACCGGCAAGTCGGCCACCCCCGAGATCGCCCTGCCCAAGGTCACCTTCGGATACCACCAGGACGCCAACCGCCTCGACATCGCAGGCGACGACACCGCGCCCTTCATCAAGGAGCGCCTGTCCACCGTCGTCGACGAGTCCGGCGGCCAGATCGACGTCAACTACTCCGCGGCGGCCTGCGACGCGGGCAACCTGCCGACCCCGCAGACCAACACCACCCGCTGCTACCCGGTCTACTTCACCAAGTCCGGCGACGCCGACCCGACCCTGCAGTGGTTCAACAAGTACGTGGTGGAGTCGGTCACCGAGACCGACCGCACCAACTCCTCGCCGGACATGGTCACCCGCTACGACTACCTCGACGGCGCGGCCTGGCACTACGCCGACGACGACGGCCTGACCAAGGAGAAGTACAAGACCTGGTCGCAGTGGCGCGGCTACGGCCATGTACGAGAACGCACCGGCGGCCAGGACCCGGTCGGCATGAAGTCGCAGACCGACCACTACTTCCTGCGCGGCATGGACGGCGACCGCAAGGGCCCGGCCACCGGCGACGGCACCAGGTCCGTCACCGTGTCCGACGACAACGGCGGCACCATCACCGACCACGACTCCGCGGCCGGCTTCGAGTACAAGACCGAGGAGTACAGCGGCCCCGGCGGCCGGGTGCTCGCGAAGACCGTCAGCACGCCCTGGCACCACCAGACGGCCAGCCGGGTCCGGGTGTGGGGCATCACCACCGCGAACCTGACCGGCACCGCCTCCGTGCGCACCTGGACCTCCCTCGACGACGGCGCGGGCGCCAAGTGGCGGCAGACGTACCAGACCAACACCGCCGAAACCACCGCCGGCCGGGTCACCCAGCTCGAGGACTTCGGCGACACCTCCACCGCGGCCGACGACCAGTGCACCCGCACCAGCTACGTCGACAACACCACCGCCTGGATCCTCACCAAGCCCTCGCGGGTGGAGACCGTGGCCGTCAAGTGCGACGCCACCCCGGACCGCAGCAAGGACGTGCTGTCCGACATCCGCACCGCCTACGACGGCCAGGCGTACAACGCCGCCCCCACCAAGGGCGACCCCACCCGCGTCGCGAGCCTGAAGTCGCACAACGGCACCACCGCGACCTACCTGGAATCCGGCGTCACCTACGACACCACCTACGGCCGCCAGCTCACCAGCACCGACATCACCGGCACGGTCACCGCGACCCTGACCGGCGCCCCGGTGCGCACCGACCGCAGCGACGGCCGGACGACGACCACGGCGTACAGCCCGACCACCGGCTTCCCCGTCACGGTCACCACCACCACCCCGCCGGCCACCGCGGGCACCGCCTCCACCGCCCAGACCAGCACCACCACGTACGACACGCTGCGCGGACTCCCCGAGACCGTGCTGGACACCAACAGCAAGCGCACCGACCGGACCTACGACGCGCTCGGCCGCGGCCTCAAGATCTGGCTGCCCGACCGCTCCAAGGCCAACAACCAGACCCCGAACTACGAGTTCGCGTACACCATCACCGACGGCAAGCCGGTGGCGGTCGCCACGAAGACGCTGAAGAACGACGGCGGGCAGCGCACCTCGTACACGCTGTACGACGGCTTCCTGCGGACCCGCCAGACCCAGGGCCCCGGCCCGTCCGGCGGCAGGCTGATCAACGACGTCTTCTACGACGAACGCGGCCTGACGGCCAAGGCCTTCGCGCCGTACTACAACACCGCCGCGCCCTCCACCGAACTGCTGAGGCTGGACGACGCCCTGGCGGTGGAGACCCAGACCTGGAACACCTACGACGGCCTCGGCCGCGTCGTCAAGTCGCAGCAGGTGGCCGGCAACGGCGACGGCGGCACGGTCCTCGCCGTCACCACCACCAGCTACGGCGGCGACCGCACCACGGTCACCCCGCCGGCCGGCGGCACGCCGAGCACCACGGTCACCGACAGCCGCGGCCGCACCACCGACCTGCTGCAGTACGACGCCGCCACGCCGACCGGCACCCCGTCCACGACCCACTACGACTACGACCCGGCCGGGCGGCTCGCCGCGGTCACCGACCCCGTCGGCAACCAGTGGACGTACCGCTACGACCAGCGCGGCAACAAGATCGGGACGAAGGACCCCGACAAGGGCGAGTCCTCCTACACCTACGACGACCGCAACCTGCTGCTCACCAGCACCGACGACCGCCAGCCGAAGCAGACCATCACCCACGTCTACGACGGCCTCGGCCGTGAGCTGGAGACCCACGACGGCACCGCCACCGGCCCGCTGCTGACCAAGCACGTCTGGGACCCGGCCGGCAACGAGGGCCAGCCGGCCTCCGCCACCCGCTACGTCGGCGGCGCGAGCGGCAGCGCCTACACCACCACGTACAACATCTACGACACGCTCTACCGCCCCAACCGGGTGACCACCACGATCCCGGCCTCCGAGGGCGCCCTCCAGGGGGCCTACCAGTCGAACACCAAGTACAACCCCGACGGCACCGTCCAGTCGAGCAGCTACCCGGCGGCCGGCAGCCTCGCCTCCGACGTCCTCACCCCGACCTACGACGACATCCTGCGCCCGGTCACGCTCTCCGGCACGGGCGACGTCACCTACATCACCGGCACCGCCTACAGCTACACCGGCAAGCCGCTGCAGTTCACGTACCAGAGCGGCGGCAAGAAGACCCAGGTCACCAACACCTACCAGTGGGGCACCCAGCTCCTGGACAACACCCGGGTCGACCGCGAGGGCGTGCCCGGCGTCGACAAGTCGTCCACCTTCGGCTACGACAAGGCCGGCAACATCACGTCGATCAGTGACGTGTCCCGCGACGGCACCGACAACCAGTGCTTCGGCTACGACCACCTCGGCCGCCTCACCGAGGCCTGGGCCCAGGGCACCACCGGCTGCTCCGCCACGGCCGGATCCCTGCTCGGCGGTCCCGCGCCCTACTGGCAGTCGTACACCTACGACGCCACGGGCAACCGGCGCACCGAGACGCTCCACGACACGACCGGCGACGCCGCCAAGGACGTCAAGCGCACCTACGAGTACCCCGCGCCCAAGTCGGCGCGGCCGCACGGCCTGACCCAGGTCACCACCGCCGCGGCCAACGGCTCGTCCATCGACACCTACACGTACGACACGGTCGGCAACACCCGCACCCGCACCATCGGCGGCAACCAGCAGACTCTCGACTGGGACGCCGAGGGACACCTCGCCAAGGTCACCGAGGGCGCCAAGACCACCTCCTACGTCTACGACGCCGACGGCAACCGGCTGATCCGCCGCACCGACGCCGACACCACGCTCTACCTCGGCTCCACCGAGATCACCCTCGCCAAGGGCGCCACCGCCGCCAAGGCCACCCGCTACTACGACCTCGGCGGCGGCAACCAGGCGATCCGCACCGACGACGGCAAGCTGTCGTTCCTCCTCGGCGACCACCACGGCACCTCCGAACTCGCCGTCAACGCGACCGACCTGTCCATGCAACAGCGCCGCTCCACCCCCTTCGGCGGAGCTCGCGGACAGGCGCCGACCTCATGGCCCGGCCAGAAGGGCTTCATCGGCGGCACCGCGGACAGCACGACGGGTCTGACCCACCTCGGCGCCCGCGAGTACGACCTGGCGACCGGCCGTTTCCTCAGCGTCGACCCGGTCATGGACTCGGGCGACCCGCAGCAGATGAACGGCTACAGCTACACGGAGAACAACCCGGTCACCTACAGCGACCCGACCGGCCGCACGAAGTGCGACGCCAACCCCGAGCTGTGCGGCAAGAAGGACAACAGCTGCGACTCGGCGTGCGTCAAGAAGAACATCGAGAAGGTCAACAAAGCCAACAAGGCGACCGAGGAATACTTCAGGAAGAAGCGCCAGAAAGAGGCGCAGAAACTCTACAACTACTTCTTCAAGCCGTCGAAGTGCTTCGGTAATCCGGTCCTGCCGCTCCCCAAGTACGACACCTGCTACACCCAGGCGGAAATCGACTCCGACAAGCAGCTCGTGAAGACCGTCATGTCCGCCTTCGGCGACATGACGATGCTCGAGCCCTGGTACCAGTGCGCCTTCAACCACGACCAGGACAAGTGCGACACCCTCGGCCTGGCCATGTCCACGGGCGACGCCGGCGCCATCGCGAGGGGCGGAGTCAGGTTCGTCAACGCGCTGAGCAAGGCCGGGCGGGTGCTGTGCAGCTTCACCCCCTCGACCCGCGTGCTCATGAAGGACGGGCGCACCAAGGAGATCGGGAAGGTCAAGCCCGGCGACAAGGTGGCGGCGGCCGATCCCAGGACGGGCAAGCGCCAGGGGGCGCGCACGGTCACCGCTCAGGGCGGCCACCGCGACACGGACCTGGTCTACCTGAGCATCCGTGACGAACAGGGCCGTACCGTCACCGTCGACACCACCTACGAACACCCCTTCTGGGACGCCACGGCCCGCGCGTGGATCCAGGCCGGCGAACTCACCGTGGGCCACGACCTCAGCACCGCCGAGGACGGCCGGGTCCGACTGGTCGGCGTCCGGCACGAGGTCGGCGCGGCCGACATGTACAACCTCACGGTCGAGGACCTGCACACGTACTACGTGCTCGCCGGTTCCACGCCGGTGCTGGTGCACAACTGCGATGTGGCGCTGGGCCGGGCGGCAGAGGGAACGTACAAGTGGGCGGAGGGCAAGAACTTCAAGCACTTCGGGGGCGATGAGTTCGCGGGCGTCAACTGGATGGGGCCGGTGGAGAGCGCGATCCGGGATCCCAAGGTCACGCTGCACGTGAACATGGACGACCTGGGCACGTTCGAGGCCGCCGCCAAGGAGGGACTCGCCCCGGGGGCCAGATCGACAGAGATCGAGATGGGATGGATCGCCCGAGCGGTGGCCAATGGAGAACGCGATTGGACGACGATCCACTGGTATCGCACGGACGTCACAGCGAAGAAGAAAGTGGAATTCTTTCCCGATGAGCCCGACTGGTCGAGCTTCGGTAGATTGCGACCGTTCATCAACGACACGGGACCTTCGTGCAAGTGCTAGGACCACGATCTCAAGGAGCGCCCTCCACTGTGGAGACGAACGACACCTCCCCCCGTCCGGACCTGTCCCTGTTCCTGGACTCCGCTCTGTACCCGGACCTGATCGAAAGGGGCGGTCTCGTCTCCGCTCTGGAGAGCCTGGCCCGTGAGAGCGGCTTGGATGTGGGAACGCCCTACAGCGAGCACGCGTCGGGGCCGGGGCGCTACAGGAGTGCCGTCATCGCGACGGACCGCGGCACGATGTCCATGCTGCTCGGCAAGCGCGAGCGGATGTTCTCCCTCGACATCCGCGGGCGCGGATTCACGTGGGCGGACGGAATGACGGACGATCTGCGGGAGCTGGTCGGGGCGGTGGCGGCCTGGCGGAGCGGGCTGCCCGTGGACGAGTTCGCCGGGGCCTTCCCGTTCATGCGGCTCGGCCGGCTCGCCCGCGGGTACGAGAGCGGTGATCCGATCGCGGCCCAGTGGGAATGGCTGCGGACCGCGGAGGTCTACGACCGCGAACGGCCCCTGGTGGAGGCGGCCCATGCCAACGGCCGCCTCCGCGGGCTCTTTCCCTATCTCAGCCACGGGGTCCTGCGGCTCTCCACGGAGCTGGGGAGACAGGGGGCACGGGAGATCCAGATCTGTCCGGTCAGCGGAGGGTCCTACCAGGTGGAGGACACCGGGTCGGGAGACGGGGTGAGGAACGCGGTCGCTCTCGGGGAAGCGATCGATACCGCGGTCGATCTCCTTCTGACCTCGTCCTGACCTCCTCCTGCCCCCGGCCTGACCGGGTCCTCTCGGTCGAGCGCATACGAAGGCCCCGCCGGACGTCCGTGTGACTCCGGTGGGGCCTTCGCGGGTGGCTGGAGGAGTTAGCGTGGTGGGTGTTGACGACGAGCCGTACGGGTTCGTGCCGGTTCCAGAGATGCAGCAGGGGTAAAAAGTGCAGTTCAGGGGGATTTCGTGAGAATACTGCACACCTCCGACTGGCATCTGGGCCGGGCGTTCCACCGCGTGAGCATGCTCGGCGCCCAGGCCGAGTTCATCGCCCACCTCGTCACGACCGCGCGCGAGCGCGAGGTGGACGCGGTGGTCGTCTCGGGAGACGTGTACGACCGCGCGGTGCCCCCGCTCGCCGCGGTCGAGCTGTTCGACGACGCACTGCACCGCCTCGCCGACCTCGGCGTGCCCACGGTGATGATCTCCGGCAACCACGACTCGGCCCGCCGGCTCGGCGTCGGCGCCGGGCTCATCGACCGCGCGGGCATCCACCTGCGGACGGACCCGACCGCCGCCGGCACCCCCGTGATCCTCGCCGACGCGCACGGCGACGTCGCCTTCTACGGTCTGCCCTATCTCGAACCCGCCCTGGTGAAGGACGAGTTCGGCGTGGAGAAGGCCGGCCACGAGGCCGTGCTCGCCGCCGCCATGGAACGCGTCCGCGCCGACCTCGCCGCCCGCGCGCCCGGCACGCGCTCGGTCGTCCTCGCCCATGCCTTCGTCACCGGCGGAGAGCCCAGCGACAGCGAGCGCGACATCACCGTCGGCGGGGTCGCCTCCGTGCCCGCCGGGGTCTTCGAGGGCGTCGACTACACGGCGCTCGGGCATCTGCACGGCTGCCAGACCATCACCGAGCGGGTCCGCTACTCCGGCTCCCCGCTGCCGTACTCCTTCTCGGAGAGCGCCCACCGCAAGACCATGTGGCTGATCGACCTCGGGGCCGCCGGGGAGCTCACCGCCGAGCGCATCGACTGCCCGGTGCCGCGCGCGCTGGCCCGCGTCCGGGGGCCTCTGGAGGAACTGCTCGCCGACCCCGCGCTCGCGCGCCACGAGGAGGCGTGGGTCGAGGCGACGCTCACCGACGCCGTCCGCCCGGCCGACCCCATGGCCCGCCTCACCGCGCGCTTCCCGCACACGCTCAGCCTCGTCTACGCCCCCGAGCGCGCGCCAGACGACCCGGACGTCTCGTACGCCCGCCGCCTCGCCGACCGCAGCGACCAGGAGATCGCCGAGGACTTCGTGGCCCATGTGCGCGGCGCCGGACCCGACGCCCGCGAGCAGGGCGTGCTGCGGGACGCCTTCGACTCCGTACGTGTGGACGACGCGGTACGGGAGGTGGCGCGGTGAGGCTGCACCGGCTCGACCTGACGGCCTTCGGCCCCTTCGGCGGCTCCCAGAGCGTCGACTTCGACGAGCTCTCCGCCGCCGGGCTCTTCCTGCTACACGGACCGACGGGCGCCGGCAAGACCTCGGTCCTGGACGCCGTCTGCTACGCGCTGTACGGCTCCGTGCCCGGCGCCCGGCAGAGCGCCGGCCAGGGCATCAACCTGCGCAGCGACCACGCCGCGTCCGGCCTGCGCACCGAGGTCGTCCTCGAACTCACCGTCGCGGGACGCCGGCTGGAGGTCACCCGGCAGCCGCCGTACGAGCGGCCCAAGAAGGGCGGCCGCACCGGGACGATGGTCGAGAAGGCCGCGAGCGGGCTGCGCGAGTACGACGCGGTCGCCGGCGCCTGGAAGGACCTCAGCCGCTCCCACCAGGAGATCGGCGAGGAGATCACCCAGCTGCTCGGCATGAGCCGTGAGCAGTTCTGTCAGGTCGTGCTGTTGCCGCAGGGCGACTTCGCGCGCTTCCTGCGCGCCGACGCCGAGGCGCGCGGCCGACTGCTGGGCCGGCTGTTCGACACCCAGCGGTTCGCCGACGTCGAGAAGCGGCTCGCGGAACGCCGCCGCACCACCGAGGCACGCGTGCGTGAGGGCGACTCCGCGCTGCTCGCCGACGCGCACCGGATGCAGCAGGTGGCCGGGGACGCCATGGAGCTGCCCGAACTCGCCCCTGGTGAACCGGGCCTGGCCGAGGCGGTGCTGGCCGCGGCCGCCGTCGCCCGCAGCACCTCCCGCGAGCTGCTGACGAACGCCCACTGCGGCCGTCTCGCCGCCGAGTCCGGGCAGGCCGCGGCGGAGCGCGCCCTGGCCGACGTCCGCGAACTCGACCGGTTGCAGGGGCGGTTCGGGCAGGCGCAGGAGCGGGCCCGGCTGCTTCAGGAGCGGGCCGGCGCGCATCAGGAGGCGCAGGCGCGGATGGAGCGCGGGCGCAAGGCGGAGGCGGTGGCGCCGGCGCTGGAACTGCGCGAGGCCGCCGACGCCGAGCACACCGGGGCGTCCGCACGTGCGGCACACGCGCGTGCCCTGCTCCCCGAGCGGTTCGCGGACTCCTCGGCCGCCGGGCTCGCCGCCGCCGCCCGCCGGGCCGCCGAGGAGCTGGGCGGGCTGGAGTCGGCCCGCCGGGGCGAGCGCCGGCTGGCCGACCTGGCCGCCGAGCGGACCGGGCTGGACCGGCAGGAACGGGACGACGGGGAGGTCCTGGCGGAGAGCGCGGGCTGGCTCGCCGGCTGGGACGAGGCCCGCGCCGCGCTGCAGGCCCGTATCGAGTCCGCCCAGGAGGCCGCCACCCACGCCGAACAGCTCGACGGCCGGCGCGAGCCCGCCCGCAAGCGGCTCGCGGCCGCCCGGCGGCGCGACGAACTGGCCCGGGACCTGGAGACGTCCCGGCACACGGCCCTCACCTCCGGCGAGCAGGCGCAGACGGCCCGCGCACACTGGCTCGACCTCAAGGAACAGCGGCTGAACGGCATCGCCGCCGAGCTGGCCGCGACGCTGAAGGACGGCGAGGCCTGTGCGGTCTGCGGAGCCGTCGAGCATCCGGCCCCGGCCCGCAAGGACGCCGGGCACATCGACCGCGAGGCCGAGGAACAGGCCCTCGCCGCCTCCCGGCGCGCCGACGAGCGTCACGCGCAGGACGAACGCGCCCTCGGCGCCGTGCGGGAGGAGCTGGCGGCAGCCGCCGCCGAGGCGGGCGACACCCCGACGGACCGGCTCGCCGCCGAGGCCCGGGAGGTCGAGCAGACCTACGCGCAGGCCCGCCGGGACGCCTCCGCGCTGCACCCCGCGCGCGAGGAACTGCGCCAGGCCGAGCAGGAGCACGAACGCCGGACGGCGGCACAGCGCGAAGCCGAGGTGAGGGCCGCGTCCCGGGTGGGGCACCGGGAGCGCCTGGAGGCCGAACGGTCCACGCTGGAGGAGGAGTTGACACAGGCCCGGGGAGCGGCGGAGAGCGTCGCCGCGCGGGCGGCCCAGCTGGAGCAGCGGGCGGCACGGCTCACCGACGCGGCCGACACCGCCCGCGTCGCCGACGAGAGCGCCGAGCGTCTCAAGGCCGCCGACGGACGCCTCGACGAGGCCGCGTTCCGGGCCGGCTTCGACACCCCGCAGGCCGCCGCCGGCGCCCTCCTCGACGACACCGCCCACCGCGAGCTGCAACGGCGGCTGGACGCCTGGCAGTCCGAGGAGGCCGCCGTACGCGCCGTCCTCGCCGAACCGGACACCGTGGCCGCGGCCCAGCAGCCGCCCGCCGACGTCGAAGGCGCCGACCGGGCGGCCGGTCAGGCCGCCGAGCGGCTGCGCCGGGCCGCCTCCGCGCAGGACGCCGCCGCCCGCCGCTGCACCGAACTCGACCAGCTCTCCGCGCGCGCGGAGAGCGGCGTCCGCCGCCTCGCGCCCCTGCGCGACGAGTACGACCGCGTGGCACGCCTGGCCGGACTGACCGCCGGCACCTCCGCCGACAACGAGCGCAAGATGCGGCTGGAGGCGTATGTCCTGGCGGCCCGTCTCGAACAGGTGGCCGCCGCCGCGACCGTACGGCTCCAGCGCATGTCCTCCGGGCGCTACACCCTCGTCCACTCCGACGACCGGGCCGGCCGCGGGCGCAGCGGGCTCGGACTGCATGTCGTCGACGCCTGGACCGGGCGCGAGCGGGACACGGCCACGCTGTCGGGCGGCGAGACGTTCTTCGCCTCGCTCGCCCTGGCCCTCGGCCTCGCCGACGTCGTCACCGACGAGGCGGGCGGGGTCCGCCTCGACACCCTCTTCATCGACGAGGGGTTCGGCAGCCTCGACGACCAGACGCTCGACGAGGTCCTCGACGTCCTCGACTCCCTGCGCGAACGCGATCGCAGCGTCGGCATCGTCAGCCATGTCGCCGACCTGCGGCGGCGGATCCACGCGCAGCTGGAGGTCGTCAAGGGGAGATCGGGGTCGACGGTGCGCCAGCGCGGCTATCTGCCGAGCGGGCGGCGGGGGAGCGGTGAGGAGTAGACGACGCTGGTGGTGACCGATCCCAGCGCGCCGATCTTCCCCGACACCTCCTCCAGGTGCCGCATCGAGCGCGCGGTGACCTTGATCACGAAGCAGTCGTCGCCCGTCACATGGTGCGCCTCCAGGATCTCGGGCGTGACGGCCACCAGGTCGTGGAACGGTCGGTAGTTGCCGTTGGGGTAGCGCAGCCGGACGAAGGCCAGGATCGGCAGCCCCAGCCGCTCGGGGTCCACGACGGCGGCGTACCCCTGGATGACGCCCGCCTCCTCCAGCCGCCGCACCCGCTCGGTGACGGCGCTCGGCGACATCGCCACGGCACGCGCCAGGTCGGCGAAGCTGGCCCGGCCCTCGCGCTGGAGGACCTCGAGGATGCGCCAGTCCGTGGCGTCCGGGGAATACGCGGTCATGGACGAGAGATAGCAGGGGAATCCCCGGCGGAGCAAGGTGCACGCCGTGGAATGCCCCTTCAGGGAGATGATCACCGGCCGTAGATTTCTGGTCATCGGCAACCAGTCGGAGCAACCAGTCAGAACCGCCACGGAGAGGCCCCGCGATGACCGTCACCACGACCACCGTCAACCCCGTTCTGCGCGTCGCCCCCGCCGCCCCGGGCGAGGCCGCCGCATACTTCCGGGCGAGCCTCGTCTTCCACGCCGACGTCTCCGACGTGGCCGCGGCCCTGGCCGCCGACGGCGATCCCGGCTTCGTCGTCCTGGACTCCCGCTCCACCGAGTCCTGGGACCAGGGCCACATCCCGGGCGCCGTCCATCTGCCCACCGCGCTCATCCCCGAGCAGGCCGCACAGCTCGTCGACCGCAGCGTGCCGGTCGTGACGTACTGCTGGGGTCCCGGCTGCAACGGCGCGACCCGCGCCGCGCTCGCGCTCGCCGAACTCGGCTACCAGGTCAAGGAGATGCTCGGCGGCTTCGAGTACTGGGCGCGCGAGGGCTTCGCGTACGAGACCTGGGAGGGCCGTGAGCGGCGCGACGCCGACCCGCTCACAGCCCCCGTGGACGCGGAGAACTGCGGTTGCTGACAGCCCTCCGCCCCTATGGCAGGGCTCAGAGCGCGGCCAGTTCGTCCACCAGGTCGTCCAGCCCCAGCGAACCCTGCGAAAGGGCCGCCATGTGCCAGGACTTGAGGTCGAAGGCGTCGCCATGGCGTGCGCGGGCCTTCTCCCGGCCCAGCAGCCAGGCCCGTTCGCCGAGCTTGTAGCCGATCGCCTGGCCGGGGATCGTCAGATAGCGGGTCAGCTCGCTCTCGACGAAGTCCGCCGGGCGGCTGCTGTGCCCGCCGAAGAACTCCTGCGCCAGCTCCGGGGTCCAGCGCTCACCCGGGTGGAACGGAGAGTCCGCCGGGATCTCCAGCTCCAGGTGCATGCCGATGTCGACGATGACCCGCACCGCCCGCATCATCTGCGCGTCCAGATAGCCGAGCCGCTGCTCCGCGTCGGTGAGGAAGCCCAGCTCGTCCATCAGCCGCTCCGCGTACAGCGCCCAGCCCTCGACGTTGGCGCTGACTCCGCCGACGGTCGCCTGGTAGCGGGAGAGGTCCCCGGCGATGTGCGCCCACTGGGCGAGCTGGAGGTGGTGGCCGGGGACGCCCTCGTGGTACCAGGTCGAGACGAGGTCGTAGACCGGGAAGCGGGTCTCGCCCATGGTCGGCAGCCAGGTGCGGCCCGGCCGCGAGAAGTCCTCCGAGGGGGCCGTGTAGTAGGGGGCGGCCGCGCTGCCGGGCGGCGCGATCCGCGACTCCACCTTCCGTACCCGCTCGGCGAGTTCGAAGTGGGTGCCGTCCAGCGCGTCGATCGCCTGGTCCATCAGACCCTGCAGCCAGTCGCGGACCTCGTCGACGCCCTCGATGTGCTTGCCGTGCTCGTCGAGGTGGGCCAGCGCCACCCAGGGCGTGGCCGCGCCCGGCAGGATCTTCTCGGCCTCCTTCTTCATCTCGCCGAGCAGCCGGTGGTACTCCGCCCAGCCGTACGCGTACGCCTCGTCGAGGTCGAGGTCGGTGCCGTTGTAGTAGCGGGACCAGCGGGCGTACCGCTCCCGGCCGACGGTGTTCGGCGCGCCCTCGGCCGTCGGCGCGTACACCTCGCGCACCCAGTCCCGCAGCTCCACGACCGCCGCCGTCGCGGCCCGGGCCGCCTCGTCCAGCTCGGCGCGCAGCGCCTCGGGCAGTGCCTCGGAGCCGGTGGCCACGAAGTCCTCGAACCAGCCGCGGCCCGCGCCGTCCGTGTCCGACCACTGGGTGAGCTGTTCGACGAACGTGGCGGTCGGCCGCGGAGCCGCGTACAGCTTGCGTTCCAGGCCGAGCGTCAGGGACTCCCGGTAGCCGGCGAGGGCCGTCGGCACCGCGCGCAGCCGTTCGGCGATCGCGGTCCAGTCGTCCTCGGTCCGGTTGGGCGTCACGGTGAACACCTCGCGCACATGGTGCGCCGGCGTGGACATGTTGCCGACGGCGCGCAGGCTTTCGTCGGCGTCGTGCACCGCGAGTTCCGCGGTCAGGCGCTCACGCAGCAGGCGTGCGCACCGGCGCTCGATGCCACTGTCCGCGCCCGGCCTGCGCTCCGCCTCGCCGAGTCTCGCCAGGGTGTCCCGCGCGAGCCGCGCGAGTGCCTCCTGGCCCGTGGGCGAGTAGTCGGGCAGACGGCTCGAACTCTCCTGCACACCGAGGTACGTCCCGGTCACCGGGTCGAGGGCGATGAGGTCGTCGACGTAGGCGTCGGCGACCTCGCGGGGCAGCGGGCTGCTGGTGGTCTGTGACATGGGCCCCATCCTGGTACGCGGCGGCGGCTCACGTCACGGCGTTTGTCCCGATGTCGCCGGTGGCAGCAGCGGTCCGCACTCCCACTGCTGGAAGATCAGCCGGGTCTCGACGCGGGCGACCTCCCGCCGGGCGGTGAACTCGTCGAGAACGAGCCGCTGCAGATCCGCCATGTCCGCGACGGCGACATGGACGAGATAGTCGTCGGGCCCCGTGAGGTGGAAGACGGTCAAGGCCTCGGGCAGCGCCCGGATCCGCTCCACGAACGGCCCCACCAACTCCCGTCGATGCGGCCTGACCTGCACGGACAGCAGCGCCTGCAGCCCGCGCCCGAGCTTGGCCGGATCCAGTCGCAGCTGATGCCCGAGGATCACGCCCGAGCGGCGCAGCCGCGTCACCCGGTCCAGGCACGTCGACGGCGCGACGCCGACCTGCGCCGCGAGGTCACGGTAGGTCATCCGGGCGTCGTTCTGCAGCAGCCGCAGCAGCTGCAGATCGACCGGGTCCAGTACGACAGATTCGGCCATCGATCGAACGTAGCACGGACATCTGTTCCCTACGCCCGTCCGATGTTCACCCTGCGATGCATGGACTCAACCGCTGCGAGCACGCACGCGTACGACGGCGTACGCACGTCTGGAGCGCCCCGCGCACTGGCCACCGAGGCCGTGCACGCCGGGCGGGACGACCTGGCCCGGCAGGGCCTGCACGCCCCGCCCATCGACCTGTCCACCACCTACCCGTCCTACGACAGCCGAGCCGAGGCCGCCCGCATCGACGCGTTCGCCGCGACGGGCGCGGAACCGGACGGCCCGCCCGTCTACGGCAGACTCGGCAACCCGACGGTCGCCCGCTTCGAGACGGCCCTCGCCCGGCTGGAGGGCGCCGAGAGCGCCGTCGCCTTCGCGAGCGGGATGGCCGCGCTGACCGCGGTGCTGCTCGCGCGCGCCGCCATGGGCCTGCGGCACGTCGTCGCCGTGCGCCCCCTCTACGGCTGCAGCGACCATCTGCTGACGGCGGGGCTGCTCGGCTCGGAGGTCACCTGGACCGACCCCGCCGGCATCGCGGACGCGCTGCGCCCCGACACCGGGCTGGTCATGGTCGAGTCACCGGCCAACCCGACGCTCGCCGAGACCGACCTGCGGGCCGTCGTCCACGCCTGCGGCTCGGTCCCGCTGCTCGCCGACAACACCTTCGCCACGCCCGTGCTCCAGCGCCCCGTCGAGCAGGGCGCACGGCTCGTCCTGCACAGTGCCACCAAGTACCTGGGCGGCCACGGGGACGTGCTGGCGGGCGTGGTCGCCTGTGACGAGGAGTTCGCCGGGCGGCTGCGGCAGATACGGTTCGCCACCGGCGGCGTGCTGCATCCGCTGGCCGGCTATCTGCTGCTGCGCGGCCTCTCGACGCTTCCGGTGCGGGTGCGGGCAGCCTCCGCGACCGCCGCGGAACTGGCCCGGCGGCTGGCCGCGGACCCGCGGGTCGCCCGCGTCCGCTATCCCCGCATCGGCGGCGCGATGATCGCGTTCGAGGTCCACGGCGACCCGCACGAGGTGATCGCGGGCGTCCGTCTCATCACCCCGGCTGTGAGCCTCGGCAGCGTGGACACGCTCATCCAGCACCCGGCCTCCATCAGCCACCGCATCGTGGGCGAGGAGGAGCGCCGGGGCGCGGGCGTGAGCGACCGGCTGCTGAGGCTGTCGGTCGGGCTGGAGGACGTCGAGGATCTGTGGGGGGATCTGCAAGGGGCTCTGGGGGCGTCGAGGGCGTCCGTCACCGTGTGAGGAAGGCCCGGCGGTGTACCGCCGGGCCCCTCTCGCGTGTTGCGTTCCGGGTCAGTCGCGCCCGACGCACTCGCCGTGCCGCCGGGACGTCTCGCGTGCCGCGCTCTTCTCCAGGCGCGCGGTGATCACGAGCGTCCCCTCCTCGATCTGGTAGTCGAGGGGCAGCCCGAGGCCGCGCATGGCGGAGACCATGCCGGTGTTCGAGGACTGCGTCACGGCGTACACGCTCTCGCAGCCCGCCTCGACGGCCATCGCCACCAGCCGGCCGAGCAGTTCGGCGCCGATTCCGCGCCGCTGCCACTCGTCCTCGACGAGCAGCGCCACCTCGGTCTCGTCACCGTCCCACAGGAGGTGCCCCAGCCCGACGATCCGCCCGGAGCGCGTCCGCACGGCGAGGGTGCGGCCGAACCGCGGGCTGAGCAGGTGGTTGAGGTAGCGGTCCGCGTCGCCGACCGGCCCGTGGTAGCGCATCGCGAGGGTGCGCGCCGAGCACCGCTCGTGCATCGCCTTCGCCGCCTCCAGATCACCGGTGTCGGCCCGGCGCACGGTGATGTCGTTGCCCTCGGGCAGCGTCAGCACGTCGTGGCCGCCCGGGATCCGCGGGCCCAGCCGCGCGTCCAGCTCCACCAGGGCACGCACGCGTGCGAACTCGGTCGGGGTGAACGGCAGGTACGGCCGCTCCACGGTGATCACTCCGCCTTCCGGCGCCCGCAGGCGCATCACGGTGTCCTCCAGGACGCCCTCCACGGGCACGGCCTGCGCCCCCCGGCCGCTCTTCCCCGACACGGCGGGCAGCGAGCGGATCGTGCACCGGCCCAGCAACTGCCGCAGCGCCAGCGGCAGTTCTGCGGCGTCGAGGGCGGTACGGGCGGCCAGTCCCAGGACCCGGGTCGGCGCGTCCACCAGATCATGGGCGTCGGCCCGCTCGATCCAGGTGCTGCTGCCGCCCGCCAGCGCCACCGCTCGGGTGATCTCGGCCGCCGCGAGGGCGCCCGGGGCGCGCAGCAGGAACTCGTCCACGGTTTCCGCGCCGAGCGGATGCGTCTGCAGGCTGAGGATGTCCACCCGGTGGCCGGCCAGCGCCGCGCAGAGCGCGGCCAGCGACCCCGGGGCGTCCTTCACGGTCGTCCGCATCCGCCACAGGGCGCTCTCCTCGGCGGCGACTCCGGAGGGGAGCTCTGCCGGCCCGGCCTGCGGCTCCGCGGAGTCCGGCCGGGCGTCGGTATCACCCGGGGGCGGCGCGTGACCGTGGCGGCGTGCCCACCATGTGTGGAACCCGGCCGTGGCGACGAGCAGGGCCGCGGAGACCGACAGCAGCGCCGGACCGTCGGGTCCGTGCCCCACCAGGTTCGCCACGCCGTCGGCCACCGCGACGGCCGTGAAGAGCGCGGCGAGTTCCACCACGTCCCGCCGCCAGTGGTGCACCGGGCGTCCGCGCTTCGTGCGCGTCACATCAGACATGTCTCGAGTCATGCAGCCACTGTGGACGAACGGTGTTGCGTGATCACGAACGCCTTGTGACTGACGGGTTAAGGCTGCTAATGCCCGTTTTGTTAAGTCTTCCACTTCTTCTACGATCACAATCCGAACCAGGAGTCACGACAGCACCGCGCACCGGGGGATGACGCCGGTGCGCGGTACATGCTTTCGAGGGTACCGGGGCGCCGGACTACTGTCCGACCCGTCCCGGCTGCAGCACCTTCGTGAACAGCACGGTCCCGTCCTGCTCGCGCAGACGCACCGTCAACTCGCCGCTGTCGCCGTCGATGTCGACCTCGCCGAAGAACTGGTAGCCGCCGGCGGGCGACACGTTCGCCGCGGTCGGCGCCTTCACGAACACCCGCTCCGGACCGAAGGTGCCGTCCAGCGCATTGGCCGGGAAGGCGCCCGCGTTGAGCGGACCGGAGACGAACTCCCAGAACGGCTCGAAGTCGGTGAACGCGGCCCGCGACGGCTGGTAGTGCTGCGCCGAGGTGTGGTGCACATCGGCCGTCAGCCACACCGTGCCCGTGATCCGCCGGTGCTTGATGTACCGCAGCAGTTCGGCGAACTGCAGCTCACGGCCCAGCGGCGCACCCGGGTCGCCCTGCGCGACGGCCTCGATGTTCGCCCTGCCCTCGGTGGCGTCCGGCACGACCAGCCCGAGGGGCATGTCGGCGGCGATCACCTTCCACACCGCACGCGACCGCGACAGCTCCCGCTTGAGCCACTCCAGCTGCTCGGCGCCGAGGATGCCCTGCGGGTCCACGGTCTGGTCGTCGGGCGAGTTGGCGTTGCGGTAGGTCCGCATGTCCAGCACGAACACGTCGAGCAGCGGCCCGTGGCGCATCACGCGGTGGACGCGGCCCTCCTTGGCGCCCGGACGCAGGGTCGAGATCGGGTAGTACTCGCTGAACGCCCGCCGGGCGCGCGCCGCGAGCACGTCGACGCTCTTCTCGGTGTACCGGGGGTCGGAGTCGGTGATCACCTCGCCCGGGTACCAGTTGTTGCGGACCTCGTGGTCGTCCCACTGGATGATCGACGGCACCTGGGCGTTGAACCGGCGCAGGTTCTCGTCGAGCAGGTTGTAGCGGAAGTTGCCGCGGAACTCCGCGAGCGTCTCGGCGACCTTGGACTTCTCCTCGGTGGTGACGTTCCGCCAGAGGGTGCCGTCGGGCAGCGCCTGGGTCGCCGAGATCGGGCCGTCGGCGTAGATGTTGTCGCCGCTGCACAGGAAGAAGTCGGGGTCGAGCCTGGCCATCGCGTCGTAGATGCGGTAGCCGCCGAGCTCCGGGTTGATGCCCCAGCCCTGGCCCGCGAGGTCCCCGGACCACAGGAAGCGCACCCCGCGCCGACGCCCGACGGGCACCGTGCGGAACGTGCCGGTCACCGGCTCGCCGGTGCGCCGGGGGTCGTCCGGGTCGGCGAGCAGCACGCGGTAGTGGATCTGCTCGCCGGCCGGCAGCCCGTGCAGCCGGGTCGTGCCGGTGAAGTCGCTGCCGGCGCCCAGCAGCGGACCGTGCCAGCGGCGGGCGCCCCGGAACGACTCGGTGGCCGCCGTCTCCACGACCATCCGCGCCGGACGGTCGGACCGCACCCACACCAGCCCGGAGTCGGACGTCACGTCCCCGGTCTGCACACCCCAGCCCGCCTTGGGCCGCCCGGACAGCGCGAACGCGGGCGCCGCGCCGACGGCGGCGGGCAGGGTCAGGGCCGCGGACGCGGCGAGCGAACCACGCAGGACGCTGCGGCGCCCGGGGAACGGACGGTGTGACATGGAAGAGCCTCCTGGGACGGGAACCAGCCGGTGTGCACAGCCACAACTACTGGTGCGCCGCAGCGCCCACGGAAACCGCAAGTGAACAACTGGCCGCCCGAACCGGCTGCTTCGGCCCCGACCGGGCCGCCGACCGCGCCCCGGGTCGGGGTCGGAGTCGTCCCGGGGCCGGGGCGTCGCAGCATGCGCCCCAGGTCTCAGCGGCTGCCGTCGAGGATCAGGCGCGCGACGAGCGCCGGGTCGTCGTTCATCGGGCAGTGACCGCAGCCGGGCAGCCGCACCAGACGCGCGGCCGGGATGATCTGCTTCACACGGACGCCCTGACGGCGCACGAGCAGCCAGTCCCGGGTGCCCCAGCCGACCGTGACCGGGACGCCGGGAAGGTCGTCGGTGAACCGGACGGTGGCGCCGGCCCGCAGGGTCTGGTCGAACCCGGTCGCCTGGGCCAGGGCCAGCGTCTCGGCGACCACGGCCTCGGGGGAGCGGCGGCTCGGACGGGCGTAGATGGTGCTGGTGAGGGCGGTCCGGCCGGCCGCCGTGCTCGCCAGTCGCTCGACGAGGGGCAGCGGCATCCGGCGGGAGATCTGCCGCATCGTGAGCAGGACGCCGAACGCGTAGCGCCGCTCGGCCTCCGACCAGAACCCGGCCGGGGACAGCGCGGTGACGGTCCGTACGAGCTTCTCGCGGCCGAGCTCCAGCGCGAGCAGACCGCCGAGCGAGTTGCCCGCCACATGGGGGCGGTCCAGCTCCAGCGCCTCGCAGAATGCGCCGAACACGCCGGCCGTCGTGGGCAGGTCGTAGGCGAGGCCGTCCGGCAGGGCGGGGGAGACGCCGAAGCCGGGCAGGTCCACGGCGATCACGTCGCGCTCGGTGGCCAGGATGTCCACCACCGGGTCCCAGGCCTGCCGGTGGTGGCCGATGCCGTGCAGCAGGAGCAGCGGCTCGCCCTTGCCCACGCGCGCGTAGGAGACCGTGACGGACTGCGGCCCACTGGGGGTGGGGACCGGGAAGGAGACGGTGGCGGACATGGGGAGCTCCTCGTCTGGGAGGTCTGGCGGCGATGTCTGCGGCGACGTCCGGCGGCGGACGACTGGCCGGCGGACGACGTAGACAGCTTGTCAGCAATTGCTACTGGCGGGTAGCCCCCGACGGGTGAACCCGACCCGTGAACCCGACCGGTGGCCCCGGAGGGTGAACCCGACCGGCTCAACGCGCTCTGCGCAGCTCCAGGTTGAAGTCCGCGTGGCCGAAGCCGCGCATCAGGTCCAGCCACAGCGGCAGCCACATCTCAACACTCCGCGCCGCCCGGATGCCGCCCAGGTCGAGCACCCGGTCCGCGGGCCAGCCGAACTCCCCGAGCAGCGCGGTGACCTGCTCCTTCGCCTCCGCGTCCGCCCCGCACACGAAGACCTGGTGCTCGCCCGGCACGCGCGCGGGATCCACCATCACCTGGCAGTTGACGGTGTTCAGGGACTTCACCACGCGCGCGTGCGGGAACGCCCGCTGGATCTGCTCGCCCACGCTGTCCGACTCCACGGGGGACAGCCGCATCTCGCCGTCCTCGAAGGCCAGCGGGTTGGAGACGTCCAGCACGATCTTCCCGTCGAGGTTGGCCGCCCCGGCCGCCTCCAGCGCGGCCAGCGACGCCCGCCCGGCCACCGCGTTCACCACCGTCTCGCCGGCGGCGGCCGCCTCCGCGAACGTACCGGCGCTCGCCCGTCCGCCCGCTTCCCGCGCCCATTCCAGGGCCGCCGGATTGTCCTTCGAACGTGAACCCAGGACCACCGTGTGCCCCAGCTCCACGAGCTTTCGGCCCAGAGTGCGACCGACGTCGCCCGTACCCAGCACCGCGTACCGCACAGCGACCTCCCGTTTCCTCGGACCGGACCCTCGTCACGGTAATTCCCCCCGGCGTCGCAGCCCGCCTTTCACGAACGGGGATTTGCCGGAGTGTCACGAGAACGCGCCTGTACGAACGCCCCGTGAACGTTCTCGGGTCTGAGGCCGTCGCCCTGCACAGGGATCGAGGATTGGTCTTGACCAAGGGTGGGGGCCGCCCTATGGTCGCAGAGAAGTACAACAACCTTTAATAAACAAGGGCGCGAAAAAACGCCGCCGGACCACGGCGATTGCGGAGGACAGGGTGGGGACCACGCAACTGGAATCGGTACCGGAACCGAAGTACTGGCATCTCAAGACCGTGCTGAGCGAGGCACTCGACTCCGAATTCACCGTGGGCGAGATCCTGCCCAACGAGCGCGACCTGGCGGCCCGCTTCGGCGTCGCCCGCGCGACGCTCCGGCAGGCGCTCGAACAGCTCGAACTGGAAGGCCGGCTGCAGCGCCGCAGGGGCGTCGGCACCACCGTGGCGCCGCCGCGGATGGGCGTCGCCGTCGGCACCGAGCAGCAGGGCTGGCCGGGCACGGGCGACGACGGCTGGCAGGCCGTCGACTGCACCCTCGCGGCTCCGCCCGCGACCGTCGCCACGGCCCTGGAGACCGCCCGCGACCAGGCCGTCCACGTCGTGCGCCGCTCCCGGGTCTCCCACGGCCAGCCCGTCGCCGCGGAACTGCTCTACGTCCCCCGGACGTCGGTGCCCGACCTGACCGCGATCGACGCCCCGGCCGAGGCGGCACGCGCGCGTGCGGTGCTGCGCGAGCTGCAGCGCCTGGAACTGCAGGGCCAGGACCGGGCCGTGGAGCTGGGCTCGGCCCGCGCGGACGACGCCAAGGAGCTCGACCGGCTCCCCGGCGCACCCGTCCTCGTCGTCACCACGCGTTTCTTCGCCGAGGGCCGCACCGCGGCGCTCTCCGTCGCGACGTATCGCGCGGACACCTGCCGGCTGACGTTCGGCGCGTCCGGCGGGGTGGAGATACACCACGGTCCGGAGCAGCAGGCCTCCTGAACGCCCCGTCCGCCTCGGGTCGCAGGCGGCAGGCTCCCTGAACAAGCCTGCACCGGCCGCCCGAACGGACCCGCCGACCGCGCCCCGGAACTCCTCCGGGGCGCGGCGCGTTCGTCCGAGACAGGGCCGGTGCCGGCCGCGTATCGGCGTATCGGCGGGCGCGCGGTGCGGGTCACCGCCGCGCCGTCACCGTTCCCTCCACCGCGAACAACTGCTCCTCCACATGATCGAGGGCGAGCCGCAGCGCCCCCGTGGCCACCGCCGCCTCGCCGAGCAGCGACTGGACCACCTTCGGCGGCCGCAGACAGTAGCGTTCCAGCTCCTGTCGCAGCGGCTCCAGCACGCCGTCGAGACCGGCCGCCCAGCCGCCGACCACGACCAGCTCCGGGTCGAGGGCCAGGACCAGCGCGGCCACATCGTGGACGAGCCGCTGGAGGAACCGGTCCACCGCCGCCCGGGCCCGCTGGTCACCCTCCCGGGCCTGCGCGAACACCTTCGCGACCGCATGCTCGTCCAGCGGATGCAGCGGCTCGTCTGTCGTGGACAGCAGCGTCTCCGGGGTCACCTCCCGGCCCAGCAGATGCAGCGCGCCGATCTCCCCGGCCGCCCCGCCGTACCCCCGGTGCAGCCGCCCCCCGATCAGCGAGCCGGCCCCCGGACTCAGCCCGGCCATCACGAACACGACATCGTCGGACTCGGTCGCGGACCCCTTCCAGTGCTCGGCCACGGCCGCCGCGTTGGCGTCGTTCTCCACCAGCACCGGGCACTTGAAGGACCGGCTCAGCCGCTCGCCCAGCCGCAGCCCCGTCCACTCGGGCAGCGCGGTGCCCAGCCGTATCGTGCCGTCCGCCTCGACGATCCCCGGTGTGCCGACCCCCACGGCCCGCAGCGAGCTGCGCGGGACACCGGCCCGGCGCAGCAGCTCGGCGACCGCGGTGCGCAGCCGCTCCAGCCGCTCGTCCGCCGAGGCCGTCTCGTCGACGTCCTTGGCCTGCGCGCCCAGCACCCGCCCGTCCAGGTCGGCCAGCAGCGCGGCCACCCGGTGCGAGCCGATCTCCAGACCCAGCAGATGCCCGGCCTCCGCCCGGAACCTGAACCGCCGCGCGGGCCGCCCCTGCCGCCGGGCCACACTGTCGTCGGCCGCCTGCTCGACGACGAGCCCCGCCTGGATCAGATCCTCGACGACCCCCTCGACGGTCGGCCGGGACAGCCCCGTCAGACGGGTGATCTCCGTGAGCGTCGCGCAATCCGCGGCACGCAGCGCGTGCAGCACCACCGCGGAGTTGATCCTTCGCAGCAGCGATGGATCCCCGCCGGTCAGCCGACCCAACGTCCGTCCTCCCAGCTCGTGCGCGTGTTTGGGCGGATCGTACTCGGCGGGACGGACCCGGGCGAGCACGGATCCGTACCGGAATCCACACCGACGCCCGGCGTCCACCGGCTCAGCCGGCCGCGACGAACCCGGACGCGTAGGCCGCGATCACCGCGACCCAGCCCCGGAAGACCTGGCGTCTGGAGACCTGACGCCAGGAGACCTGACACCTGGAGACCTGACACCTGGAGACCTGACGCCTGGAGACCTGAGGACCAGGCACCGAGGGCTCAGTCCTCCGCCGCCACTCGCAGTCGCGCGTACTCCTCCGCCATCGTCGTCGCCGTCCAATGCGCGTTCAGCCCGCTCGGGTTCGGCAGCACCCACACGCGTGTGTCCCCGATGAGGCGCTCCTGCGGACCCATCGTTGCCTTGCGGTCGTCGAAGGCCGCCCGGTAGGCCGTCACGCCCACCACCGCCAGCCAGCGGGGCTCCAGTCGCGTGACCTTCTCCGCCAGCAGCCGCCCGCCGTCCCGGTACTCCTGAGCCGTGAGTTCGTCGGCCCGGGCGCTCGCCCGAGCCACCACGTTCGTGATGCCGAGCCCGTAGGACAGCAGTTCCTGCTGCTCGGCCGGTTTCATCAGCCTCGGTGTGAAGCCGGAGAGGTGCACAGTTATCTGCACTATCCCTGCTCGTTGGCATCGGTGAAGGTTCCCGAGAGGACAGAGGAGAGTGAAGGTGGACCTGCGACATGAACTCATGGAAGGGCGGGCGGACATCCCCCGCGTCGGGGCGGTGTTCCCGGCGAGGGGCGTTCATCCTCCCTATATCGTCGTCAATGGGTACGACGACGAGATCGAACCGGTCACCGCTTACCTGCGTGACCTGGCACTGAACGACAGCAGTCCGCTGACGGTCCGCAGCTACGGGTACGGGTTGCTGCGCTGGTTCAGGGTGCTGTGGCTGCTCGGGGTGCCCTGGGAGAAAGCGACCGAGGCCGAGACAGCGGTGCTGGCCGGGTGGCTACGAACGGCGGCGAACCCACAGCGCCAGCGGAAGACAGCTGGCGGCTCGGTACCGGGCTCGGTGAACCTGCGGACGGGCAAGCCGGTGCTGCGAATGGGGTACGCGCCGCGGACGATCAACCATGCACTGTCGGTGGTCAGCGGTTTCTACGAATTCCACGCCCACCAGGGCAACGGACCGGTCACCAACCCTGTACCGGTCTCACCGCAGCGGCGCCGGGCGCTCGCTCACCGCAGCCCGCTGGAGCCCAAGCCGGTGTTGGGTCGGGCCCGTCTGCGGCAGAAGGTTCCGGACCGTCCGCCGCGGTCGATCCCCGATCGTCTGTGGGATGAGCTGTTCGAGCGGATGGGGTGCGAGCGTGACCGCGCACTGCTGGAGTTTTACGTCTCCAGTGGCGCCCGCGCCGAGGAACTCCTCGGTGTCGGCATCGGGGACGTCGACTGGGCCGGCCAAAAGGTCTACGTGATCTCCAAGGGCACGCGGGACAGGCAGGCCGTCCCGGCCTCACCGCAGGCGTTCCTCCGACTGGCTTCTTACCTGGACGAGATCGGAACGCCCGCGGCGGGCGAATCGCTGTGGCGGACCCGCCGCGGCCCGGACCGGCCCATGTCCTACTGGGCGGTGCGCCGCGTCATCCAGCGTGCCAACGAAGCTCTGGGCACCAACTGGACCCTCCATGACCTGCGGCACACCGCGGCGAGCCGCATGGCCAACGGCGGCAAGCTGACCTTGCCGGAGGTGCAGGCCGTTCTGCGTCATGCCAACGTCCAGACCACCAGTCGCTATCTAACGGTCCGTATCGAGGAGATCTTCGACAAGCTCACCGAGCACTACAACACCCCGCGTGTTGAACGGAGTTACCCATCCGGCTACAACGCCGACGACATCGCGGCGGTGTTCGGTGCCTGACACACAGCTTCGTACCACCGGTCTCAGTCGCCGCCACGGCCCGGTCGTGGAGGGGCTCCAGTTCGCCAGCCGCTTCGTCGGGGGAACGATCACGCCGGAGCCCGCCGTCGCAGCTGCCCTGCCCCGGCCGCACGGCGAGTTCGCCACCGCCTCCGTCTCGCTGCTGTCGAGCGCGGCCGGCGCCGTTGCGATCTGGCCCGACACACCTCGCGCGACCCGCCTGAACTGGACCCACTCCACCCGCACGCTGCTCGAATACCTCCTCACCTTCCCCGGTGAGACCTGGCAGCAGCGGTGGGACGTCAGTCCGCTCGGTCGAGGCGAGGTCGATGCCGAGGCAGTTGCATCCCGCCGCACCACGGGGAGGAGCATCGTCCCGGGGATCCGGGCTTTGTACTGCCTGCGGGTCATCCGGCCCACCCTGCTGGCTCTCCGCCGCAACCCGCTGCCCAACTTCGGTCCGACGTTCATCGCCGCCCAGGAGGACCCACTCCTGGACACGTTCGCCGAGCATGTGCGCGTCCACCAGATCCGCCATGTCCACCGCCGCGACGCGATCAACGAAGTATGCATGGTGCTGGCCAGCCAGGACGTCGCCCTGAGCGACGTCACCCCGGCCGCTCTACTGCACTTCGCCCACGAGAACCGAAAGGCCCGCTGCATTCTGCGGCCCGGCAGCCAGGCATCCAACCGCCTGGCGGGCCGAGGCATCTGGAACGTTCTGCACGCAATGGGGCACTTCCCGCCCTCCACACCGGAGAGCATGCGGGCCGCCTCGCTGCGCGGACAGCTCAGTGTCGAGGAACTCGTCGACCAGTACGAGATCACCAACCAGGCTGTTCGCGGCTTGCTCATCGACTACCTCGCCCGCCGCAAGGCCGACACCGACTACTCCACCCTGAAGGACCTCGCCTGCAAGCTCACTCGTCATTTCTGGAGGAACATCGAGAAGATCAACCCGGACCAGAAGGACCTGCGCATCTCGCCGGAGACCTACACGGCTTGGCGCCAGGTCATCACCATCAAGGACGACGGCAAGCCTCGCGTCGGCCAGGACAGCATCGTCATCGCGCTCCGCTCCTTCTACTACGACCTGCACACTTGGGCCGCCGAAGAGCCCGAACGCTGGGCGGCGTGGGTCGCGCCGTGTCCCGTCCCGCCCAGCGAACTACGCGGGCTCGGAGCGCGCCGCCGGCGTATCAACGAACGCTCCGCCGACCGCACCCGCCAACGCCAGCCGCTCCTGCCTCTGCTCGTCAACCATGTCGAAACCCGCTACGACCGTGCCCGTCTGCTCCTGGAGCAGGCCGACAAGACCGCCGAGGGCGAGGTGTTCACACATGAGGGCACCGAGTACCGGCGGATTCGCACCGAAGCCGACCGCAAACTGCTCCGCCACGGCGACGCCGTTCCCACCCGCGTCCAGGAAGTGGAAAGCGACCGGATCATCCACATCGGCACGGAGGAGGAAGGTGCCTTTTGGGAATGGGCGGCCGTCGAGACCCTGCGCCATTCGGGCGTGCGCATCGAGGAGCTCTGTGAACTGACCCACCTGAGCATCCGCCAGTACCAGCGGGCGAACGGCGAGGTCATTGCGCTGCTGGTGATCGCACCGTCGAAGACGGACCGCGAGCGCGTCATCCCGATGTCCGCCGAGCTCTTCCACGTGATCGCCTCGATCGTCCGCCGCCACACCCGCACCGGCCGTCCGATCCCGCTCGTCAGCCGGTTCGACTACCACGACAAGGTGTGGAGTGCCCCAATGCCGTTCCTCTTCCAGCGCCAGAACGGCACCACCCCCATGGTCTTCAGCACCGCAACCATCCAGGTCATGCTCGGCCGGATCTGCGACCAGCTGGCCAAGATCCACCAGGAGTTCCGCGGCCTCAAGTTCACCCCGCACGACTTCCGCAGGATCTTCGCCACCGAGTTGGTCAACAGCGGCTTGCCCATTCACATCGGCGCCGCTCTCATGGGCCATCTCGATGTCCAGACAACCCGTGGCTACGTTGCGGTCTTCGACGAGGACGTTATCCGCCACTACCAGGAGTTCATCCACCACCGTCGCGAGGTCCGACCCGAGGGCGAGTACCGCGACACGACTGACCAGGAATGGGGCGAGTTCGAGGACCACTTCGACCGCCGCAAGGTTGAACTCGGATCCTGTGGACGCCCCTACGGCACCCCTTGCCAACACGAGCACGCCTGCATCCGGTGCCCGATGCTTCACATCAACCCGAAGATGCTCGGCCGCCTGGAAGAGCTCGAAGCCGACCTCCTCGCGCGCCTTCAGCAGGCCGAAGGAGAGAACTGGCTCGGCGAAGTCGAAGGCATCAACCTCACGCTCACCTTCCTACGCGGGAAGCGGGAGGAGACCCAACGACGGGCACAGAGGCCGACCGTTGAACTGGGGATTCCGGCCCGCCGTCTGCCTGGGGCCGGATGAATCGTCCCCGGCGCAGACGCTGGCAGCTGCCTTCCTCGGTAAGTCCGCTGGAGCTGGTTCGGAACATCCGTGCCTTGGGCTACGGATACGGCTACGGAGCGTAGCCATAGAGTCTGAAGTAAATCGTGAAATCCGTGCTAGCGTGTTTTCATGACTCCAGCTCGCACGGTAACCTCCTCCGCGGTCGCGGCTGCGCTAGGCCTGCGTCCCGCGACGGTGCAGCGGTACGCCCGCAACGGGCAGATCCCCTTCGATAGGACTCCCGGCGGGCATGGCCGATTCAACATTGACGAGGTCCGAGCTGCCCTAGACCAGAAGCCAACCCCTCAAACGCCGGCGCCTACGAGGTTCCGGGGCACGCGCGGTTGGCTGGTGGACGCCCTGGAGCTGGAGGGGTGGGCTGAGCGTCTCGTGGCGCGTGACGAGCTACCTGGACTGATCCGAACCCTTGTCATCGGTTCAACTGCCGAGTTGTTGTCTGTCGACTTTCGTTCGGGCGAAGGAATCGGCATGCCCGGCTGGGACGGACAGGCGGATGCCGTCCACGGAAACCCTTGGGTTCCGGCCGGGAAATCCGTCTGGGAAATGGGTGTTAATGAGGATGTGACCGATAAAGCAGACAGTGACTACGCTGCTCGGACGAAAGATCCTCAGGGTGTGGTGCCGTCGGAGACCACGTTCATCTTCGTAACTCCGAGGCGCTGGCCTGCGAGGGACAACTGGGTTGCAACCAAGCGTGCAGAACAGATCTGGAAAGATGTCCGGGCTTACGACGCTGACACTTTGGAGGCATGGCTTGACAGTAATCCTGCGGTCCACGCCCGAGTAACCAAAATGCTGGGCCGTGATCCGGACGGCGCAAGTGATCTGCGCACAGCGTGGGATCGGTGGTCCCTCGCTACGCTGCCACCGGTTCCTCTTGCTCTCGTAACGGCTGGCCGCGAGGCGGCGGTCGAAGCACTCGTCGCCTGGTTGCAGAGTGAGCCATCGGTAATCACCGTCCAAGCTGAGTCTGCTGAAGAATCCTTTGCCTTTATCGCGGCCACTATCCTGTCGCTTCCGGAAGACTTGCAGGAGTTGGTAACCCGGCGCACTCTGGTGGTCGACTCACCTGAAGCGTGGGACGAGGTGATCGCACGAGTTTCGTCAGATATGCGTTTGCTGCTGATCCCGACATTCAGCCAGCCTCCAGCAGTTGAAGCGTCAGGCATCGGTCATCAAGTTATTATTCCTGTTGATCTGAACGCGCCGACTTCCGGCTCGTGTATCCCACTTTCACGGATCAAACGCCAGGTGGCGGCGGAAGCTCTCGTCAGCGTGGGCGTATCTGAGTCGGAGGCTCACGAACTCGCGGGAATCGCACGTCGCAGTTTGCTCATGTTCAGAAGGCGGGTTTCAGCTAACGCAAGCAGTGTCCCCGTCTGGGCGGCTCCCGAGAATGCTGCCGAAATTGTTCCTCTCATCCTTGCAGGAGCATGGCAGGACGGGTCTCCTGGCGATGAGCAATTTTTGAGTGAAATCAGCTCCAAGTCATATGCTGAGGTTAGCGTCGCTTGTGCCCGCTGGTCAGGGCAAAGCGATATGCCAGTGCGCCGAGAGGGTGCGCAGTGGTTCTGCGTATCGAAACGGGATTCATGGGAACTCGTGGCGCGTTACGCTACTGCCAGCGCCTTGGCAAACTTCCGTAACCTTGCAGTGAATATGCTGACGACTCCAGACCCCGCCCTTTCACTGGAGGTCGATAAGCGCTGGGCCCCAGGACTGTACGGCCATTCGCTGCCCTGGACTAGCAACCTGATGGTGAACGTAGCGGACAGCCTGGCGCTGATTGCCACCAGCACCGGGGATTACACCTTTCCCAACGGCATGACCGGGCAGAGCTTTGTTGACTCCATCGTTAGGGAGGTGCTGGACCGAGCAACTATGGATGAATCTGAGCGTCTATGGCCCTCTCTCGACTATGCACTCCCGTTGCTGGCTGAAGCGTCACCCGATATGTATCTTGACATGGTTGACCGTGCCCTTGACCAAGGGAGCCTTCTATCTGTTTTCGACCCCGAGACTGAGAAGACGTTTTTCGGGCATCCCAAACACACTGGCTTGCTCTGGAGTCTTGAAGCATTGGCTTGGGCACCACACCACCTAGGAACGTCTGGAATTATTCTGGCGCTCCTTGCAGAGCGAGAGCCAGGAGGACGGTGGAGCAACCGCCCTGCTCGTAGCCTGCAACAGATTTTCCTACCCTGGCATCCCCAAACGGCAGCCAGTTTCGACGAGCGGTATTTGGTGCTGGATGCTATTCGAGCAGCCGCGCCTCGTGCGGCCTGGGACCTCATGGTGGCACTTCTACCGTCTCCGCATACATTTGCGGAAAATACCTACAGTCCAAAATGGAGAGAATGGCAGCCAGATGACGAGCCGACAGGTCTGGCAGGCTCGGAAATTTTTCGAAACTGCCGCGAACTCGTAAGCCGTCTCCTGGAGGACGTCCATACTCATCAGTCGGGGTGGATTAACCTAATCAAGGCTTTGCCGCAACTTCCCGACGAGCAGTTCGATGCAGTACTCGGAGATCTCAGTGGCGTAGAGACCTCCTTGATCGACCCCGAGATCTTGGACGCAATTATCCGTCAACTTCGGGAACTGGTTCAGTGGCACCAGAAGTATGCATCCGCGAGCTGGGCGCTACCTGAAGAAAAGGTGTCCCGAGTCCGGTATGAACTTGATCGACTCAATAATGGGGATCAGACAGAGGGGTTCGCCTCGGTTTTTTCCTACCATCCGGAGCTTCCAGGACTCAGCGTCTCCGACGCCAACTACTTCCCTGCTGTGCAGGAGAAGCAAGAGGAAGCCGCGCGGAGCGTAGTGGCCGATCTCGGACTGGAAGGAGTGTGGAGCCTAGCTCCTAAGTGCAAGGCACCGGAACGGCTTGGAATTGCACTCGGAGCCATCTCTCGTGAGTTTGACGAAGAAATGCTTGGCTCGCTTGAGTCGCCCGAAGATGCTGACAGTAGGGTTGCATTCGGCTACGTCGTCTCTCGGTTTTCCGTAGAAGGCTGGTCGTGGGCTTCGGCGTTCCCTGATAGGTTTGCAGAATGGCCGCAGGAAAGGGTTGTTCGATTTTTGCTCGCCCTGCCTCCCGGGAATGCCACTTTCGCTCTCGCTGGACAGTGCGACGATGGAGTGAAGAAAGCATACTGGAGTCGATTCAACCTCTATCAGGTTGAGTCCGAATCGGACCGCCGGGAGGCCATTGGCACGCTCCTGGAGATGGAACTCTTTGAAAAGACAATCCCTCTTTTTTGGATCGCCAGAGGGAAGGATGATGATTTCGACGTCAACAAAATGCTGTATGCCCTACATCAAGCATCATTCAAGGAGCAGACCTCGGAATCAATTTCCTCTGTGGTTTACGAAGTGAAAGAACTCCTGGCCCATGCTCGTAGAGCTCCGGGGGTTATTCGAGGGCTTCTGGCGCAAGTTGAGTGGAAATTCCTGCCGGTCCTGGGGGATGGTCTGGAGTCGCCAGCCTTGATCTTGCATGAAGAAATGGCTCAGAATCCTTCGTTCTTTGTTGATTTGATTGCTTTGATCTTCCCTCCTCAAGGTGGCGAGAGTGGTGAGGTTGAAGTCACTGAAGAAATGAAGAATAAGGCCAAGCAGGCGTATTCTTTGCTCAAGTCATGGAAGGGTGCTCCTCGTTTTGAGGGAGATAGGGAGGGGCCCGTACTGGCTGATTGGGTTACGGAGACGCGGAGCCTGCTCCTGGAGAAGAAGCTGCTCCGGTACGGAGACGGCTTCATTGGGGAAATGCTGTTCCATGCTTCTGGTTCGACGGCCGAGTGGCCGCCTCTCGAAGTATGTCAAATCATTGACAGTGTCCGAAGCCAGGACATCGAAAATGGCTTCGCAATTGCGGTGATGAACAGCAGAGGGACGACCTGGCGATCGCTCGACGCCGGAGGAGAACAAGAAAGAGCCCTCGCGGACAAGTATCAAAAGTTCGCACAAGCCGTCGGAGTCCGCTGGCCTCGCACGCAGCGGTTGCTCCGTAGGATTTCGGAAAGCTGGGATCAGCGAGCTCGCCAAGAAGATCACATGGCTGAGATCAGAGAGGACTTTTGGTCGTAACCGACGAGCGTAGACCACGCGCGTACGTGGGTGACGCCAGAAGTCGTGGCGAGGCGACTCGACCTTGGGTAACGTGCCAGCGCGGCATCTCCACGATGCCTACGCTCCGGGCTGGTGTCGCTCCTTGAGGGCCGGAGCGGTCGCCGTGTCTTGAGTAGGCTACGGACGCCAACTCACCCGTGAGGGTGAAGTGCAGAGAAGCAGCACCGGCCAGAAGCGGTTGCCGGGGCGGGCGAAGTGGTGGCCGGTCGCCGCCGTCATCAGCCCCGGGTTGATGCCGCAGAAGAGCACGCAAAGGCCGCCCGCGACGACGTCCGGTACGAGTCGGTCGCGAGCGGCCTCCAGCTCCGCCTGGGTGAAGCGCGTCAGAGGATCGCTCCGGGGGTGTAGCCGGCGGCCTCCGGCCGCTGCTTCACGATCTCCTCGACCCGGCCGACGACGATGGCCACCTGGGAGGCCGCGGCGCCCGTGAACGACAGCTTGTCGGCCATCAGCGCGTCCAACTGGGCACGGTCGAGCGGCAGTCGCTCGTCGGCGGCCAGCTTGTCCAGCAGCTCGTTGCGCTCGGCGCCCTGCTCACGCATCGCCAGCGCCGAGGCCACCGCGTTCTCCTTGATCGCCTCGTGGGCCACCTCGCGGCCGACACCGGCCCGCACCGCGCCCATCAGCACCTTGGTGGTGGCGAGGAACGGCAGGTAGCGGTCCAGCTCCCGCGCGACGACGGCCGGGAAGGCGCCGAACTCGTCGAGCACCGTCAGGAACGTCTCCAGCAGACCGTCGAGCGCGAAGAACGCGTCCGGCAGCGCGACCCGGCGCACCACCGAGCAGGACACGTCGCCCTCGTTCCACTGGTCGCCCGCCAGCTCGCCGGTCATCGAGGCGTACCCGCGCAGGATGACCATCAGGCCGTTGACGCGCTCGCAGGAGCGGGTGTTCATCTTGTGCGGCATCGCCGAGGAGCCGACCTGGCCCGGCTTGAAGCCCTCGGTCACCAGCTCGTGCCCGGCCATCAGCCGGATCGTCTTCGCCAGCGAGGAGGGGGCACCGGCGAGCTGCACCAGCGCGGTCACGACCTCGTAGTCCAGCGAGCGCGGGTAGACCTGCCCGACGGACGTGAACGCCTGCGAGAAGCCCAGGTGACCGGCGATCCGGTCCTCCAGCTCGGCCAGCTTCGCGGCGTCGCCGCCCAGCAGGTCCAGCATGTCCTGCGCCGTGCCGACCGGGCCCTTGATGCCGCGCAGCGGGTAGCGGCCGAGCAGCTCCTCGACCCGGCCGTACGCCACGAGCAGCTCGTCGGCGGCGGTCGCGAACCGCTTGCCCAGGGTGGTGGCCTGCGCGGCCACGTTGTGGGAGCGGCCGGCCATGACCAGCTCGCCGTACTCCCCGGCCAGCCTGCCCAGACGCGCCAGCACGGCCACCGTGCGGTCGCGGACCAGCTCCAGCGAGAGCCGGATCTGCAGCTGCTCGACGTTCTCCGTGAGGTCCCGGGACGTCATGCCCTTGTGGACCTGCTCGTGACCGGCGAGGTCGTTGAACTCCTCGATCCGGGCCTTCACGTCGTGCCGCGTGACCTTCTCGCGCTCGGCGATCGAGGCCAGGTCGACGGTGTCGAGGACACGCTCGTAGTCGGCGATCGCCGCGTCCGGCACCTCGATCCCGAGGTCCTTCTGGGCCCGCAACACGGCGAGCCAGAGCTGACGCTCCAGCTTCACCTTCTGCTCGGGCGACCAGAGCGTGGCGAGCTCGGCGGAGGCGTAGCGTCCGGCGAGGACGTTGGGGATGCGGGGCTTGGCGGGAGCGGCAGTCACGTGTACGGATTCTACTGGCGATCAGTGCAGGCCAGCGACACAGTCCCGTTCGGCGGAACCTACGAGACCGGGGTCACCCCGCCCGTGCTTCCTTCCACCGGCAGTTGCGTCCAAGTGGGGTCTGTCGGCGGTGTGATGTGGCAGCATCCGCTGGCATGTTTCCGTCATATATGTGTTCGCGTAGGCCCGGTCGTCGTCTGCTCATCGTGTTGTTCATGCTGTTCACGGCACTGGGCGGCGGTATGAGTGAGGCGGGCGCGGTGCCCGGACAGGAATTATCCACGGCTGCCGCGACGCCCGATCGCGCTCGCTACGACGTGGCCCTGCGATCCGATGCCGACGGCAGCCACTGGACGGGACGGCAGCGGGTGTCCTTCCGGAACGGGTCCGATCGGCCTCTGCGCGAGGTGTACCTCCGTCTGTGGGGCAACGGCGAGGACAAGTGCGGTACGCCCGCTGCGCCCTCTCCCGTCACCGTGACGAGGGTGCGCGGTGGTACACCGAACCGTCTCGGTGTGGACTGCACGGCTCTGCGTGTGGCGCTGCCGAGGCCGCTCGCGCGCAATATGCGGACGTCCCTCTCCTTCGACGTCTCGATCACCGTGCCGGACCGCAACGCCCGCTTCGGCCACGACGGCGCCTACCGATTCCTCGGCAACGCGCTTCCGGTGCTCGCCGTGCATGACGCGAAGGGGTGGCATCTCGACCCCTATGTGTCGGTCGGCGAGAGCTTCTACGCCCTGACCGGCGACTTCCGTGTCCGACTCGACCACCCGTCGTCCCTGAAGGTGCCGGCGACGGGCCACACCCGAACGCTTCCCGGTCGCGCCGGCCGTACGGTCACGCTGAGCGTCGCGGAGCGAGTGCGGGACTTCGCCTGGGCGGCGGGCCCGTTTCGCACGGCGACCGACACCACGGCCGGGGGCGTGCTCGTGAAGTCGTACTGGGCGCCCGACACCCCTGCCGCGGGCGTGCGCGCCAACCGCGTGGATGCCGTCGCCGCGATCGACCGGTTCGGCCGGGAGTTCGGCCGCTACCCGTACGACGAGATCGACCTCGTGATGACCAGCCGGTTCGGCGGCGGCATGGAGTATCCGGGCCTCGTCATCCTCGGCACCACCGAAGAAGGCGGCGCCGCCGTCCACGAGGTGGCGCACCAGTGGTGGTACGGCATCGTCGGCAACGACGAGTACTCCTCACCGTGGCTGGACGAAAGCTTCGCTCAGTACGCCAACGCGCGCTTCTACGGCTGGGACACCCGCGACTGCTGGTCGGAGGTCTACTGGCCCGAGGACGACATCTCGCTGACCGGCTCCATGGCCTACTGGTCGCAACACCCCGGCACCTATCACCTCGTCTACACAGCCGGGCCCTGCGTCCTGGCCGATCTGGAACGCACCCTCGGTTCCGGCCCCATGGCCCGACTGCTCAAGCGGTACGCCCAGGACCACTGGTACGGCGTCTCCACCACCGCCGACTTCAAGAAGGCCGCCCAGTCCATGACGGACCAGGACCTGGCCCCCTTCTGGGAGGCCCACCACATCTGGTGACGGCGTGTTGTCTGCTCCCGGCGCAAGACGCCTCCGGGTCAGGGCCCTACCTGTCGCCAGTCCGTCACAGGGCCGGGGTCCGTGCGGTCCGCAGGGGTGACCCAGAAGGCTCTGCCCAGCTCGGCGCTGAACTGGGCGCCTGTCCGGCCGTCTCCCGAGGAGCGGCCGGTCAGGCGGCGGCCTATCCAGGGCAGCAGGTACTGCCGGGCGAACCGGACGTCCGCGACGCGCCGGGCGGGCCAGCCCGGAGGCGGCGTCGCCGGCATCGGGGTGCGCCACTCGGTGTCCTCGGGGTCGTGGCCGAGGGTCTGCCAGACCGCCTCGGCGACCCGGCGGTGGCCCTCCGCCGTCAGGTGCAGCCGGTCGACGTCCCACATCCGGGGATCGCCGAGCGACTGGGCGCCGTACAGGTCGACGACGAGCGCGCCGTGCCGCTCCGCCAGCTCCTCCACGCACCCGAACAGCTCTTCCATGCGCGGCCGGAACCGCTCCAGGACGGGCCCCTGCCGGCCCGGGCTGCGCATCAGCACCAGCTGTTTGCAGGACGGGGTCAGCTGTTCCACGGCCTCCGTCAGCAGGTCCTTCACCCGGACCATGTCGCATTTGGGGCGCAGGGTGTCGTTGAGGCCGCCGACCAGCGTGATCACATCGGCGCCCATGGCGGCGGCGACCGGCACCTGTTCCTCGACGATCTGCGAGATCAGCTTGCCGCGCACCGCCAGGTTCGCGTACCGGAAGCCGGGGGTGCGGGCGGCCATCCGGCCTGCGAGGAGGTCGGCCCAGCCGCGGTAGGAGCCGTCGGGCAGCAGGTCCGACATGCCCTCGGTGAAGGAGTCGCCGACCGCGACCAGGCTGGTGTGCGTCGGGTTCGTGTGCGTGGAGTTCGTCTGCATGGCGACACAGATGGTAGCCCGAGTCCCATACCCGGCGGTCGGTCGGCCTCCGTCCCGGGAGCGGACTCCGTCCCAGGAGCGGACTCCGGCCCGGGAGCGGACTCCGGCCCGGCGGCGACCCCGCCGGGCCGGTGGGCTACGCCTGCTGGCCGAACAGCTCCTGCAGGACGTCCTCCATGGTCACCACTCCTGCCAGTCGGCCGTCCGAGCCGAGCACGGCCGCCAGGTGCGTCCGGCTGCCGCGCATCGCGGTGAGGACGTCGTCCAGCGGTGTCGCCTCCCGCACGCGCGCGATGGGCCGCATGTCCCGCACCGGGAACGGCATGTCCCGCGGCGAGGCGTCCAGCGCGTCCTTCACGTGCAGATAGCCGACGATCCGGCGGCCGTCGTCCACCACGGGGAAGCGGGAGAACCCGGACTCGGCCGCCAGCTGCTCCAGCTCCTCCGGAGTGACGCCCACGCGCGCGTAGACGACCTGTTCCAGCGGCAGGACGACGTCCCGCACCGGGCGGCGGCCCAGCTCCAGGGCGTCGTGCAGTCGCTCCTGGGCGCGGTCGTCGATGAGGCCCGCCTCGCCCGCGTCCCGGACGATCTGCGCGAGCTCGGCGTCCGAGAAGGTGGCCGTGACCTCGTCCTTGGTCTCGACCCGCATGAGCTTCAGCAGCCCGTTCGCGAAGGCGTTGACCGTGAAGATCACCGGGCGCAGCCCCCGGGCCAGCGTGACCAGCGGCGGGCCCAGCAGCAGGGCGCTGCGCACCGGCTCCGCGAGCGCGATGTTCTTCGGGACCATCTCGCCGAGCAGCATGTGCAGGTAGGTGGCGAGGACCAGCGCGATGACGAAGGAGACCGCGTGGCCGGCGCCCTCGGGCACGCCCACCGCGTGGAACACCGGCTCCAGCAGGTGTGCGATGGCCGGTTCGGCGACCACGCCGAGGATCAGCGTGCACAGGGTGATGCCGAGCTGCGCGGCCGCCATCAGCGCGGACACATGCTGCAGACCCCACAGCACGCTGTCGGCGCGCCGGTCGCCGCGCTCCGCGTGCGGCTCGATCTGGGAGCGGCGCACGGAGATCAGCGCGAACTCCGCGCCGACGAAGAACGCGTTGACGACGAGGGTCGCCAGTGCGATGAGCAACTGGACGGCGATCAACGGTCCGCCCCTTCCACGTGGTTGTCGGAGGCGGGCGGCGCGTGCAGCAGCACGCGCGCGGCGCGGCGGCCGGAGGCGTCGACGACGTCCATGCGCCACCCGGCCACCTCGACGGTGTCGCCCGCGGCCGGTATCCGGCCCAGCTCGGTGGCGACCAGGCCGGCGAGCGTCTCGTACGGTCCCTCGGGGGCGTACAGGCCCACGCGCGCGAGCTGGTCGGTGCGGGCGGAACCGTCGGCCGAGTACAGGGCGCGGCCGTCGTCGTCCGTGCCCGCGGGCGCCAGGTCGGGCGTCTCGTGCGGGTCGTGCTCGTCCCGGACCTCGCCGACGACCTCCTCGACGATGTCCTCCAGCGTCGCCACGCCCGCGGTGCCGCCGTACTCGTCGATGATCACGGCCATGGTCCGCTTGCCGGACAGCCGGTCGAGCAGCCGGTCCACGGTGAGCGACTCGGGTACGAGGAGGGGTTCGCGCAGGATCTCCGAGACGGGCACGCGCGCGCGTCGCTCGGCGGGGATCGCCAGCGCGTCCTTGATGTGCGCGGTGCCGACCACCGAGTCGAGGTTGCCGCGGTACACGGGGAAGCGGGACAGACCGCTCGCCCGGGTCGCGTTCGCCACGTCCTCGCAGGTCGCCGAGGCGTCCAGGGCCATGACCTGCACGCGCGGGGTCATCACGTTCTCCGCGGTCAGATCGGCCAGGTTCAGGGTGCGCACGAACAGCTCGGCGGTGTCCGCCTCCAGGGCGCCCGCCTTCGCGGAGTGCCGGGCCAGCGCCGCGAGCTCCTGCGGGCCGCGCGCCGCCGCGAGCTCCTCGGTGGGCTCCACGCCGAAGCGGCGCACGATGTGGTTCGCGGTGCTGTTGAGATGGCTGATGAACGGCCGGAAGGCGGCGCTGAACCAGCGCTGCGCGTTGCCCACGCCCTTGGCCACCGTGAGCGGGGAGGAGATCGCCCAGTTCTTGGGCACGAGCTCGCCGACGACCATCAGGAACACGGTCGACAGCGCCGTGCCCAGCACCAGCGCGACGGAACTGGACGTGCTGCTCGACAGACCGAGCGACTCCAGCGGCCCGGCGATCAGCTTGGCGATCGACGGCTCGGACAGCATGCCGACCACCAGATTGGTGACGGTGATGCCGAGCTGGGCGCCGGAGAGCTGGAAGGTCAGGTTCCGTACCGCCTTGAGGGCCCCGGACGCGCCGCGCTCGCCGCGCTCCACCGCCCGTTCCAGTTCGCTGCGCTCGACCGTGGTCAACGAGAACTCGGCGGCGACGAAGGCGCCGCACGCGAACGACAGCAGGATCGCCACCAGGAGCAGCAGTACTTCGGTCATCGGGTCACCTCCGTCCCAGGATCGGGCAGGGCGGGAAGGAGCGCGCGATGTCGCGTACGGGTACTGGGAGGCTCGCCCATGGGCGGACGCTCACACCTTTCATGAAGTCATCGGGAAGTCATCGGGAAGTTATCGGGGGCTGTGTGGATCATCCACACAGCCCCCCAATGGTAAAGGATCGGCAAAAGGTCCTTCGACGGCCTCCGGGTCGGCCATTGATCAGCCGGTGATCAGTCGACGATCGGTCGGCGATCAGTCGGTCAGCGGCTTCACCCAGCGCCGCCACTTCTCCTCCGGCGCGTACCCCGCCGCGCGCCAGGCATGGTGCGCAGTCTCGTTGCGGGTGAGCACCATCGCGTCGCCGCGGCGCCCGCCCAGCCGCACGAAGCGCTCCTCCGCGGCGGCCAGCAGCGCCGACCCGATGCCCTGGCGGCGGTGCCCCGGGTGCACCGCCAGCCGGTACAGATGACACCGCCACCCGTCGAACCCGGCGATCACCGTCCCGACCAGCTCGCCACCGTGCTCGCCGACGCGCTCGCCGGCGCGCTCGGCCAGGATCAGCGCCTCGGGGTCCCGGGCGACGAGTCGCTCCACTCCGCCGCGGTCGTCGCTGATGCTCGTGCCCTCGGCGGCGGTCTTCCAGAAGGCGAGGACGGTGTCCAGGTCGTCGGGCGTCGCGGCCCGTATCCGCAGATCAGACATGCGGCGATCCCATCACGGACGGCGCGCCCGGACCCGGGATTCCACCATCCGGACGGTCACCGGCCAGGCGGCTCGGCGACGCCCGGAACGGACGCGTCCTGGACCCTCCGGGCTTCCTCACTCGTGCGCGATGGCCGCCAGCACGTTCATCCGGGACGCCCGCAGCGCCGGCAGCAGTGCCGCGACGACGCCGACGACCGCGGAGCCCACGACGACCGCGACGAGCGTGCCCCACGGGACGGCGAAGGCCTTCATGCCCTGCAACGCCAGCACCTGCTGTATGCACACGCCCCACACCAGGCCGAGCGCCAGCCCCAGCACCGCGCCGAAGACCGCGATCACCACCGACTCCAGCCGGATCATCCGGCGCAACTGCCGCCTGCCCAGCCCGATGGCGCGCAGCAGCCCGATCTCCCGGGTCCGCTCCACCACCGACAGCGCCAGGGTGTTGACCACGCCGAGCACCGCGATGACGATCGCGAGTCCGAGCAGCGCGTACACCAGGTACAGCAGGACGGCGATCTGGTCGTGCACCAGTTTCTTGTAGTCGGCCTGGTCACGGGCCTGCACCTGCGGATACGCGTCGAGCGTCCGGTCGAGCCGGGGGCGCAACTGGTCGGCCGTCGTGCCGGAGGCCGCGTTCACGTACAGCGCGGAGTCCTGTCCGCCCGGCACGTACTTCTCGACGGTCGCGATCCCGAAGAACATCCCGCCCTGGGTGCCGAAGCCGTCGGCCGAGTCCTGGTCGGAGAGCGCGCCGACCTTCAGCGACGTCGTCCGGCCGCCGGGGAACTCCACCGGGAGCACGCTGCCGAGCTTCACCCCGTGGTCCTTCGCGAAGTCGACGTCCATGCCCATCGCGCCCGCGGCCAGCGCCGCCGCCGTGTCGCCCGCGGCGTACGTGACGTGCGCGACGTCGTCGACCTGGTCGTCGTAACCGGTGGCGGTCGTCTCCACGCGCTTGCCGTCGGGCAGCCGTACGGCGATCGGCGCGAACCGCTGGCGGACGACGAGGCCGACGCCCTCGGTGTCGCGCACCGCGTCCGTGACCTCCGCGGAGAACGGGGTGAAGTTGGCGTTCTGGACGACGAAGTCGGCGCCCAGCGTTTTGTCGATCTGCTCGTCGAACGACTTCGACATCGAGGCGCTGGCCACCGACATCCCGCCCACCAGCGCGAGGCCCACCATCAACGCGGCCGCCGTGGCGCCCGTGCGGCGCGGGTTGCGCAGGGCGTTGCGCTGGCTCATCCGGCCGACCGGCCCGAACAGCGCGGGGAACGCGCCGCCGAGGACACGGATCACCGGGCGGACCAGGATCGGGCCCGCGATGACGGTGGCGATGAGCGTGAGCACCACGCCCAGGCCCAGCAGGGAGGCCGCAGAGGCCGTCTTCGACGAGCTCACGCAGCCGACGAGGGCGGCCGCGCCGAGCGCTCCGACGACCGCGCCCACCACGGCGCGCACCTTCAGCGGCCGGCCCACCCCGGCGATGTCCGCGTCCGCGAGGGCCGCCATCGGCGACACGGTCGCCGCGCGCCGGGCCGGGAGATAGGCCGCCACGAAGGTGACGCCGACGCCCACGACGTAGGACGCCACCGGGGTTCCCCAGCCGACGACCATCTCCGTGGTCTTCAGGTTCATGCCGAACGCGCTCATCAGCTTGATCAGCCCGGCCGCGAGACCGATGCCGGCGGCGAGGCCCAGCGTGGAGCCGACCAGCCCGAGCAGCACCGCCTCGGTGAGCACCGAGCGGCGCACCTGACGGCGGTCGGCGCCCAGGGCGCGCAGCAGCCCCAGCTCTCGGGTGCGCTGGGCGATCAGCATCGAGAACGTGTTGACGATCAGGAAGACGCCCACCAGCACGGCGATCCCGGCGAACCCGAGCATCACGTACTTGATCACGTCGAGGAACCCGCCCAGGGCCTCCGCCGACGACTCCGCCTGCTCGTCGGCCGTCTTCACCTCGTACCCGCCGGAGGACGTGCTGGAGGCCGTGCCGGAGGACGTGCCGGAGCCGAGGGCGGCGGCGACGCGCTGCTTGAGCACCGCGTCGCTCACCCCCTGCGCCGCGTCGACGGAGATGGCCGTGGCCTGGTCCGCCGAGCCCAGGAGCTGGGCGGCGGCGGTCCTGGGGTCCAGGAAGACCAGGGCCGCGCCCGGGTTGGTGGTGGTGAAGGTGGCGATGCCGACGATCTCCACCTTGAACGAGCCCGGCTGGGCCATCACGGTCAGGGTGTCGCCGATCTTCACATGCTTCTTGTCGGCGGTGTCGGCGTCGAGCATGGCCTCGCCGGCGCCGCGCGGGGCGTGGCCGGAGGTCAGCTCCACCGGGCTGCGGTCGGTGAGGTACCAGTCCGTGGCGATGGTGGGCGCACCCGTGGTCGGCCCGACGGACTTGTTCTCGCTGTCGACGACCGTGATGTTCTCCACGCTCACGTCCGCGTGGGTCGACTCGACCCCGTCCACCCGGGCCAGCTGCCCGGCGAGGGAGGCGGGCAGGGTCTGGACCGCGCCGGACGGCACGGACGAGCTCAGGTCGTCCCTGGGCTCGACCGTGACGTCCGCCGCTGTGGACGCGAAGAGGCGGTCGAAGGTGCGCGTCACCGTGTCGGAGAAGATCAGGCTGCCCGCGACGAACGCCACCGACAGGACGACCGCGAGCGCGGACAGCAGCAGCCGCCCCTTGTGGGCGAGGAAACTTCTGAGCGTGGCCTTCAGCACCGGGTCAGGCCTCCTCGGGGGCAGTGCCGTCGACCGGTGCGCGGGTGACGTCGAAACGCTTCATGCGTTCGAGTACCGCCTCTGGCGTAGGGCGCTCGATCTGATCCACTATCCGGCCGTCCGCCAGGAAGAGGACCAGATCGGAGTGGGCGGCCGCCCCCGGGTCGTGGGTGACCATGACCACCGTCTGGCCCAGGTTGTCGACGGCCTCGCGCAGGAACGCGAGGACCTCGAGCCCGGCGCGCGAGTCCAGGTTGCCGGTCGGCTCGTCCGCGAAGATCAGCTCGGGTCGGGAGGCGAGCGCCCGGGCGCAGGCCACGCGCTGCTGCTGGCCGCCGGACAGCTGCGACGGCCGGTGCTTGAGCCGGTCCCGCAGGCCCAGGGTGTCGATCACCTGGTCGAGCCACTTCTGGTCGGGCTTCTGACCTGCGATGTCCATCGGCAGGGTGATGTTCTCGGCCGCGTTCAGCGTCGGGATCAGGTTGAACGACTGGAACATGAACCCGATCCGGTCCCGCCGCAGCCGGGTCAGCTCCCGGTCCTTCAGCCCCGTGATCTCCGTGTCGCCGAGCCACACCTGACCGGCCGAGACGCTGTCGAGACCGGCCAGACAGTGCATCAGGGTGGACTTCCCGGAGCCCGAGGGCCCCATGACCGCAGTGAAGCGGCCGCGCGCGATGCTCACGTCCACCGAGTCCAGGGCCAGCACCGTGGTCTCGCCGGAGCCGTACGCCTTGGTCAGGCCATGGGCACGGGCCGCGATTCCGTCGGGTGTGGACAAGGCTGCCTCCTCCGTCGCGTCGACGTGCCGAGAGTAGTGTGACCCGGCCCACAGGCGGTATCACTTTTCGATTGCGGCGCGCCCTTGCCGCTGCTAGCACCTCGGCGCTAGCGTCGAGGTATGGCGAAGACCCAGCTGAACGTACGCGTCGACGAGGGCACGGCCCAGGTCGCCCGCGAGCGCGCCACGGCCCGTGGCATGAGCGTCAACCGCTATATAGAAGAACTGGTCAGACAGGACGCCGGGGAAATCGGACACACGTTCGTCGAGGCGGCCAGTGACTTCATGAATCAGTACGAGACGGTCTTCGTCGAGGAGTTCGGCGCGGAGCGCGAGGGCAGCATGCGCGAAGGTCGCCGCTGATCCCTTGAGCGACCTTCGTATCGACCTCGCCTGGCTTCTCATGCTGGCCGAACAGAACACACCCGGAGACCCTCAGGTCACCGACTGGGGAGCGCTGGTCGCGGCGGTGGCACGCCACCAGGCCGAGATATTCGACGTCCCCGTATACGACGACCCGCAGGCCCGCGCCGCCTCACTGCTCCAACTGCTCATCCATGTCCCGGCGTTGGAGCGCTCCAACGCCCTGTTCGCCTGCGCTGTCGCGTACGCCTATCTCGTCGCCAGCGGCCTGAAGATCAGCACCTCGCCCGAACAGGTCCGTGACCTGGCCCGGCTGGTGAAGACCGGGGAGGCGTCGGTGGCCGACATCGCGCGCGAACTGCGCCGGTGGAGCGCGTGAGCCGCGTCCGGCCGTGAGCCCTCAGCGGGCTGCCTCGGACGGCCGTCGGGCGGTCCCCGTCACACAGTAGGAGAACGGCAGCCGCGGCCCGTTCTCCGGCAGCAGCATCCGCCGGTACGGGCCCGGTTCGAACCCGGCCTCGCGCAGCGCGCCGACCGCGTCCCGGCCGAGCCGGCAGCCGCCCGCCAGGTACGGCCACACCGTGCGGTCCAGCGCACGCTGGGTGAACCGCATCGCCCGCCCGCCGCCCGGGCCGTGTTCGAGGAACCGCACCTCGCCCCCGGGCCGCAGCACCCGCCGCAGCTCGGCCAGCGCCCGCGGCACGTCCCGCACGCTGCACAGCACCAGACAGACCACCGCGGCGTCGAACGCCTCGCTCTTGACCGGCAGCGCCTCCGCCACGCCCGGCACGACGTCGACGGGCACCTCGGCGTGCAGGGCCGCCTCCAGCGCCGACTGCCGCAGCAGGCGCTCCGGTTCGATCGCGACGACCTCCGAGACGGCGGCCGGGTAGTGCGCGAAGTTCAGTCCGTTGCCCGCGCCGATCTCGATGACCCGCCCGGAGAGCCCGGCGAGCAGCCGGTCCCGCACCCCGGAGAGTCCCGCCCGGGTCTCCGCGGCCGCACCGAGCCGGGCGTAGCAACGGGCGAAGAGGGGATGGTGGACAAGGTCACCGGGCGTTTTGCCGAACCCGGAGCCGGTGGAGCGTAGCGGCATGGCGACCTCCCGAGCGGAACGGGCCTACCGGGATTCTCCCCCGCGCAGGCCCGTCGCACCCTCCGTCGCACACTCCTCCGCCCGGGCGGGTCCCGCGGGACCCGCCCCGGCCGCGCCTCACTGGATGAAGTCGCGCACCTGCTCGTAGACGCCGTGGTCGTTGTTCATGTCGTTGTGCGAGATGCACCCGACACCGACGTTCGTGGCCCCGCTCAGCAGTGCCGAGGAGTCCGGATCGATGGCCGCGTCGCAGTTCGACCAGTAGGTCGCGTAGTTCACGCTGCCGGGCGTCTCGTCACCGGAGTTGAGCGAGGTGAGGAACGAGCTTCCGGTGACCATCTCGGCGCAGGAGGTGTACAGCCAACTGCACCAAGAGGCCACCGACGTCCCGTGGTTGGTGCCCGCGACGGAGACGAAGTCGTCCACGTAGGCGGTCCCGCCGAGGTTCTTGAGGTAGTAGCGGGAGCTGAGCGCCCCCATGGAGTGGACGACCACGTCGACCTTGCTCGCGCCGGTTCTCGCCAGCACGTTCTTGATCTCGGTGTTCAGCTGGGCGGCGGTGGTGGCGTTGGACTGGGACCAGCTGTACGTCCACGCGTCCAGCTCGGCGGCCGTGTAGCCGTCGGCCTTGAAGTCGGCGACCCAGTCGTCCCAGCTGCTGGAGGAGCTGCTGAGACCGTGTACGAAGACGATCGGGTCGTGCGTCGCGGCTCGGGCTGTGGGGGCCGAGAACGACAGTGACAGAAGGAGCGAAGAGGCCACGGCCGAGACAGCCGCGGCGATGCGACGCTTGGAGCGCTGCATGATGCCTCCTGAAACGTATGGGGTTGCCAGGAGTGTCCGGCGGGTCTACGCGCGCCGCATCGGTGAAATCGCCGGTCTTTACGGCTCAATTAACTCGCCAGTAACGTCAGTCGTGTGGTGACACCGGTGAACCCCCCACGTCTTGACCGCACTTCGCCACCGAGGCCCCCGGACGCGTTCCGGCGCCCGGTCGCCGCGCTGCCCGAAGGCGTCCGCGTGCGCGTGCTGCGCCTTGTGCACGGCGACCCGCGCGCCGCCGTCGAACTCGCGGCGCGACTGACCGACCGTCAGACGGTCGGCCTCGACCCGCTGCCGGCCGAACCCGTCGACCTTGCCCCCGAGATCCTGCGCGCCCACCGCCGGGAGGTCCGGGCCCTGCCCGACGACACCCGGCTGCTGCTTCTGCTGGCGGCCGCCGACCAGTACCCGGTGGCCACCCACGCCTTCCTGCGGGCCGTCGCCGCCGCCCGTCTCGACACCCGTCCCCTGGAGGCGGCCGAGGCGGTGGGCATCGCGTACGCCACGGCCGGCGGGGTCGGCTTCCGGGACGCCTGGACCCGGATCGCCGCCTACGAGACGGCCGTCCCCGCCGACCGGCGCGACGCGCACCGGCTGCTCGCCCGCGTCCTGAACGGCCCGGCGGAGACCCCCCGGCGGGCCTGGCACCGCAGTGCGGGCGCGCTCGGCCCCAGCGGGCGGCTCGCCGCGGAGTTGACGACGGCCGCCGCCCAGGCCCGCGCCGCCGACGACCCGGCGCTGTCCGGCGCCCTCGCCGAACGGGCCGCCCAGCTCTGCACGGACCCCCGCGAACAGTCCCGCCGCCACGCCGAGGCGGCGGCCGACGCCTGGCACTCCGGCGACGGCGACCGGTCCCGCGCCCTGGCCGCCCGCACCGACGCCGACGCCCTCACCGGCGTTCTCGCCCTGCGGACCGGGCACGCGGGGGAGGCGTTCGACGCGCTGCTGGCAGGGGCGACACGGGCGGCACAGGAGCAGGACACGGTCGGCGCCGATGCCGCCGCCGCCCGGGTCCTGGCCCGGGCGGCCGAACCCGCGGCCCCCGTCGGCCACCTCCTCGCCCGGGCCGCGGAAGCCGCCGTCTACACCGGTGACCTGCGTCGATGTCGTGAGGCGGCGGTTCTCGCCCGGCAGTCGGGCATCGACCCGCCGGGTGTGCTGGGCGCGATGGCGGCGGCCGTCGACGGGCGGTACGAGGACGCGCGCGACCTGCTGGAGGCGACCGCCGGGCGGTGCGGACCGGGCGGCGACCCCACCCTCCTCGTGCACGCGGGCATCGCCGCCCTCATGCTCGGCGACCACACCCGCGCCGCCACCGCCACCGTCCGCGCGGCCGCAGCCGCCCGCGCCCGGGGCGTCGTCCCCGCCGTGTCCCAGGCCCTGGAGTTCCGGGCCTACGCCGACTTCTGGACCGGTCGCCCGCGCGCCGCCGAGGCGGCCGCGCTGGACGCCCTGCGCCAGGCGTACGCCACCGGACAGGACAACGGGGCCTGCCATCTGCAGGCGGCCCTGGCGATGTTCGCCGCGCTCACCGGCGAGGCCGAGCTGTGCCGGGAGCGGGCCGCGGCCGCCCGCTCGTACGCCGTCGCCCACGGCCTGGGGCTGCCCGCCGCGCTGGCGCAGTGGGCGCTGGCCTTCCTCGACCTGGGCTTCGGCCGCTACGACGCCGCCGCGACCCGGCTCCGCGCGCTGGCCAACTCAGGCCCCGGCCACGGCCACCGGGCCATCCGCCATCTGGCCACCCCGCACTACGTCGAGGCCGCCGCCCGCACCGGCGACACCCGCATCGCCCGCGCCGCGCACTCCGACTACGACCGCTGGGCCCGCGCCGTCGACAGCCCCGACGACCTGGCCCTCAGCGCCCGCTGCCGAGCCCTGCTCACCCCGGGCGAGGACTCCCTCGCGCACTACCGCACGGCCCTCGACCTGCACGCCGACGGCACACGTGTCTTCGAACGCGCCCGCACGGAACTGCTGTTCGGCAGTGCGCTGCGCAGACTGCGCCGGCGCACGGAGGCCCGCGACCGGCTGCACAGCGCCCTGGAGGCGTTCGAGTCCTTCGACGCCCCGCACTGCGTCGAGGGCGCCCGCGCCGAACTCCGCGCGCTCGGCGCCCCCGCCGCCTCCACCCGCGCCGGCGAACGCCCGACGACCCATCTGACCGCCCAGCAGCTCCTGGTCGCGCGCCTCGCCGCCGACGGCGCCACGAACCGCGAGATCGCCGCCCGCCTGGCCCTCAGCCCCCGCACCATCGACCACCACCTACGGGGCGTCTTCACCCGCCTGGGCATCCGCTCCCGCATCGAACTCGTACGCCTGCTGGCCGAGGGCGACTGAGCGCTCCGCATGCGGCTCCGCCGTGGGGCCGCGATGTGCCGTCGTTCAGCTGCGGCACCATCGTGGCTGGTCGCGCAGTTCCCCGCGCCCCTTTGGGGCGCTGCCGACTTGGCCCGGCCCTAACGCGTCGCCCTCGTGCGGAACGCCTCCGCCTCCCATGTTCCGTCCAGCCGCGGCGCCAGCCAACTCGGGGCCGCGGTGCGGAAGTCGGCGGGCGGGAGGGCGCCGACCCCCATGGGCAGCGCCCCCAGCAGCGGCGCTCCGGCCACCTCCGGCAGGTCCGCGACATTGCAACGGGACGCCAGGTCGGGGGAGTCGGGCCAGCCGCCGATGACCACACCGAACAACTCCACGCCCCGCGACCGCAGTTCACGGGCCGTCAGTTCCGTCGTGTTCAGCGTGCCCAGCCCCGCCGAGGCCACGAGCAGCACCGGCGCCCGCAGCGCCTGCGCCGCGTCGGCCAGCGTCCCGCCCGTCTCGTCGAACCGCACGAGCAGCCCGCCCGCGCCCTCGACGAGCACCAGGTCGTGCTCCGCGGCCAGCTTCTGGGCCGCCTCCGCCACCTCGTACGGACGCACCGGCGCCAGGCCCGCCCGCCGGGCCGCCGTCGCCGGAGCCAACGGCTCGGGATAGCGGGCGAGTTCGGCCGTGGTGAGCGCGCCCGCGAGCCGCGCGACCTCCTCGACGTCCCCGGGCTCGTCCGGCCGTACGCCGGTCTGCGCGGGCTTCAGCACCGCCACCGACCGGCCCGCCGCCAGCGCCGACGCGGCGACCGCGGCCGTCACGACCGTCTTGCCGACCTCCGTGCCCGTCCCCGTGATCACCAGGATCGGCATGCTCATCCCTCCCGCGCCGCGGCGCACACCGCGCGCGCGATCCGTGCCACATCCGCGTCACCGGTGACGTACGGCGGCATCGTGTATACGAGATCGCGGAACGGCCGCAGCCAGACGCCCTCGCGCACGGCGGCCTCCGTGGCCGCCCTCATGTCCACCTCATGGTCGAGCTGGACGACCCCGATCGCGCCCAGGACCCGGACGTCCCGCACCCCGGGGACCTCCAGGGCGGACGCCAGTCCGTCCCGCAGGCCCGCCTCGATCCGCTTGACCTCCGCGAGCCAGTCCTGCCCGAGCAGCAGCTCGATCGACGCGCAGGCGACGGCCGCGGCGAGCGGGTTGCCCATGAACGTCGGGCCGTGCGCCAGCACCGGCACCTCGCCCCGCGAGATCCCGTCGGCCACCCGGGACGTGCACAGGGCCGCCGCCATGGTGAGATAGCCGCCGGTCAGCGCCTTGCCGACGCACATCACGTCCGGCGTCACCGCGGCGTGCTCCGCCGCGAACAGCGCGCCCGTGCGGCCGAACCCGGTCGCGATCTCGTCGAACACCAGCAGCACGTCGTGCGCGTCGCACGCCTCGCGCAGCACCCGCAGATAGGCGGGGGAGTGGAACCGCATCCCGCCGGCGCCCTGCACCACCGGCTCCACGATGACCGCGGCCAGTTCGTCGGCGTGCCGCTCGATCGCCGCCCGCAGCAGGTCGGCGTACGCCTCCTCGTACTCCACCGGAGGCGGGTCCACGAAGACCTGCCGGGGCAGCACCCCGGTCCACAGGTCGTGCATCCCGCCCTCGGGGTCGCACACGGACATCGGCTGCCAGGTGTCTCCGTGGTAGCCGCCGCGCCAGGTCAGCAGCCGCTGCTTGGCCGGACGGCCCAGCGAACGCCAGTACTGCAGGCACATCTTCACCGCGACCTCGACCGACACCGACCCCGAGTCGGCCAGGAAGACATGCTCCAGACCCTCGGGCGACATGTCGACAAGGAGCTTCGCCAGCCGCACGGCGGGCTCGTGGGTGAGCCCGCCGAACATCACATGACTCATCCGGCCCAACTGCTCGCGCACGGCCTCGTCGAGCACCGGGTGGCGGTAGCCGTGGATCGCCGACCACCACGACGACATGCCGTCGACCAGCTCGCCCGAGCCGTCCGCCAACCGCAGCCGGACCCCGCTCGCCGACTCCACGACGAGCGGGTCCACCCGGCCGGGCATCGGCCCGTACGGATGCCAGACGTGCCGCCGGTCGAGCTCCAGCAGCTCGGGGACGTCGAACGAGGGCAGCTCAGGCATTGGGCGCGAGGTCGGTGCCGGCGCCCCGACGGCGTACGGCGACCAGGTCCGTACGGGGCTCGCTCGCGGCCGGCGCGGCAGCGGCCGTCCCGCAGACGCCGCCGCCCTCGTGCGAACCGCAGCCGCCCCCTTCGTGCGATCCGCACCCGGCGCCGGCGTGCGACCCGCAGCCGCCGCCCTCGTGGGACCCGCAGCCCGCGTCCGCCGCCACCCGGTGCTCCGGCAGGGTGACCTGCTCCGCGCCCTCCACCTCGAACCCGGCGTCCGCGATCATCTCCAGGTCGGCCTTGCCGGCCTGGCCCTCGGTCGTGAGGTAGTCGCCGAGGAAGATCGAGTTGGCCAGGTGCAGGGCGAGCGGCTGCATCGTGCGCAGATGGACCTCGCGGCCGCCCGCGATGCGCACCTCGACGTCCGGGCACACGAACCGCACCATCGCCAGGATCCGCAGACAGCGCTGCGGGGTGAGGTTCCACTCCTTGGCCAGCGGGGTGCCGTCGACCGGGATGAGGAAGTTGACCGGCACCGAGTCCGGGTCCAGCTCGCGCAGCGAGAAGACGACGTCCACCAGGTCCTCGTCCGACTCGCCCATGCCGGCGATCAGACCCGAGCACGCCGACAGACCGGCCGCGTGCGCCTTCTGGACCGTGTCCACCCGATCGGCGTACGTGTGGGTGGTGGTGATCTCGCCGTAGGTCGACTCGGAGGTGTTCAGGTTGTGGTTGTAGGCGTCGGCGCCCGCCTCGCGCAGCCGCTCGGCCTGTCCGTCGGAGAGCAGCCCCAGACAGGCGCACACCTCGACGCCCTCGTTCTGGTCCTTGATCGCCTTGATGGTGCCCGCGACCCGGTCCACGTCCCGGTCCGTCGGCCCGCGCCCGGACGCCACCAGACAGACCCGCTTGGCCCCGCCCGCGAGTCCCGCCGCCGCGGCCTTGGAGGCCTCGTCGGGCTTGAGCCAGGTGTACTTGAGGATCCCGGCCGTGGAGCCGAGCCGCTGGGAGCAGTAGGAGCAGTCCTCGGGGCACAGCCCCGACTTGAGGTTGACGAGGTAGTTGAGTTTCACCCGGCGCCCGAACCACTGCCGGCGCACCCTGCCGGCCGCGGCCACCACGTCCAGCACGTCGTCGTCGGAAGTGGCCAGCACGGCCAGCGCTTCCTGGCGGGTCGGCAGCTCGCGCCGAAGCCCCTTGTCCACCAGCGTGTTCAGCAGGTCCATGAGAGCCGATCCTGTCCTACGGACCTCCTCCGGGCCAAGGTAGGGATCGCACAACACACCCGCTTCGACGTGTGGGTATTGCCACACCGTGGGTGGGCGGCCGGGCCGCTAGGGTCTGTCCGCTACCTACAAAATCCCCGGAGGACCCATGGCGTTCGGCTGGATCGACGAGCAGGCGGAGCTGCGCCGCCGGGCCGGACTCGTACGGACGCTGCGGCCCCGTCCGGCCGACTCGCCGCTCCTCGATCTCGCGAGCAACGACTACCTGGGCCTGGCCCGCCATCCCGAGGTCGTAGAGGGGGCCGCGGCGGCCGCCCGGGCCTGGGGCGGCGGCTCGACCGGCTCCCGGCTCGTCACCGGCACCACGGAGCTGCACGGCGAGCTGGAGCGGGAGCTCGCGGAGCACTGCGGGTTCGAGGCGGCCCTGGTCTTCTCCTCCGGGTACGCGGCCAACCTCGCCGCGGTCACCGCGCTGGCCCCGCACGGCTCGCTCATCGTCTCCGACGCGGGCAACCACGCCTCGCTCATCGACGGCTGCCGGCTGGCCCGCGGCGCCACCCAGGTCGTCGGGCACGCCGACCCGGACGCGGTGCGCAAGGCCCTCGCCACCCACGAAGGCCCGGCCGTGGCCGTCTCCGACACCGTCTTCTCGGTCGACGGCGACGCCGCCCCGCTGGCCGCCCTCGCGGCCGTCTGCCGGGAGCACGGCGCCGGACTGGTCGTCGACGACGCCCACGGCCTCGGCGTGCTCGGGGACGGCGGACAGGGCGCTCCGTACGCGGCGGGTCTCGCGGGTGCCGACGACGTGGTCGTCACGGTCACGCTGTCCAAGTCGCTCGGCAGCCAGGGCGGCGCCGTGCTGGGTCCCGCGCGCGTGATCGACCACCTGGTGAACGCGGCCCGCACGTTCATCTTCGACACGGGTCTGGCCCCGGCGGCGGCGGGCGCGGCCCTGGCGGCGCTCCGGCTGCTGCGCAGGGAGCCGCAGCGGGCGGCGCGCGCGCGTGCGGTGGCGGCCGAGCTGCACGCGCGCCTGACGGCCGCGGGCCTGGAAGCGGTGCGTCCGGACGCCGCGGTCGTCTCCGTGCGTGCACCGTCCCCGGAGGAGGCCGTGCAGTGGGCGGCGGACTGCCGGTCGGCAGGCCTCGCCGTCGGCTGCTTCCGACCTCCCTCCGTGCCCGACGGCATCTCACGCCTCAGGCTGACCGCCCGAGCGAACCTCTCCGGGGCCGAGCTGGAACGCGCTGTACGGGTGATCGGCGAGACACGACCATGAGTCGGCGTGACACGGCCGTGGGTCGCCGCTGACCGGTGGGCCGGTCGCCGCTGACTGGTGCGCCGACTACTGCGGTGCGGTCAGCGCAACGTGGCGGTGAAACCCGTCCAGCTCTCGGGGGAGAAGAGCAGGGCGGGTCCGGCCGGGTCCTTTGAGTCGCGTACGGCGAGCAGACCGGCCAAGGGTCCTGTGGCCGGCCGGGCCGTCTCGACGCAGTTGTTCGCTCCCGTGCTGTAGCTGCTGCGCAGCCACCGCACATCCGGGAGACGGTCGGGATCGGTACTGGAAGGTACGTTCCGCGGTAGTGCGGACATGGTGCCTCCTTACGCGCCGCCTGCTATCGCGGCGATGTAATCCGATGAGTCCCCGGGCGAAAGGGCATACGCCCGAAGGGCGTTGAAGGCCTCGGTGTAGGCCTCGAGGTGTTCTTTCCGTTCGAGATAGAGGCTACTCGTCAAGTGGTCGAGAACAACCACATCCAGATCAGAAGTGCGCGAAAATGAGAAGATAACGAAAGGCCCGGTTACGCCGATATGCGCCCCGGCGGCGAACGGAAGGACCTGCAGCCGCACTTGGGGCAGTCGGGCGGCCTCCACGAGCCGACCGAGCTGCTGCGCCATCACCTCGGGCCCGCCCACCTCCCGCCGCAGCACCGCCTCGTCCAGCACCGCGCTCAGCTCCAGCGGCGGCTGCGCGCGCAGCACGTCCTGCCGGGCCAGTCGCACCTCGACCAGTGTGTCGAGCTGGTCCTCCGTGACGCCCTCCACCGCGGCCCTGGTCACCGCACGGGCGTACTCGGGCGTCTGCAGCAGCCCCGGTACCACACTCGTCTCCAGGGTGCGCATCGCGCTCGCCTGGGACTCCAGGCTGATGAAGTCCCGGTAGGTGGGCGGCAGCACCCCGCGGTAGGCGTGCCACCAGTGGTCCCGGCCGCCGCTGCCGTCGGCGCCGGCCAACGCCAGCATCAGCTCCCGCAGTTGCGGATCGGCCACCCCGTAGGCGTCGAGGAGTAACCGCACATCGGCCGGTTTTGACCCACTGGTGCCCGTCTCGATGCGGCTCACCTTGGACTGGTGCCAGCCCACGAGCCGAGCGGCCTCACCACTGGTGAGGCCCGCCTGAGCGCGCAGATTGCGCAGTTCGGCGCCCAGCTTCCGGCGGCGCACCGCGGGTCCGTGCTGCATGGGCTCCTCCTTACTCCTTACGGGCCGTCCAAATACGCTCTGCCGTCGCAGAGTTCACCGCATTGAGCGACAGATATATGCATATCTTGGTGGATCGCCACCCGTGACCGGTGCGGTAATGGCAGTCTGGCGAAGAAGCACCAGTCCGGGACCGTACTCGAACCATCCGCTCCGTGTCGGACCCCGGTCCCGTGGGAAAGGGACGACGTCGCCATGGCAGATCACCTGGAAGCATCCGTCACTCTGCCGAGCGATCCCGCCTCGGTCTCCACAGCCCGCGGTTTCGTGGCCGGCACCCTCGGAGAGTGGGGTCTGCCGGCGGACACGGAGGCGGCGGACACCATCCGGCTGATCGTCTCAGAACTCACCACCAACGCCGTACAGCACACCTTCGGGCAGTCACCCACCTTCACGGTGGACCTCGTCCTCGACCGTGACGAACACTTGCGCATCGGTGTCACCGACAGCCACCCGCGCTTCCCCAAACGACTGCCGGCCGCCGTCCAGCAGGACAACGGCCGAGGCATGGTGATCATTCGCTGGCTGACCGCGGAGTGCGGCGGCAGACTCAGAGTGCGGCCCACCCGGGAGGGCGGCAAGACGGTCACCGTCGAGCTCCCGTGGACGGCCGCGGCGACGGAACCGGTGGCCGGAGCCCTGGCGGCCCAGGCGGAGGGCGAGATCCCGGGGCGATGACGGCGCGTCAGGACGCCGGCACCGCCCCGGGAGACCCAGGGATCCGCCGGACAGTGAGACCCGGGGATCCGCCGGACAGGCCCTAGCGGACCCGGCCGTACCAGACGCTCTTGGTCCAGATCTTCTGCAGCTTCACCACGTCTCCGGTCTTCGGCGAGTGCCAGATCTTGCCGTTACCCGCGTAGATCCCGACGTGGTACACGCTCGAACCCGAGTGGAAGAAGACCAGGTCGCCTGCCTTGCGGCCCGACGCCGAGATGTGCTTGGTCTTGTTGTACTGCTGGGCCGCCGTACGCGGCAGGCTCTTGCCCGCCTTCTTGTACGAGTACAGCGTCAGCCCCGAGCAGTCGAACCTCTTCGGCCCGGTCGCGCCGTACTTGTACGGTGCACCCTTCTTGGAGGCCGCGATCTGGAGCGCCTTCGTCGCCGGTGTGGCGGCCGCGGCGTCCGAGGCGAGCCCCGGGACCACGACCGTGCCGCCCACGGCGGCGATGGCGAACGCCGAGGCCGTACCGGCCCGGGCCATGAGCGACGGGACACGATTGAGCGCAGTCATGCGCAACCCTTCGTCAGCCGCCTGTGAAGGATGACCTGTCGGATTCGGGCTGACAAAGTTGCCCGGCCGCGACTGCGGCTTCACCCCAAGGGCTGCTCGACCCGGTCATGGCGTGACCGTTCCGGCGACCCGTCGTGCTTGGGTCCTCCACTCCTGCCGATGCACTTCTGTCGACCGGGCATCCGGGCGGCGGCAGGACTCGGCGTCCGCCCGGACCGCCCCGCCGCTTGTGGCGGGGGCTTGTCGTCAGTCAGGGATCTTGGCTCACTCATGTCCGAAAATCCCAACGGAACCGGGGATTTGTGGGGTTACTCACCACTCACCCGTTCGGGTGGACACCCTGATGGCCGATCAGGTGTCAAGAATGCCAAAGGGCCCCGGACCAGCACCGGAGCCTTTTCCTCCGCCCGAAAAGAGCACTTTCGCGCAACTTCGGCGAGCGGGAAAAGAAGTGGTCGCTACGCCGAACGGAGGTAACCCGTCTGGTGCGTTTCAACTCCGGTCCGGACGTCGCGTTCGGGGCGCGCGCCGCCCGGACCGGAGCGCGGTCCGCGTCGGCCGTCGGGTCGAGGGTCGGGTCAACTGTCGGAGAGCGGAGGCACCGTGACGCGCGCCGTTCGGCGCTCCCCGTCGAGGACGCGCAGCGCCCGCGCGAGCGTCGGCGCGTGGAACTCGCTCTCGCCCCGCTGGTGCATCAGCGTCAGCGCGTCGCGCAGTGCGGTCGCCTTGGCCACCAGCGCCTGGGCCGCCCGCAGTCCGCGGTAGGTGTCCCCGTGGTGGGCGGGGTTGATCCGGCCGAGCAGGTCGACCACGTCCAGATAACCGTCGATCAACTCGGCCTCGGCGCGCGTCAGGGCGGGCAGCGGCGGCAGTTCGGGCACCATCGGCCGCTCACCTCCCGCCCTGCGTGCCGGCCGAGGCCTTGCGGCTGGCGACGATCCCGTCCACCAGGCCGTACTCCAGGGCCTCCTGGGCGGTGAGGGTCTTGTCCCGCTCGATGTCCGCGGTCACCTGCGCCGGCGTCCGCCCGGTGTGCCGTGCCAGCATCTCCTCCAGGCTCGCCCGGGTGCGGGCCAGTTCCTCCGCCTGGATCGCGATATCACTGGCCTGGCCCTCGACGGGCCCGGGCAGCGACGGCTGGCGGATCGTCATCCGCGCGCCCGGCAGCGCGAACCGCTTGCCCGGCGTGCCGGCCGCGAGCAGCACCGCGGCGGACGAGTCCGCCCGGCCCAGGCAGGTCGTCTCCACGTCGCAGGCGACGAAGCGGATCGTGTCGTAGAGGGCCGTCATCGCGCTGAACGAGCCGCCGGGGGAGTTGATGTACAGCGCGATGTCCCGGTCCGGGTCCTTGTGCTCCAGGTGCATGAACTGGGCCGTCACGTCGTTCGCCGAGATGTCGTCGATCGGCGTCCCGAGGAAGACGATCCGCTCCTCCAGCAGCTTCGAGTACGGATCCATCGTCCGGTGCCCGAAGCTCGTGCGCTCGGTGAACTCGGGCAGGACATGGCGGGCGGACGGTCGGTTCATCGTGCCCCCTCCTTCGATGTCTGACGGTGTCCGTCGGTGTGTCGTGGTGTGTGGTGGTGGTGTCCGTCGGTGTCTGTAAAAAATGTACAGGACGTACGTGACGTTAGAATGGGGTCATGGCCTACGAGATTCCGGTGACGCAAGCCAGGGCTGAGCTCGCCGACCTGATCAACCGCGTGGTGTACGGCGGTGAGCGCGTGGTCGTGACACGGCACGGCAAGCCCCTCGTCGCCCTCGTCTCCGCCTCCGACCTGGAGCGACTCGACGAACTGGACCGGCCCGCCGAGGAGCCGGTGATCAGCTCGGTCTCCGCCGTGCGCGAGGTCGCGTCCGCTCCTCGCGAACAGCAGCGGTTCGGGATCGCCGCGGAACACCGGGGCCCGAGCCCGAGGTGACACCCGAGGCGGCATCCGACGCGGCCCCGAGGCGATCTCCGGGACGGCATCCGAGGCGGCATCCGAGGCACCATCCGGGGCGGCCGCCGCGCCGTATACATCACAGCTCGGTTAACTTGCTCGAAATGCGGTCCAACTAGCCTGCCCGTCCATGCCACCAGGGGCTTTTCCCCGTGGCCGCGGCAACCGGGCCCCGCACGGTCCGGAGCGAGGATGTGAGGTGGGACGTGCAACTGACCCCGCACGAGCAGGAGAGGCTGCTGATCCACGTGGCGGCCGACGTCGCCGAGAAGCGCCGGGCCCGTGGACTCAAGCTCAACCACCCGGAGGCCGTGGCCCTCATCACGTCGCACATTCTCGAAGGCGCGCGTGACGGCCGTACGGTCGCCGAGCTGATGTCCTCCGGCCGCAAGATCCTCACCCGTGACGACGTCATGGACGGCATCCCCGAGATGATCCACGACGTGCAGGTCGAGGCCACCTTCCCGGACGGCACCAAGCTCGTCACCGTCCACGACCCGATCGTCTGAGGGGGCCGCGATGATTCCCGGAGAGATCCTGTTCGCGGACGAGCCGGTCGTCTACAACGAGGGCCGTGAGGTCACCCGGCTCACCGTGCTCAACGCCGCCGACCGGCCGGTCCAGGTCGGCTCCCACTACCACTTCGCCGAGGCCAACCCGGGCCTGGAGTTCGACCGCGCCGCCGCGCGCGGCAAACGGCTGAACGTCGCCGCCGGCACCGCCGTGCGCTTCGAGCCCGGGCTCCCCGTCGACGTCGAACTCGTCCCCCTCGCCGGCGCCCGTGTCGTGCCCGGTCTGCGTGGGGAGACCGGAGGTGCCCTCGATGCCTGAGATCTCGCGTGCCGCGTACGCCGACCTGTTCGGCCCGACGACCGGCGACCGCATCCGGCTCGCCGACACCGACCTGCTGATCGAGATCGAGGAGGACCGCTGCGGCGGCCCCGGTCTCGCCGGCGAGGAGGCGGTCTTCGGCGGCGGCAAGGTCATCCGTGAGTCGATGGGACAGTCCCGCGCTACGCGCGCAGACGGCACGCCCGACACCGTCATCACGGGCGCGGTCGTCGTCGACCACTGGGGTGTCGTGAAGGCCGACGTCGGCATCCGCGACGGGCGGATCACCGGCATCGGCAAGGCGGGCAACCCCGACACGATGGACGGCGTCCACCCGGACCTGGTGATCGGCCCGGAGACCGAGATCATCGCCGGCAACGGGCGGATCCTGACGGCCGGCGCGGTCGACGCGCACGTCCACTTCATCTGCCCCCAGATCGCCGACGAGGCGCTCTCCGCGGGCGTCACGACGCTGGTCGGCGGCGGCACCGGGCCCGCCGAGGGCTCGAAGGCGACCACCGTGACGCCCGGCCCGTGGCACCTCGCCCGGATGCTGGAGGCGATGGAGCAGTACCCGCTGAACATCGGCTTCCTCGGCAAGGGCAACACCGTCTCGCACGAGGCGATGCTGTCGCAGATCCGGGGCGGGGCGCTGGGCCTGAAGCTGCACGAGGACTGGGGCTCGACCCCGGCCGTCATCGACGCCTCGCTGACCGTCGCCGACCGGACGGGCGTCCAGGTCGCCATCCACACGGACACCCTCAACGAGGCCGGGTTCGTGGGCGACACACTCGGCGCGATCGCCGGACGCGGCATCCACGCGTACCACACCGAGGGCGCGGGCGGCGGACACGCGCCGGACATCATGACCGTCGTCTCGGAGCCGCATGTGCTGCCGAGCTCGACCAACCCGACGCGGCCGTACACGGTGAACACCGCCGAGGAACACCTCGACATGCTGATGGTGTGCCACCACCTCAACCCGGCGGTCCCGGAGGACCTCGCCTTCGCCGAGTCGCGGATCCGCCCCTCGACGATCGGGGCGGAGGACATACTGCACGACCTCGGCGCGATCTCGATCATCTCCTCCGACGCCCAGGCCATGGGCCGGGTCGGCGAGGTCATCCTGCGGACCTGGCAGACCGCGCACGTGATGAAGCGGCGCAGGGGCGCGCTGCCGGGCGACGGCCGGGCGGACAACCACCGCGTACGCCGCTACATCGCCAAGTACACGATCAACCCGGCGCTCGCACAGGGGCTGGCCCGCGAGATCGGCTCGATCGAGGGCGGCAAGCTCGCCGACCTGGTGCTGTGGGAGCCGGCGTTCTTCGGCGTCAAGCCGCACCTCGTCATCAAGGGCGGACAGATCGCCTACGCGCAGATGGGCGACGCCAACGCGTCGATCCCGACCCCGCAGCCGATCCTGCCGCGCCCGATGTTCGGCGCGATCGGCCGCGCCCCGGCCGCCAACTCGTTCAACTTCGTGGCGCCGCTGGCGATCGAGGACGGGCTGCCGGAGCGGCTGCAGCTGGGCAAGAGGTTCGTCGCCATCGAGTCCACGCGCGCGGTGACCAAGGCGGACATGCGGGAGAACGACGCCCGGCCGCGCGTCCAGGTCGACCCCGACAGCTTCGCCGTGCACATCGACGGCGAACTGGTCGAGGCGACTCCGGCGGCCGAACTCCCCATGGCCCAGCGTTACTTCCTGTTCTGAGGAGTCGGCGATGACACGGGCGGCACTGCTCGTCCTGGCCGACGGCCGCTTCCCCGCCGGAGGGCATGCGCACTCCGGCGGGGCGGAGGCGGCGGTGAAGGCGGGCCGGATCACCGGCGCGGTCGACCTGGAGGCCTTCTGCCGGGGGCGGCTGCACACGGCCGGACTGGTGGCGGCGGCGCTGGCCGCGGCGGCGGCCGCCGGGGCGGACCCGGCGGAGCTGGACGCGGCGGCGGACGCCCGCACCCCGTCCCCGGCGCTGCGGACGGCCGCACGGAAACTGGGCCGCCAGCTGATGCGGGCCGCCCGGGCGACCTGGCCGAGCGCCGAACTCGACGCCGTGGCCCGGGAGTTCCCCAAAGGGGCGCATCAGCCGGTGGTGTTGGGGCTGACGGCGCGGGCGGCCGGCCTCGGCGCTGTGGACGCGGCGTACTGCGCGGTCTACGAGAGCGTGAGCGGACCGGCGACGGCCGTGGTGCGGTTGCTGAGCCTCGATCCGTTCGAGGCGACGGCCGTTCTGGCGCGGCTGGCACCGGAGTTGGATCAGGTGGTCGACCGGGCGGTGTCCGCGGGGGCGGCCGTCCCGGTCGCGGGGGTCGACGTGCTGCCTTCGGCGTCGGCGCCGCTGCTGGAGATCGGGGCGGAGGTGCATGCGGCTTGGCCGGTGCGGTTGTTCGCCTCCTAGGTTTTTCGCCCCCGCCGCCCCTTCCCAATCCCGACCCTGGGGGCTCTGCCCCCGGACCCCCGTTCGGCCCTTAAAGGGCCTCGTCCTCAAACGCCGGACGGGCTGAAAAGAAGAGTTAGGAGCCGTTATGCATCTTGACCACTCCCCCCACGGTCCCGCCGCCGTCAGTGCCGACGCTCGCCGGCCCGACGGGTCGCGCCGTGCCCTGCGGATCGGGCTCGGTGGGCCCGTCGGGTCCGGGAAGACGGCCACCGTGGCCGCGCTCTGCCGGGCGCTGCGCGACGAGCTGTCGCTCGCCGTCGTCACCAACGACATCTACACCCGCGAGGACGCCGAATTCCTGCTCCGTGAAGCCGTGCTGCCGCCCGAGCGGATCACGGCCGTCGAGACGGGCGCCTGCCCGCACACCGCGATCCGGGACGACATCTCCGCGAACCTCGAAGCGGTGGAGGACCTGGAGGACGAGGTCGGGCCGCTGGACCTGATCCTCGTCGAGTCCGGCGGGGACAACCTCACCGCCACCTTCTCCAAGGGGCTCGTCGACGCACAGATCTTCGTGATCGACGTCGCCGGCGGGGACGACATCCCGCGCAAGGGCGGGCCCGGGGTCACCACCGCCGATCTGCTCGTCGTCAACAAGACCGACCTCGCGCCGTACGTCGGCTCCGACCTCGCCCGGATGGCCGCCGACGCCAAGGCCCAGCGTGCCGAACTGCCCGTCGTCTTCCAGTCGTTGAGGAGTGAGGGCGGGGTCGCGGACGTCGCCGCGTGGGTGCGGGCGCAGTTCGCCGGCTGGACGGCGTGACATGAGCGGTGTGCACGCCACCGCGCGGATCGGGGCGAGGCGCGACGGGCGTGGGGGGACCGCCCTCCCGGTGCTCGAGAGCGACGGGCCGCTCGCGCTGCGGCGCACCCGGGGAACGGGCGACGAGGCACGGGTCATGCTCGTCGGGGCGATGAGCGGACCCCTCGGCGGTGACCGGTTCGCCGTCGAGGCGGACGTCGGGAGCGGCGCCCGGCTGCGGGTGGGCTCGGCCGCCGCCACCATCGCGCTCCCCGGTCAGGTGAAGGAGGAGGCCCACTACGACGTACGCCTCACCGTCGCCGACGGCGGCGAACTGCACTGGCTGCCCGAGCCGTTGATCTCGGCGCAGGGCAGCGACCTGTTCCTCACCACCCGGGCCGACCTGGCCGCCGGCGCCCGGCTGGTGCTGCGCGAGGAGCAGGTCCTCGGGCGGGTCGGGGAGGAGCCCGGCAGGCTCACCGGCCGGCTGGTCGTGCGGGTCGCCGGGCGGGTCGTGCTCGACCAGGAACTGGCCTGCGGACCGGGCGCGCCCGGCGGCTGGGACGGGCCGGCGGTGCTCGCGGGACACCGTGCCGTGGGACAAGTCGTCGTCGTGCGGCCGGAGTTCGCCGAACAGCCGGTGACCGCCCAGGTCTTCGGGGAGCACGCCTGCGTCATGCCGTTGGCCGGGCCCGCCGCCCTCGTCACGGCCGTCGCGGCCGACGGGCTGCGGTTGCGGCGCGTACTGGACGAAACGCTCATCGCGCTCGATATCCGGTGAGCGGTATCCCTCTCTCCGGTTATCGGATTGGCAAAGAAGGTCAACGACACCTGTTCTCAGGCGGCTCACAGCCGAAAGGATCCCCCTGCTGACATGACCAGGCAGTAACCAGGCAGGGGGAGGGCCCACTTGAGGGACATACGACCGAACAAGCGCACCGCCGCGCTCGGCTCGGCAGGCGTACTCGTCACCGCCGCGCTGATCGCCGGCGCCGTCGCGGCGCCCACGGCGAGCGCGACCAGCAGCCGTTCGGGGCAGGACCGCGAGGCCCGGGGCGCCGCCGTCGCCGCCGAGCGCGCCGCGAAGGCGGGCATCGACTGGCAGGACTGCCCGGCCGACTGGGGCCTGGAGAAGCCGATCCAGTGCGGCTGGGTCACCGTCCCGCTCGACTACGCCAAGCCCAACGGCAGGCAGATCAAGCTCGCCGTCGACCGCATCGGCAACACGGGCACGCCCGCGGAGCGCCAGGGCGCGCTCGTCTACAACCCCGGCGGCCCCGGCGGCTCCGGACTGCGCTTCCCGCGCCGGGTCGTCACCAAGGCCCCCGTCTGGGCCAACGTGGCCAAGGCCTACGACTTCGTGGGCTTCGACCCGCGCGGTGTCGGCCACTCCGCGCCCATCTCCTGCGCCGACCCGCAGGAGTTCGTCAAGGCGCCCAAGGCCGACCCCGTCCCGGACAGCGAGGCCGACAAGCTCGCCCAGCGCAAGCTGGCTCGTGAGTACGCCGAAGGGTGCGCCGAGCGCACCGGCAAGGCCGTGCTCGCGCAGATGACCACGCCGAACACCGTCCGCGACCTGGACGTCATCCGCGCCGCCCTCGGCGAGAAGAAGCTCAACTTCCTGGGCGTCTCCTACGGCACCTACATCGGTGCCGTCTACGGCACCATGTTCCCGGGCCACCTGCGTCGCATGATCGTCGACAGCGTGGTCAACCCCTCTCGCGAGAAGATCTGGTACGAGGCCAACCTCGACCAGGACATCGCCTTCGAGGGCCGCTGGAAGGACTGGCAGGACTGGATCGCCGCCAACGACGCGACCTTCCACCTCGGCACGACCCGCGCCGCCGTCCAGGCCAAGTGGCTCGAACTGCGCGCCACCGCCAAGAAGAGCCCCATCGGCGGGGTCGTCGGCCCGGCCGAGCTGATCGGCTTCTTCCAGAGCGCCCCGTACTACGACTCCTCGTGGATCCCGGTCGCCACCGTCTTCAGCCGGTACTTCGCCGGGGACACCCAGGCCCTCGTCGACGCGGCCGCCCCCGACCTGAGCGACACGGCCGGCAACATCGCCTCGGAGAACGGCAACGCCGTCTACACGGCCGTCGAGTGCACCGACGCCAAGTGGCCCACCAGCTGGAAGAAGTGGGACCGGGACAACACCGCGCTCCACAAGAACTACCCGTTCATGACCTGGGCCAACGCCTGGCTCAACCTGCCCTGCGCCACCTGGCCGGTCCAGCAGCGGACCCCGGTGAACGTCAAGACGGCCAAGGGCCTGCCGCCGGTGCTGATCGTGCAGTCCGAGCGGGACGCGGCCACCCCCTACGAGGGCGCCGTCGAACTGCACCAGCGCTTCAAGGGCTCCCGCCTGATCACCGAGAAGGACGCCGGCTCGCACGGTGTGACCAGCCTGGTCAACACCTGCATCAACACCCGGGTGGACGCCTATCTCCTCACCGGCGAGCTGGACGCCAAGGACGTGACCTGCGCACCGCACGCCACGCCGAAGCCGTGAGCGGCGCCTGACGCGAGGGGCGGCCGGAGTGACTCCGGCCGCCCCTCCGCGTGTCGACGTCCCCTCAGCGCAGCGGTATGCGCGGGAACCGGCGCTGCTTGTCGGCCGCCGCGGCCTGCTGTGCCTTCACCACCGCCGCGTACTCGTCGACGTACTCCTGCCCGGACAGGGTCAGGATCGCGTACATGATCTCGTCGGTGATCGCGCGCAGGATCGCCTTCTCGTTCTCCATCCCGGCGTACCGGGAGAAGTCCAGCGGCTTGCCGAAGCGGATCACCACCGGGTGCAGGTTGGGGACGATCTTGCCGGGCGGCTGCGCCTCGAAGGTGCCGATCATCGCGCAGGGGATCACCGGCACCTGGGCCTGCAGGGCCATCACCGCGACGCCGACCTTGCCCTTGTAGAGGCGGCCGTCGTGCGAGCGGGTGCCCTCGGGGTAGATGCCGAGCAGTTCGTCCTTGCCCAGCACGCCGAGGCCTTCGCGGATCGCGGCCTGGCCCGCGTCCTTGCCGGAACGGTCGACCGGGATCTGGCCCGCGCTGTGGAAGAACGCCGCGGTCAGCCGCCCCTTGAGACCGGGGCCCGTGAAGTACTCGGCCTTCGCAAGGAAGGTGATGCGCCGCTTGAGGACCGCGGGCATCAGGAAGTGGTCCGCGAACGACAGATGGTTGCCGGCGACGATCGCCGCCCCCGACTCCGGTACGTGCTCCAGGCCCTCGATGCGCGGGCGGAAGGCCAGCTTCAACAACGGGCCCAGCAAGACGTACTTGAGCACGTAGTAGAACAACGGGTAGCTCCTCACTCCGGTGGATCCGCGACGATCGGCCGCGGCACCAGGTTCCTGCCGCCGGTGGTCGCACAGCAAGTCCGCGGTCCGGGTTGTCGCAGGTCCGTCACAGCCGTACGACGACGAGGGCCGTGTCGTCGGTTGCGCCGCCGGGCGGCAGAAGCTCCAACAGGACGGCGTCGGCCAGGGTTTCGGGGTCGTCCTCCCGGTGTCGGGCGAGGGCGTCGGCGAGGCGGCCCACGCCCGTGTCGATGTCCTCGTGCCGCCGTTCCACCAGACCGTCGGTGTACAGGGCGAGGGTGGCGCCGTTGGCGTAGGCGGTGCACGCCTGCGGGCGGGGGACCGGGGCGGGGCGGGCGTCGAGCGGGGGGTCGGTGGCCCGGTCGAGGAACTCCACGCGCCCGTCGGCGTGCACGAGGACGGGCGGGGGGTGCCCGGCGCTGCTGTAGGTGATGGTGTGGTGGTCGAAGTCGATGAACGTGGTGACCGCGGTGGCCGACTCGGCGCCGTCCACGACATGCGCGTACCGCCCGAGGACGTTCAGCGCCTCGGCCGGGCCCGCGGCCACCCGGGAGGCCGCGCTGAGCGCGCTGCGCAGCTGGCCCATCACCCCGGCGGCCTCCAGACCGTGTCCGACGACGTCGCCCACCGAGACGCCGATGCGGTTGCCGCCGACGAGGTCGACCAGGTCGTACCAGTCCCCGCACACATTGAGCGCGCCGACCGCCGGCCGGTAGCGCACGGCCGCCCGGTGGTGGCCCACCTGGCGGCGGGCGGGCAGCATCGCCTCCTGCAGGGCCAGGGCCACCTCGCGCTCCCGGGCGTGGGCCAGCCGCAGCCGCTCGTTGAGCTCCTGGAGCTCCCGGGCGCGGGTGTACAGCTCGGCCTCCAGGACGCGCCCCCGGCTGCCCGCCCGCGACCCGCCCCCGCCCGCCCCGCGGCCGCCGCGGGCCCGGATCAGCTCGGTGACCTCCTCGACGCGGTGCACCAGCAGCACCACCGACCCGTCCGGGCCGTACACCGGCGCGTTGACCGGGCTCCAGTAGCGCTCCTCCCACTCGCCGGGCCGCTCGGCCGACTCGACGTCGTAGCGCTGCAGCGCCATGGCGTCCCGGTCGCCGGTGGCCAGCACCCGCCGCAGCGAGGCCTCCAGGTTGCGCATGCCGCTTGCGGCCTTGTCGGTGGGGTTGTCGGGGAAGACGTCGAAGAGGTGCCGGCCGATCATCTGCTCGCGCTTGCGGCCCGCCACGCGCAGGTACTCCTCGTTGGCGTCCGCGTACACCAGCTCGGGCGTCAACAGCGCCACCATGCCCGGCAGGGCCTGGAACACCGCCGCGTAGTCGATCGCCGTGTCGTTCATGGCTAGCGCCCCATCCGCCGGTTTTGCCATATTTTCTCACGTGAGGTGATGTGAGGGGGCTCGCCTGTCACCCGCCGGGGTCCGTGAGCGACTGCTCGGCCCAGATGACCTTCCCCTCGCCGAGGAAACGGGTGCCCCACCGCTGGGTGACCTGGGAGACCAGCAACAGCCCGCGGCCGCCCTCGTCGGTGGCGCGCGGATGGCGCAGATGGGGTGCGGTGGCGCCGCCGTCGAAGACCTCGCAGACCAGCGTGCGCTCGCGGATCAACCGGAGCCGGATCGGCCCGGTGGCATAGCGGATCGCATTGGTGACCAGCTCGCTGACGACCAGCTCGGTGGTGAACGACAGCTCCGAGAGTCCCCATTCCGCCAGACGCAGGCTCGCGGTCTTGCGGGCCTCGGCGACCGCCGCGGGATCGGCGGGCAGCTCCCAGTCGGCGACCCGGTCGGCGGCCAGCCGACGGGTCCGGGCCATCAGCAGGGCCACATCGTCGTGCGGACGGTCCGGGACGAGGGCGTCGATCACCGCCCGGCAGCGCAGCTCCAGCGTGTCCGCCGAGCGCTCCAGGGCCCGCCGCAGCCGTGCCCGGTCGGTGTCCAGCGCCCAGTCCTCGCCCTGGGCCAGCAGCCCGTCCGTGTGCAGCGCGAGCGTGCTGCCCTCCGGCAGGGGCACCTCCGTCGACTCGAACGGCGGCCCGCCCGCGCCGAGCGGCGACGCCTGCGGCAGCTCGACGAAGTGCACGGTCCCGTCGGGCAGGACGACGGCCGGGGCGGGCTGCCCGGCGGCGGCCATCGTGCACCGCCCGTCGACGGGGTCGTAGACGACGTACACGCACGCGGACCCTACCGCCTGCGTCCCGTCGGTCCGGGGCTGCGCCTCCTGCGCCACGCCCTCCTCGTGGTCCATCCGGGCGACCAGGTCGTCGAGGTGCGCGAGGATCTCCTCGGGCGGCAGGTCCAGGGCGGCGAGGGTGCGCACCGCGGTCCGTACCCGGCCCATGGCCGCGGCGGCGTCGATGCCGTGCCCGGGCACCTCGCCGACCACCAGGGCCACCCGGGCCCCGGACAGCGGGATCAGGTCGTACCAGTCGCCGCCGAGGCCGGTCAGCTCGTCGGCCGGCCGGTAGCAGGCGGCCACCTCGACGGCGTCCTGCTCGGGCAGCCGGCGGGGGAGCAGGTTGCGCTGGAGCACCAGAGCCGCGTCGCGTTCGCGGGTGTAGCGGCGGGCGTTGTCCACGCAGACGGCCGCCCGTGAGACGAGGTCCTCGGCCAGGGCCAGATCGTCCTCGTCGAAGGGCTCGCGCCGGTCGCCGCGCAGGAACGTGGTGACGCCCAGGGTGGCGCCGCGCGCCCGGACCGGCACGATCAGGGCACTGGGCCGTTCGGACCCGGCGGGCGGGTCGGCCACCCACTCCATGCCGAGGGCGTCCGGCGGGTCGAGCCGTTCGACCCGCCAGGGCCGTCCGCCGACCAGAGCGCGAACCGGAGGCGATCCGGCCCGGTGGACGACCGCAGGGGTGCCGGTCGGCGTCTCGGGCCCGCCGGCCGTCCGCCGGCCCGCCCTGCGCAGCGTGACGGAGCCCTCGGGGCCGTCCGCCGCCTGCCCCGGTGCGGGCTCCGCGCCGCGCAGCACCGGCTCCAGCAGGTCCACGGTGACGACGTCGGCGAACTCCGGCACCGCCACGTCCGCCAGCTCCTGTGCGGTCCGCGCGATGTCCAGGCTGCGGCCGATGTGCCGGCCGGCCCGGTCGAGCAGGGCCAGCCGCTGCCGGGCGCGATGCCGTTCGGTCATGTCCACGACCGTGTAATAGACGCCCATCGGGCTGCCGTGGTCGTCGTCCAGCCGGGTGAACGACAGCATGTGCGCCGTCTCCCGGTACGGCGCGGCCTGAACGTGCCCCAGGTGTTCGTACCCGACGACGGTCTCGCCGTTCTCCAGCACCTGCTGCATCTGCGCCTCGACGGCCTCGGAGTCGAGCCCCGGCTGCACATCGGCCAGCCGCAGCCCCAGCCGGTGCTCGGGCGGGCCGCCGCCGAACCGGGAGAGGGCCGCGTTCGACCACACATAGCGCAGGTCGGTGTCCACGATCGCTATGCCGATCGGGGAACCGGCGACCATCTGCTCCAGCATCGACCGGCTCATGTTCCAGCCGGGGGCGTCGCCCATCTCGTTCATCAGCACCAGCCAGCGCGCCGGGCCGCCGGGCTCGTGCGCCGAGGTGATCCGGGCCATGACCGGGATCGCCCGGCCGTCCATCCGGCGGGCCGACAGCAGTCCCGCCCAGCCGCCCTCCCGACGGCACCGCTCGAGGACGTCCGGCAGCCGCGCGGCGTCCGCGTGGGTGAGCAGCCCGGCCAGGGACCGGCCCACCGCCTCGGTGGCCGGATACCCCAGCAACCGCTGGGCGTCCCTGGTCCAGCTCGTGACCGCGCCCCGTGTGTCGAGCAGCAGGGGCGCGGTGTCCGCCACGTCGAACCGCCGGCGGGCAACGTCGTCCTCGTCGTGTGTGCCCACGGTCGACCTCTCTGTCGCTGAGAGTGGTCTACCACCTCCTGACCCAATCTTCACCCTGCCTGCACGACAGCGGCTGAGCCACCCGGGACTCCGACCGGGGCGACCGACCGCCGTACCCGGCCGGCTCCCGGGTGACGGCGGGTCCGTCAGGCCCCCTGGGCCAGCACCCTCTCCAACGCGGCCAGCGCCGCGCCCAGTTCCTCGCCGGTGATGGTCAGCGGCGGCGCCAGCCGGATCGTCGAGCCATGGGTGTCCTTGACCAGGACGCCCTCCCGCATCAGCCGCTCGCTCACCTCACGGCCGGTGCCGACGGCCGGGTCGACGTCCACGCCCGCCCACAGTCCGCGCGCCCGGAAGCCGACGACGCCCTTGCCGACCAGCCCGGTCAGCCCGTCCCGCAGGACGACGCCCAGCTCGGCCGCCCGGCGCTGGAACTCACCCGTCTCCAGCAGCTCCACCACCGCCGTGCCGACCGCGGCGGCCAGCGGATTGCCGCCGAACGTCGACCCGTGCTCGCCCGGCCGCAGCACGGACAGCACCTCGCGCCGGGCCACCACCGCCGACACCGGCACGATCCCGCCGCCCAGTGCCTTGCCGAGCAGCAGCACATCGGGCACGACCCCCTCGTGGTCCAGGGCCAGCGTCCGCCCGGTGCGCCCGAGCCCGGACTGGATCTCGTCCGCCACGAAGAGACAGTCCGCCCGCCGGGTCAGCTCCCGCACCCCGGCGAGATAGCCGTCGTCGGGGATGACGACGCCCGCCTCGCCCTGGATCGGTTCGATCAGCACCGCCGCCGTGGTCTCGTCGACCGCGGCCTCCAGCGCGGCCAGGTCGTTGTACGGGACGACCCGGAAGCCCGGCGTGAACGGCCCGAAGCCGGCCCGGGCCGTCTCGTCCGTCGAGAAGCTCACGATGGTCGTCGTACGGCCGTGGAAGTTGTCGGCGGCGACCACGATCGTCGCCCGGTCGGCCGGGACGCCCTTCACCTCGTACGCCCACTTGCGGGCCACCTTGACCGCGCTCTCGACCGCCTCCGCGCCGGTGTTCATCGGCAGGACCATGTCCAGGCCGGTCAACTCCGCGAGCCGCTCGGCGAACTCGGCGAGGCGGTCGTTGTGGAAGGCGCGGGAGGTCAGCGTGAGCCGGTCCAGCTGGCGGTGGGCCGCCTCGATCAGCAGTGGATGGCGGTGGCCGAAGTTGAGGGCCGAGTAGCCGGCCAGCATGTCGAGGTAGCGGCGGCCCTCGACGTCCTCCACCCAGGCGCCCTCGGCGCGCGCGACGACCACGGGCAGCGGATGGTAGTTGTGCGCGAGGACCGGACCCTCGGCGCGGATCAGCTCGTCGGACGAGCGCGCGGAGTCGGCGGCGGACGAACGCGGGGGGACGACGGGCGCGGTCATGAGCGGATCTCCTGGGTGCAGCACTTGATGCCGCCGCCGGCTTTGTGGAACTCCGACAGGTCGACGGGGACGGGAAGGTAGCCGTGCTCGCCGAGCCGGGCGGCGAGCGCCTCGGCCTGCGGCGCGATGAAGACATGGCGGCCGTCGGAGACGGAGTTCAGCCCGAACGCCAGCGCGTCGTCCCGGGTCGCCAGGACGGCGTCCGGGAACAGCCGCGCCAGCACCTCGCGACTGCCGGGCGAGAACGCCTCCGGGAAGTACGCGATGTTCTCCTCGTCCAGCACGAACAGCGCCGTGTCCAGGTGGTAGAAGTGCGGGTCGACCAGGGTCAGGCTGATCACCGGATGGCCGAAGAACTCCTGCGCCTCGCGGTGCGCCTCCCGGGTGGTCCGGAACCCGGTGCCGGCCAGCATGTACCGGCCCGTCCACACCAGGTCGCCCTCGCCCTCGCAGACGGACTCGGGCCGGTACACCTCGTACCCGGCCGCCTTGAACCAGGTGTCGTAGTGCACGGACTCACCACGCCGCTCGGGCGCGTGGAACAGGGAGCCGAAGACCCGGCCGCCGACGACGACCGCCGAGTTCGCGGCGAAGACCATGTCGGGCAGACCGGGCGCCGGCTCCACGGTGTCCACGGTGTGGCCGTGGGACCGGTAGGCGCTGATCAGCGCCTGCCACTGACCCCGGGCGAGATCGACGTCGACCGGGGTGTCGGGATGCATCCAGGGGTTGATCGCGTACTGCACGGCGAAGTGTCTGGGTTCGCAGACGAGAAAGCGCCGAGAGCGCAGCGCACGGGTATCGGACACAGAGGGGTTCCTCCGCTTCCAACGGTGTCGACTGAGGGTTGACACCACGGTACGAAGCGGGAGATACGCCGGACAAGAAACAAGAGCTGCGTGTCCACGCAGGAATCCTGCGTCTTGACCCGTCTCAACGCACGCCTGGTGCGGCCTGCGTCGCTCCCGCCTCCGGACTCTCCGGCAGCAGATGCGACAGCACCATCACGCTGATCGTCTTCCGGATGAACGGCTCGGACCGGATCCGCTCCAGCACGTTCTCGAAATGCTCCACGTCCCGCGCCCGCACGTGCAGCAGCGCGTCCGCCCCGCCCGTCACCGTCATCGCCGCGGTGATCTCCGGATGGTTGCGCACCACCTCCGCCAGCCGTCTGGGGGGCGCGGCGCCCTCGCAGTACACCTCCACGTACGCCTCCGTGCGCCAGCCCAGTGCCGACGGCTGCACGGTGGCCGTGAACCCCGTGATCACCCCGGTCTCCCGCAACCGGTCCACCCGGCGCTTCACGGCCGTCGAGGAGAGACCCACAGCCGTGCCGATCTCGGCGAAGCTCGTCCGGGCGTTCGCCATCAGAGCGGTGATGATCTTCCGGTCGAGCTCGTCGAAAGGGGCGGTCGCGCTGTTCATGCGGGCACTGTATCCAGCGCACAGGTCCACACCCCGGTACATGTCCAGTGGTGCGGATCGCCCCTACACTCCACCTTCATGCTGCGTGCCCTCGCCGTCGACGACGAACGCCCCTCGCTGGAAGAGCTGCTCTACCTGCTCACCGCGGATCCGCGGATCGGCAGCGTGGAGGGCGCCGGCGACGCGACCGAGGCGCTGCGCCGCATCAACCGCGCCCTGGAGTCCGGCCCCGCGGGCCCCGAGGCCATCGACGTCGTCTTCCTCGACATCCAGATGCCCGGCCTCGACGGCCTCGACCTGGCCCGGCTGCTCACCGGCTTCGCCCGACCCCCGCTGGTCGTCTTCGTCACCGCCCACGAGGACTTCGCCGTCCAGGCCTTCGACCTGAAGGCCGTCGACTACGTCCTCAAACCCGTCCGCAAGGAACGCCTCGCCGAGGCCGTGCGGCGCGCCGCCGAACTGCGCGGCGCCGCCCCGCACATCCCCGTGCACGAGCCCGACCCGGATCACATACCCGTCGAACTCGGCGGAGTGACCCGCTTCGTCGCCGTCGACGACATCACCCACGTCGAGGCCCGGGGCGACTACGCCCGCCTGCACACCGACCGCGGCAGCCACCTCGTCCGCATCCCCCTGTCCACCCTGGAGGAGCGCTGGCGCGCCCGCGGCTTCGTCCGCATCCACCGCCGCCACCTCGTCGCCCTGCGCCACATCGGCGAACTCCGCCTGGACGCGGGCACGGTGAGCGTCCTGGTCGGCGGCGAGGAGCTCCAGGTCAGCCGCCGCCACGCCCGCGAACTGCGGGACCTGCTGATGAGGAGGACGTAGCTCGATGCCTCAGGACCCCGTCGAGCGGCGGGTCGTCGTCTCCGGTCCCGCCCGCCGTACCAGCCGCCGCGCCTCCGGCTACTACCGCCCGCGCACCGAGATCGACGAGCAGACCACCCTCGGTCACACCTATGTCCGCTCCCTCATGCGCTCCCAACTGCGCGCCGCCCTCACGGTGTTCGCCGTCCTCGCGCTCCTCGTCGGCCCGCTGCCGCTGCTCTTCGCGGCGATGCCCGACGCCCACCGCCTCGAATGGGCGGTCCTCGGCTTCTGCCTCTACGCCCCGCTCGTCCTGCTCGCCCGCTGGTACGTGCGCCGCGCCGAACGCAACGAGCGGGACTTCGTCCGGCTGGTCGAGGACCGATGAGGGACGCGCGATGAACTCGACGTTCGCCGTCCCCGCCGTCGCCCTCGTCGTCGTCGCGACCGTCCTCGTCGGCGCCTTCGGCCTGCGCATCTCCCGTACCACCTCCGACTTCTACGTCGCCTCCCGCACCGTCGGCCCCCGCCTCAACGCGGCCGCCATCAGCGGCGAGTACCTCTCCGCCGCCTCCTTCCTCGGCATCGCGGGGCTGGTCCTGGTCCAGGGCCCGGACATGCTCTGGTACCCGGTCGGCTACACCGCCGGCTATCTGGTCCTGCTGCTCTTCGTCGCCGCCCCGCTGCGCCGCTCCGGCGCCTACACGCTCCCCGACTTCGCCGAGGCCCGGCTGGCCTCCCAGTCGGTCCGGCGGCTCGCGGGCGCCTTCGTGGTCGGCGTGGGCTGGCTCTATCTGCTGCCCCAACTCCAGGGCGCGGGACTGACGTTGACCGTCCTGACGGGCGCCCCCGACTCGCTCGGCGGGCTGATCGTCGCCGTGGTCGTCACGGCGACCGTCGCCGCGGGCGGCATGCGCAGCATCACCTTCGTACAGGCCTTCCAGTACTGGCTCAAGCTCACCGCGCTCCTCGTCCCCGCCGTCTTCCTGCTCCTCGCCTGGCAGGGCGACGGAGCCCCCCAGAACGCCTTCGACGAACCGGCCTCCTTCCGCGAACAGCGGGTCGTCCGGGTCGAGGACACCCTGGACCTCAGGCTGCGGAGCCCCCTGACCGTGACGGTGGACGGCCGCGTCGACGGGCGTCCGCACAAGGACGCCGTCCTTCGCCTGCCCGCCGGCGCCCACCGCATCGAGCGCGGCACCCGCCTCACCTTCGCCGAGGGCGCCGCCGTGCCCGTCGCCGAGCGCGGCAACAACGGCGGCATGTCCACCTCGCTGGCCGTCGGCCGCGAGGAGCGCCCCCTGTACGCCACCTACGGACTGATCCTCGCCACGTTCCTCGGCACCATGGGCCTGCCGCACGTCGTCGTGCGCTTCTACACCAGCCCGCACGGAGTGGCCGCCCGCCGCACCACGGTCGCCGTTCTCGCCCTCATCGGCGCCTTCTACCTGCTGCCGCCCGTCTACGGCGCGCTGGGCCGCATCTACGCCCCCGAGCTCGCCCTCGGCGGCGACGCCGACGCGGCCGTCCTGCTGCTGCCCGACCGGGTGATCGGCGGCCTCGGCGGCGACCTGCTCGGCGCGCTGGTCGCCGGGGGAGCGTTCGCCGCGTTCCTGTCCACGGCTTCGGGGCTGACGATGGCCGTGGCGGGCGTGCTCACCCAGGACGTCCTGCCGACCCGCGGCGTACGGCACTTCCGGCTCGGCACCGGCCTCGCCATGGCCGTGCCCCTCGCCGCGAGCCTGCTGGTGGGCGGGCTGCCGGTGGCCGACGCCGTCGGACTGGCGTTCGCGGTGTCGGCGTCCTCCTTCTGCCCGCTGCTCGTCCTCGGCATCTGGTGGCGCCGGCTGACCCCGCCCGGCGCGGCCGCCGGGATGCTGGTGGGCGGCGGGTCGGCGTTCCTCGCCGTCGCCGCCACCATGGCCGGCTTCCCCGGCACGGGCGGACTGCACGCCCTGCTCGCCTGGCCGGCGCTGTGGTCCGTGCCGCTCGGCTTCCTCACCATGATCCTGGTGTCCCTGGCCACCCCGGGCCGGGTCCCGGCCGGAACGGCGGCGATCCTGGCCCGCTTCCACCTCCCGGAGGAACTGCGCACGGAGGAGCTGCGGGCCGCGGAGGCGAAGGCATGAGCGACTTCCTGGCGGGCGTCTGCATCGCGATCCTCCCCTTCGTCGCCGCGGGCTTCTGGCTGGGCCGCCGCACCGCCCGCCCGGAGAGCCTGGGCGGCCTCGGCACCCCGGTCGAGCACGCCACCTTCCAGACCCTGCACACCGCCTCCCTCGCCGCGCCCCCGCTGCGGGCCGGCCTCACGGAGGAGACGGCCCGCAGATCGGCCCGCAGACTGCGCACCCTGCTCGGCACGGACGCCCTGTGCCTGACCGACGAGAAGGAGGTGCTGGCCTGGGACGGAGTGGGCGGACACCACCGTGCGGAGATCATGGAGCGGCTCGCCGGGCCCCTGGAGAGCGGCCGGGGCGAGGCCTTCCCGCTCAGCTGCGAGCACGCCGACTGTCCCGTCCGCTGGGCGGTGCTCGCCCCGCTCACCGTCGACGACCGGGTGCACGGCGCCCTCGTAGCCTGCGCGCCCCGCGAGTCCGCGGTGCTGGTCCGGGCGGCCGGCGAGGTGGCCCGCTGGGTGAGCGTCCAGCTGGAGCTGGCGGACCTCGACCAGTCCCGGACGAAGCTGATCGAGGCGGAGATCAAGGCCCTGCGCGCCCAGATCTCCCCGCACTTCATCTTCAACTCGCTCGCGGTGATCGCGTCGTTCGTGCGCACCGACCCCGAGCGGGCCCGCGAACTGCTCCTGGAGTTCGCCGACTTCACCCGCTACTCGTTCCGCCGGCACGGCGACTTCACCACCCTGGCCGACGAACTCCACGCCATCGACCACTACCTGGCCCTGGTCCGGGCCCGCTTCGGCGACCGCCTCGCCGTCACCCTCCAGATAGCCCCCGAGGTACTCCCGGTGGCCCTGCCCTTCCTCTGTCTGCAGCCCCTCGTGGAGAACGCCGTCAAACACGGACTGGAGGGCAAGGCCGACAAATGCCATATCCAGATCACCGCGCAGGACGCCGGCGCCGAGGCCCTCGTGGTCATCGAGGACGACGGCGCCGGCATGGACCCGGTCGCGCTGCGCCGCATCCTGGCCGGCGAGGTCAGCCCGTCCGGCGGCATCGGGCTGTCCAACGTGGACGACCGGCTGCGCCAGGTCTACGGCGACGACTACGGCCTCGTCATCGAGACCGCCCTCGGAGCGGGCATGAAGATCACCGCCCGGCTGCCGAAGTACCAGCCGGGCGTGCACTCGGCGGCCCGCCTCACCCGCGAGTAGCTCTCAGGCGCTCAGTTCGTCGTTCGCAGCACGATCAGCGCGAGGGTGATCAGCCCCAGCACGACCCAGCCGAACCACAGCCAGCCGTTGCTGCCGAGCGCCACCGTGTAGGCGGTCACCATGACGAGTCCGCCGACGGTGAGCACCCCCATGGTCTTCGTCGAACTGTCCGTGGTACCGGCCATCGCGACACCCTCCTCAGGCCGCCCTCCCACAGGGCGGTCCCCCTCCATGGTGCCCCGGGTTCAGCGCCCGCGTGCGTCGAGCGACGCAAGATAGGCGTTGTACGCCTCCAGCTCCTGGTCCCCGTCCCGGTCGGCGGCCCGGTCCTTGCGCTTGGCCTGCCGCTGCTCGGAGCCGTACCACTGGAACAGCAGGGCGATCAGCACCAGCACGGACGGGACCTCGCTGAACGCCCAGGCGATGCCGCCGGCCGCGTTCTGGTCGGAGAGCGCGTCGATGCCGAGCGAGGCGGGCGGGTTCTTGAATGTCTCGACCATCGGCTGCGAGGCCATCATCAGCGCGATGCCGAAGAACGCGTGGAACGGCATGCCCGCGAACAGCTCCAGCATCCGCATCAGATAGCCCGGCCGCTCCGGCCCCGGATCCACGCCGATGATCGGCCAGAAGAACACCACGCCGACCGCGAGGAAGTGCACCATCATCGCGACGTGCCCCGTCCTGGAGCCCATCAGGAAGTCGAACAGCGGCGTGAAGTACAGCGCGTAGAGACTCGCGATGAACAGCGGGATCGTGAACGCGGGATGGGTGATGATCCGCATATAGCGGCTGTGCAGCAGCATCAGCAGCAGCTCACGCGGCCCCTTGCGGCCCCGGCCGGCGGCCGGCAGCGCGCGCAGCGCGAGCGTCATGGGGGCGCCCAGCAGGATCAGGATCGGCGACAGCATGCTGATCACCATGTGCTGCACCATGTGCACGCTGAACATGACCATCCCGTAGTCGTTCAGCGCGGTGCACATCACGAGCATGATGGTGAGCACCCCGACGACGAACGAGACGGTCCGCGCCACCGGCCACGCGTCCCCGCGCCGCCGCAGCCGCAGCACCCCCCACCCGTACAGCCCGAGCCCCACCAGACAGGCGACGAGGAAGAACGGATCCGCCGACCACTGAAGACCTCGCCCCAGCGTGAACGGCGGCAGATCCATGGTCATACCGTGCCCGCCGTGATCCATTGTGGGCAGCTCCTGATTCGTGGGGGGTTGTACGTTTCCTGCCGCCCACCAGAGTAGAGAAGCCCCCGGCGGCCCCCGGCACCGGGGCCGGTGCGCCTCCCGCGCGGCGGCGCCCCCGGCCGGCGCCCGGCCCGTTCACCCGGGCGGTCCCGACTCGGAGGCGTTCACCGCGGGCAGGCATGTGCCATGTCTGTCATCTTCTTCGACATCGGGGCGACCCTCGCGGACCCCCACCGGGAACCCGACGGCTCGTTCACGCTGGAGCCCCTGCCACGGGTCCGCGCCGTGCTGAGCGCCCTGCGCGAGGTACGCAAGGGCGTCATCTCCAACCCCGGTTCGGAGGAGGCCGCCGTGGCGCGGGCGCTGGCGGAGGCGTTCCCCGGGGATTTCACGGACGCGGCCCTGGTGCACTGGGGTGTGAAGGACAGCCGCGGGATCTTCGACCGGGCGGTCCTCGACACCGGGGGAGCGGCGGCCGACGACTGTGTCTTCGTGGGCGAGAACCCCCAGGAGCGCGGTTTCGCACGGGAGGCGGGGATGCGTACCGCGGCTCACCCGGTGTTCGCCGTCGCGGCGACGGAGAACCGTCCCGTGCTCCGGGCACGGATCGAGTTGCGGGTCGGTCAGGACGTGGGCTCGTTGAACGCGGCCATGAACGAGACCGAGGCCGTTCCCGCCGAGGTCGTCTCCGAGCGGCTCGTGCTCGCCCTGGTGACCGCGCGGGGCGTCGAGGCGCTGGCGACGGCCGGTTTCACGGTGGACGTGCGGGGGGCGGCGGAGGAGACGGCGACCCCCGGCGAGCGGCGACGCCGAGCATGACGACGCCGAGCGCAGGGCGACCGAGAAATTCGTCAGCGACCTGCTGGTCCGCGGTGAGGCGGTCTTCGAGGGCGAGGAGCCGACTCCGCGGACGACGCATGTGATCGAGCGCGCGGACGACGGACGGCTCTCCGCCCGTCGTCCGCGCTTTTCCACCGGCCGCTGAGGTCAGCCGAAGCACCGCCGGACCAGGGCGAGGCCCTCGCCGGTCGAGAGCGGCTGGGCGATGCCGTACATCGCCCCCTGGACGCTGACCGCCGTCAGACCGAGGTCGTCGCCCCCGCCCGGCGTCGCCGCGGTGATCCCGGCGGCCCGGCTCGACACCTCCGGCTCGGTGAGGGACGTTGCAGCCTCCAGGGAGAGGATGCCGTGCCGGATGAACGCCGAGCGCAGGGACGGACCGATCTCGTTGCTCTCGCACGTGGCGACGGTGACGCCCGCCACCGTCCGGCTGCGGCGCGGGCTCCGCGATGGCCGTCGGGAAGGGCTGGGTGTCGAGCTGCGGCACGGGATGCGGTACGGGCATGTTGACCTGCGGAGGAAATCCGGGGTCGTCCTCGTACACCAGAATGCGAGCACAAGCGGGCGGAGACGCCGGTGGCCCGTGCGCGCACGGGCCACCGGAGCCATGACGGACTGCGGCCGATCAGGTGACGGGACCGCGCCGGACGGCTAGAGCACGCACTCCGCTTCCGCGTACCGATCCGCCGGCACGGTCTTCAGCGTCTCCACGGCCGCGGCCAACGGCACCATCACGATGTCGGTGCCCCGAAGCGCCGTCATGTTCCCGAACTCCCCGCGATGCACCGCCTCCACCGCATGCCACCCGAACCGGGTCGCCAGCACCCGGTCGTACGCGGTCGGCGTGCCGCCCCGCTGCACATGCCCCAGGATGACCGGCCGAGCTTCCTTCCCGAGCCGGTTCTCCAGCTCGATGGAGAGCTGCCGGGCGATCCCGGCGAACCGCTCGTGCCCGTAGATGTCCTTCGCACCCTCGTCGAAGGCCATCGAGCCGGCCTTCGGCTTGGCCCCCTCCGCGGCGACGACGATCGCGAACCGCTTGCCCGCCTCGAACCGCTCGCCGACCCGACGGGCCAGCTCCTCGATGTCGAAGGGCCGTTCCGGCACGACGATGGCGTGGGCGCCGGCCGCCATGCCGGACTGCAGCGCTATCCAGCCGGTGTGCCGCCCCATGACCTCGACGACGAGCACCCGCTGGTGGGACTCGGCGGTGGTCTTCAGCCGGTCCAGCGCCTCGGTCGCGACGCCGACCGCCGTGTCGAAGCCGAAGGTGACGTCGGTGACGGCGATGTCGTTGTCGATGGTCTTCGGCACGCCGACGATGGGCAGCCCCGCGTCGGACATCAGCCGGGCCGCCTTGAGCGTGCCCTCACCGCCGATCGGGATGATCGCGTCGAGGCCGAGCTCCGCGACATGGCCCCGGGCGCGCTCGACGCCGTCCCGCAGATGCGAGGGCTGGACCCGGGAGGAACCGAGGATCGTGCCGCCGCGGGCGAGGATGCCGCTCACCGCGTCGAGGTCGAGCTTGAGGTAGTCGCACTCCAGGAGGCCCTTCCAGCCGTCCCGGAAGCCGATGACCTCGTCGCCGTGGTCGGCGACGGCACGGTGCACGACGGACCGGATGACGGCGTTCAGGCCGGGGCAGTCGCCGCCGGACGTGAGGACACCAATGCGCATAGCCCGCAACAACCTTCTCCACGTGGGCCGGACCCGGACCACACTGTCCGGCTCGAATCCCCGCCACCCTAACCGCAGGAGGGGGCGGGGCCGAAGCACACGTCCGCCTGCTGGACGTGCCTGCTCACCTGTGCGGATGCACCGTCAGACGGGCTGCTGACGGCACTCTGAAAATCAGGTGAACGACACCCGGTCAGGCAGGCTGCTGCGCCGCCGCGATGCGTTCGCCCCGGAGCGCCTCGTACCAGCGGTCGTCGCTCGGCGGGAGCGCGTTCACGTCGAGCGCCAGCTTCAGCAGCAGGTCCGCGATCAGCGGGTTCCTGGCCAGCACCGGCCCGTGCATGTAGGTGCCGAACACGGTGTCGTTGTACGCGCCCTCGGTGCCGTCGCCCGTGCCGTTGCCCTTGCCGATCTGGACGCGGGCGAAGGGGCGGGCGGTCGGGCCGAGGTGGGTGACGCCCTGATGGTTCTCGAAGCCGGTCAGCTGCGGCAGACCGAGCCGCGGGTCGATGTCCGCGAGGACGTCGCCGACGCACCGCTCGCCCTCGCCGCGCACCGTGGTGACGTCCAGCAGACCGAGACCGGGCTCGCGCTGGCCCAGGTCGTTGACGAACTCGTGGCCCAGGATCTGGTAGCCGGCGCAGACCGCGAACACGATCGCGCCGTTGTTCACCGCCTGGTACAGATGCGCGTCCCGCCGCAGCCGCTCCGCCGCCAGCCGCTGCGGCCGGTCCTCGCCGCCGCCGATGAAGTAGATGTCACCGGAGGTCGGGATCGGCTGGTCGCTGCGCACGTCGAGACGGGCCACGTCGAGGCCGCGCTGCCGCGCCCGGCGCTCCACGACCAGGACGTTGCCCTGGTCGCCGTAGGTGCTGAGCAGGTCCGGGTAGACCCACACGATCCGAAGCTGGTTGTCGCTCATGAAGTGGTCGTCCTTCGGGGTCAGTTGCCGACGCGGCGGCGCAGGTCCTGGAACGCGGTGTAGTTCGCGATGACCTCGATCCGGCCCGGCGGCGCCTGCTGCACGGCCTGGTCGAGGCTCTCGCACACCTGGAAGTGCTGGTTGGCGACCTCCAGGCGCACCGCCAGGTCCAGCTTCCGGTCGCCGAGGACGAAGATCGGGTGGCCGGTCAGCCGCGTGTAGTCGACGTCCCACAGCCAGGAGGTGTCGGTGCCGTCGGCGCCGCGCGCGTTCACCGCGAGGATCACCGGGGTGGGCGGCGGATCGATCAGGCTGAACGTCTCGAGCCAGCCCGCCGGGTTCTTCGCCAGCAGCAGCCGCAGGTCACGGCCCTGGAACTGGACGACGTCATAGCGTCCGGCGACGGCCTGCACCTGGTACATCCGCTCCAGCGCCACCTGCGGCGGCACCCCGAAGACGGCGGCGACGGCGGCCGAGGAGGCGGCGTTGGCCTTGTTGGCGCGACCGGGCAGCTGCAGGTGGATCGGCCAGGCGGAGCCGTGCGGGTCGAGCACATGGTCCCCGGAGAGCGTCCAGCTCGGCCGCGGCCGCCGGAAGCCGCACTCACCGCAGAACCAGTCGTCGCCGGGCCGCTGCATGACGCCGCCGCAGGACGGGCACGACCAGGCGTCGTCCTTCCACATCTGGCCGGCGGCCACCCAGATCACGTTCGGGGAGGAGGAGGCGGCCCACACGATCAGCGGGTCGTCGGCGTTCGCGACGATGACGGCCTTCGAACCGGCGAGCCCCTCACGCCAGTTCTCCGCGAGCATGCGCGTCTCGGCGGCCCGGTCCAGCTGGTCGCGGGAGAGGTTGAGCAGCGCGATGCACTTGGGGGCGGTGTCCCGGGCCACGCCCGCGAGGTACTTCTCGTCGACCTCGATGACGCCGTACTTCGAGTCCGAACCGCCCGCGAGGGCCGAGGTGATGCCGGCCGGCATGTTGGCGCCGAGCGCGTTGGACACGACCGGCCCGGCGGCCCGCAGCGCCTCGGCGATGAGCCTGGTGGTCGTCGTCTTCCCGTTCGTCGCCGAGACGAGGATGACGTCCAGGTTCTGGGCGAGCCGGGCGAGGAGGTCGGGGTCGAGTTTGAGCGCCACCCGGCCGCCGATCACCGAACCGCTGCCGCGCCCCGCGGCGCGAGATGCCGCTGCGACCGCCTTGCCCGCGGTCACGGCGATCTTGGCCCGCGGCGTGAGCGGGTCCGAGTTGCCTGCCATCAGTTCTCGATCCTCCTTGCGTACGCGCCGCGCCTCTGCCGTACGGCAACGTGGTAGGTGGTCAGCCTATCGAGATCCATTCGCACTCCCGAATCCCGGCACCACCACCCGCCCGCGGACGGCATGCGCGTGTCAGAAAGGACCGTACCCTTGCCGCCATGCGACAAGGCTCCATCCCGGGCGCTCACGGGCGCGTCCGGCCCCTCACCCTGCTCGGCGATCCCGTCCTGCACGCCCCTTGCGAGGACGTCACCGACTTCGGCCCCGAACTCGCCCGTCTCGTGGAGGACATGTTCGCCACGATGTACGCGGCCCAGGGCGTGGGCCTCGCCGCGAACCAGGTGGGCGAGCGGCTGAAAGTCTTCGTCTACGACTGCCCGGACGACGACGACGTCCGCCACCTGGGCCATGTGGTGAATCCCCGCCTGGTGGAGACGGACGGCATCGTCCTGCGCGGCCCGGAGGGCTGTCTCTCCCTGCCGGGCCTGGAGGCGGGAACGGAGCGGTACGACGAGGCGGTGGTCGAGGGCTTCACGGCGACGGGCGAGCCGATCACGGTACGAGGCACGGGTTTCTTTGCCAGATGCTTGCAACACGAGTGCGACCACCTGGAGGGGCTGGTCTACGCGGACAGGGTGACCGGCTGGCGCCGGAGACGACTGATGCATCAAGTGACCCGAGCTTCTTGGCACAGGGCGGGGTCGCTGACTTAGGGGCGCGGGGAACTGCGCGACCAGCCCCCACCGACCTGCAGCCGGAAAACAACCCTCAGAACCCGGGCCCCCCGACCTTGTCCCCCGCCGCCGCCAGGCGACCCCACAACAAATCGGCCAGACTCCGCACCAGCTCCGCCCGTGTGCAGGGCCGCTCGCCCAGCCACCAGTCACCGGCCGCGTGCATCATCCCGACGATCCCGTGCCCCCACACCCGGGCGAGCTGCTGACTCCCGGGCCCGAGATCCAGCCGTTCCTCGATGACCTGGGCCAGCTCCTCGCCCATCCGCCGAAGCAGCGGAGCCGAGTGCTTGCCGACGTCGAACCCCTGCTCCCCGGGCGACCCGTCGGCCGGATGCATCAGGAACCGGTACACCTGGGGCCGGGCCTCGATGGCGGCGAGGTAGGTGTCGAGCGTGGCCTCGACCCGCTCCCGGCGCTCGGCCGGAGCGTCCAGCGCCGCCCGCAGCGAGTCCAGCAGGGCGTCCGTGTGCCGCTTGGCAAGGGCGGCGTAAAGCCCGCCCTTGTCGCCGAAGTGGCGGTAGAGGATGGGCTTGGTGATGCCGGCCTCGGCGGCGATGGCGTTCATCGAGGCCTGTGGGCCGTCGCGCAGCACCACCCGGTCGGCGGCCTCCAGCAGCTCGCGCCGTCGGCGGTCGGCGGACCGTTGCTGCTCGGTCCGCTGCGTGGTGTCCATGTGCTCTCCCCACCCGTGCTGATTCGGTGACGCCTGCGCAAACTAACACCTGGCAGCAGCCTGACATCGAACGGGCCGGAGGGCTCCAGGCCTGCCATCAGGAGTTGACTTTTCCTACCAGCGGGTAACAGACTCCGGGTTACCGCTAGTAACACGCACGTTCCGCCCTGGAGGGGACATGGCCGAGTTCACCATGGAGCTCAACGACGAACAGCAGGAGGTCCGGGACTGGCTGCACGGCTTCGCGGCCGACGTCATCCGCCCCGCGGCCGCCGAGTGGGACGAGCGTGAGGAGACTCCCTGGCCGGTCATCCAGGAGGCCGCGAAGGTCGGCATCTACTCCCTCGACTTCTACGCGCAGCAGTACTTCGACCCCACCGGCCTCGGCATCCCGATGGCCATGGAGGAGCTGTTCTGGGGCGACGCGGGCATCGCCCTCTCCATCGTGGGCACCGGCCTGGCCGCCGTGGGCGTGCTCGCCAACGGGACCGAGGAGCAGATCGGCACCTGGATCCCGCAGATGTACGGCGACGCCAATGACGTCAAGGTGGCCGCGTTCTGCTCCTCCGAGCCCGACGCCGGCTCCGACGTCGCCTCCATGCGCACGCGGGCCGTGTACGACGAGGCCAAGGACGAGTGGGTGATCAACGGCACGAAGACCTGGGCGACCAACGGCGGCATCGCCAACGTCCATGTGGTCGTCGCGGTCGTGGACGCCGAGCTCGGCTCCAAGGGGCACGCCTCCTTCATCGTCCCGGCGGGCACCCCGGGGCTCGCCCAGGGCCAGAAGTTCAAGAAGCACGGCATCCGCGCCTCGCACACCGCCGAGGTGGTCCTCGACAACGTGCGCGTCCCCGGCGCCTGCCTCCTCGGCGGCAAGGAGAAGCTGGACGAGCGCCTCGCCCGGGCGCGCGAGCGGGCGAAGTCGGGGGGCGAGCGCGTGAAGAACGCGGCGATGGCGACCTTCGAGGCCTCGCGCCCCGCGGTCGCCGCCATGGCCGTCGGCACGGCCCGCGCCGCCTACGAGGTGGCCCTGGACTACGCGATGACGCGTGAGCAGTTCGGCCGGCCGATCATCGACAACCAGGGCGTCGCCTTCCAGCTCGCGGACATGCGCACCCAGATCGACGCCGCGCGGCTGCTGACCTGGCGGGCCTCCTGGATGGCGATCAGCGGGAAGCCGTTCACCGCGGCCGAGGGCTCGATGTCGAAGCTGTTCGCCAGCGAGACCGCGAAGAAGGTCACCGCGCAGGCGATCCAGATCCTCGGCGGCAACGGCTACACCCGGGAGTACCCGGTGGAGCGGATGCACCGCGACGCCGCGATCTACACGATCTTCGAGGGGACGAGCGAGATCCAGCGCCTGGTGATCGCGCGGACGCTCTCCGGGATGCCCATCCGGTAGCGGCCGGTCTGCGGGTGCGTGGGGGCTGGTCACGCAGTTCCCCGCGCCCGGCAACGAAACCGGACCCCTACGGCGTCCCACCGCTGCTGTGCGCAATACACGCCACGTCGATGCGGTCGGCCAGCTTCGCCAGCTCGATCGTCAGCGCGGCCACCGTGTCCTCGTCCAGACCGTCGGCCCCGGCCTCGACCAGATGCAGCCACCGCCCTCCCAGCGTGCGGAGCAGCTTGCTCACGTCGGCCGCGGCCACCTGCAAGGTCCCGCGGTCGTCGACGATCAGAGGCAGAGTCACTTCGCGGTTCACACCCGGGATCGTAGCCGCGCGGCGCTCACACACCGTGCCAAACCGTGGTGATGTTGCAGAACTCTCGGATTCCGTGCCCGGACAGCTCACGGCCGTATCCGGACCGCTTCACCCCGCCGAACGGGAACCCCGGATGGGACGCGGTCATCCCGTTGACGAACACCCCGCCGGCCTCCAGATCCCGGACGAACCGGTCCACCTCGGCGTCCTCGCGCGTCCACACGTTGGAGCTCAGCCCGAACGGCGAGTCGTTGGCGATGAGCACCGCCTCGTCCAGGTCGCCCGCCCGGTACAGCGTCGCGACCGGCCCGAACGCCTCCTCGCGGTGGATGCGCATCTCACGGGTGACACCGGCGAGGACGGTCGGCGGGTAGTACCAGCCGGGCCCCTCGGGCCGCTCGCCCCCGCACAGCACGTCGGCGCCGGAGCGCCGCGCGTCGTCCACCAGCTCCTCCAGGTCCGCCCGCCCCTGTTCGCTCGCCAGCGGCCCGACCTCCGTCTCCTCCAGCAGCGGGTCGCCGACCTTCAGCGCCGCCATGCCCGCCACGAACCGGGCGGCGAACGCGTCGTACACGTCCGTGTGAACGATGAACCGTTTGGCGGCGATGCACGACTGCCCGTTGTTCTGCACGCGCGCGGTCACCGCGATCTGCGCCGCCCGGTCGACGTCCGCCGACGGCATGACCACGTACGGGTCGCTGCCGCCCAGCTCCAGCACGGTCTTCTTGACCATCTCGCCGGCCGTGGAGGCGACCGCCCGCCCGGCCGGCTCGCTCCCGGTCAGCGTCGCCGCCTTGACGCGCTCGTCGCGCAGGATGTCGTCCACCGCCCCGGAACCGACGAGCAGGGTCTGGAAGCAGCCCTCGGCGAAGCCGGCCCGGTGGAACAGGTCCTCCAGGTACAGGGCGGTCTGCGGAACGTTCGAGGCGTGCTTGAGCAGGCCCACATTGCCCGCCATCAGCGCCGGCGCGGCGAACCGGACCACCTGCCACAGCGGGAAGTTCCACGGCATCACCGCGAGCACCGGACCGAGCGGCCGGTACCGGACCAGGACGCGGGCGGCGCCGGAGTCCTTCACATCGGCGGCGGCCGGCTCCTCGTCGGCGAGGAGCTCCGCCGCGTGCTCGGCGTACCAGCGCATCGCCCTGGCGCACTTCGCGGCCTCCGCGCGCGCCTGCTTCACCGGCTTGCCCATCTCGGTCGTCATGACCCGGCCGATGGCGGCCTGGTCCTCCTCCAGGAGGTCGGCGGCCCGGTTCAGCAGGCGGGCGCGTTCGGCGTACGTCGTCGCCCGGTACGTACGGAACGTGGCCTCGGCGAGCTGGAGCCGGCGCTCCAGCTCCTCCTCGCCCATGGCCTCGTACGTCCGAAGCGTCTCGCCGCTGGCCGGATTCACCGTCGCGATGGGCATGACCGACCTCCTGAAGAGCTGACCGTGCTTCGACCTTCCCGCGCCGGACCCGGGGCCGCAACGCGTGGGCGTCCGCGGATCCGCTCAGTGCGAGTGCTCCGCCAGCCGGTCGAGAAACGCGGCCTGCGCCGGGACGATCAGCTCGCGGGCGCGCTCGACGCCGAGCCACGCCACCCGGTCCAGCTCGGGGAACTCCTGCGTACGGCCCGACCGGGGCGGCCACTCCATCGTGAACGTGCCGGGCGTCATCGCCGCCGGATCGAGGTCCGCCTCGATCGCCCATACGGTGACGATCTTGCCGTTGTGCTGCCGGACCTCCCCGAGCGCGATCGCCTCGCCGTCCGGCGGGGCCAGCCCGAGCTCCTCCCGGAACTCGCGCCGGGCGGCGTCCCAGGCGGGTTCGTCGGGCTCGTACTCCCCCTTGGGGACGCCCCAGGCGCCCGCGTCCTTCTTCGCGAAGTACGGCCCGCCCATATGGCCCAGCAGCACCTCGACGCCGTTCTCGCCGCGGCGGAACAGCAGGAGTCCGGCGCTGCGCTTCTGTGTCACGGGTGTACCTCCGGGTGGGCGGCCAGCAGGGTCTCCACGGTGTCGGCCTCCTCCGGCCGCTTGTCCTCCCGATACCGGACCACCCGGGCGAAGCGCAAGGTGACGCCGGCCGGGTAGCGGGTGGAGCGCTGCAGGCCGTCGTAGGCGATCTCGACCACGAGTTCGGGGCGGACGGTCACCACCCAGCCGTCGTCCTCCACGGCGAGCCGCTGGAGGCGTTCCGTCTGCCAGGTGAGCATCGCGTCGGTCATGCCCTTGAAGGTCTTGCCGAGCATCGCGAAGCCGCCGTCGGCCGTGCGGGCGCCGAGGTGCAGGTTGGAGAGCTTGCCGGTGCGGCGGCCGTGGCCCCGCTCGACGGCCAGCACGACGAGGTCGAGGGTGTGCACCGGCTTGACCTTCAGCCAGGACGCGCCGCGCCGCCCCGCGCTGTAGGGCGCGTCGAGGGCCTTGACCACCACTCCCTCGTGGCCGCGCTGCAAGGCCTGCCGGGAGAACGCCTCCGCCGCCTCGGCGTCCTCGGGGCCGGAGACGACCGTCCGGCGCACCCGCATCGGCTCGGGCGCCAGCCGGGCCAGCTCCGCCTGCCGTTCGGTGAGGGGCAGGTCGAGCAGGTCCCGGCCGTCCACGGACAGCACGTCGAAGAAGACGGGGGAGACCGGGACCGCCGAGGCCGCCGCCGTCACGTCCACCCGGGAGCCGACACGGCCGGCGGTCTCCTGGAAGGAGCGGGGGCGTCCGGTCCCGTCGAAGGCCACCACCTCGCCGTCCAGGATGAACCGCAACCCGGCCAACCTCCTTGCCGCGTCCGTCACTTCGGGCAGGCGGTCGGTGATGTCGTCGAGCGTGCGGGTGTACAGGCGGACGTCGTCGCCGTCCCGGTGCACCTGGATGCGGATGCCGTCCAGCTTCTCCTCCACCGCACAGGCGCCGAGCTTGCCGACGGCCTCGGTGACGGAGGACGCGGTGTGCGCGAGCATCGGCAGCACCGGACGGCCGACGGTGAGCCGGAACGCCTCCAGCGCCGGGGGGCCCTCCGCGAGCAGCGCCTGCGCCACCGTCTGCAGCGAGCCGGCCAGCATCACCGCCCGCCGCACGTCCGGCGCGGGTGCCCCGGTCGCCTGCGCCAGGCCCTCCACGGCGACGGCGTCCAGGGCGCCCTGCCGGACCTCGCCGCTGAGCAGGCCGAACAGGAAGCGCTGTTCGTCCTCGGTGGACGCGGCCATCAACTCGCCGACCAGACGCGTCCGTTCGGCCTGCGAGCCGGTGCCCGACACATGGCCGAGCTCGGTGAGACGGGCGTCCACCTCGCGCACGGTCAGGGTCGGCGCGGCGGCCGGGGCGACCGGACGGCTCAGCACCTTCCAGCCGACGCCGAGGCGGCCCTGGGGGAGCCGGCCGGCCAGGTAGGGGATGACGATCGGCACGTCCTCCGGCTCCGCGTCCCGGAAGAGCTCGGCGAGCAGGGCGATCTTGCGGGAGCGCGCCGAGGCGGCGGCGACCTCCCGGGACACGTCGGCGAGCCGGGTGAGCAGCATGCAGCCATGGTGCGGCGCGCTCCGCCGTTTTACCCGCCGAGGAAAGGGCCGCTTTTCGTCTGCGGGCGCGTTGTGGCTGGTCGCGCAGTTCCCCGCGCCCCTAGGGCGTGTCCGCCTGGGGCGTTGCGTCGAGGTCTGTCATCAGTAGCTCGCCGTTGATCGCGGCGCCCGCCCGGTAGCCGCGGCTGGCCGCGTTCACGACCTGTTCGGCGAACCCGGACGCGTTGCCCGCCGCCCACAGGCCGGGCACGGTGGTCAGACCCCGTCCGTCCACGACGGGGTAGGCGCCGAAGGGGGTCTCGCTCATCTCGGCGCCCAGTCGGGACAGGAGGTCCGTCTGCGGCACCGCCCGGGGCGCCACGAACAGCACCTCGCGGTCGAACACCCGGCCGTCCGTGCACCGGACCCCGGTGAGCCGGTCGTCCTCGACGACCAGCCCGGCCACCTCGCCGGGGACGACGTCCACCCCGGCCGCGGCCAGTCTGCGCCGGTCCTCGTCGGTCAGGTCGGCATCGGCGACCGTGTGCAGGAAGAGGGTCACGTCCTTCGACCACTGGGTCACCATCAGCGCCTGGTGGACGCTCATCGGGGTCGTCGCCAGTACGCCGAAGGCCTGGTCGCGGACCTCCCAGCCGTGGCAGTACGGGCAGTGGACCACGTCCCGGCCGAAGCGTTCGGCGACGCCCTCGACCGGCGGCAGCTCGTCCTTCAGACCGGTCGCGACGACGAGCTGCCGGGCGTGCACGGTCCGCCCTGCGGCCAGCCGGACGGCGAAGCCCTCGCCCCGGCCCGCGGTGACGTCCACCGCCCGGTCGTGGACCAGCTGCACGCCGTACCGCGCGATCTCCTCGCGGCCGACGGCGAGGAACTCGGCGGGCGGCATTCCGTCCCGGGACAGAAAGCCCTGCATGTGCGCGGCGGGCGCGTTGCGCGGCTCGCCCGCGTCGACGACCAGCGTCCGGCGCCGGGCCCGGCCCAGCACGAGCGCGGCGGACAGGCCCGCGGCGCCGCCGCCGACGACGATCACTTCGTACGTCTCGTCCTGCTTCTCGGTCATGGTGACCACCTCCGCGGCCACGGTCGCCGGACTGCTGCGGGATTGACAAACATCTTTGCCGATTCGGCAAGATGGAGGCATGACTACCGATGACGTTCTCGCGGAGGTCGGCCCGAGGCTGCGGCGGCTCCGGAAGGACCGGGAGGTGACGCTCGCGGCGCTGTCCGAGTCCACCGGGATCTCCGTCAGCACCCTCTCGCGGCTGGAGTCGGGGCTGCGCAAGCCCAGCCTGGAGCTGCTGCTGCCGATCGCCCAGGCCCACCAGGTGCCGCTGGACGAGCTGGTCGGGGCGCCGCCGGTGGGCGATCCCCGGGTGCGGGGCAAGCCGATGGTGCGGCACGGGCGCACCTTCTGGCCGCTCAGCCGCCAGCCCGGCGGACTCCAGGCCTTCAAGGTGCTGGTGCCGCAGCGTGACGAGGAGCCCGATCCGCGCACCCATGAGGGCTACGAGTGGCTGTACGTGATGTCCGGGCGGCTCCGGTGCGTGCTGGGGGAGCATGACGTGGTGCTGGAGGCGGGGGAGGCCGCCGAGTTCGACACCAGGGTGCCGCACTGGTTCGGGTCGACGGGGGAGGGGCCGGTGGAGTTCCTGAGCCTGTTCGGACCGCAGGGGGAGCGGATGCATGTTCGGGCGAAGCCCCGGCAGGGGTGACGGAGGCGACTCTTCCGTCGTCGCCTGTTCCCTCCCGGCAAGCGACCGCTTAGTATGCGATCGAACCGGTCAGCACGCCGGTCGGACGACGCAGTCCCGTGGAGGCTCCGCATGCAGGCATGGCAGGTGCACGAGAACGGCGAGCCGAGCGAGGTGATGCGGCTCCAGGACGTGGAGCGGCCCACCCCCGGCGACGGCCAGGTCCTGCTCAAGGTGCGCGCCGCGAACATCAACTTCCCCGACGCGCTGATGGTCCGGGGCCACTACCAGGTGCAGCCCCCGCTGCCGTTCACCCCGGGCGTGGAGATCTGCGGCGAGACCGAGGACGGCCGCCGCGTCATCGCCAACCCGGCCCTGCCGTACGGCGGGTTCGCCGAGTACACCGTCGCGGACGCCGCGGCCCTGCTGCCCGCCCCCGAGTCGCTCGACGACGCCGAGGCCGCCGCGCTGCACATCGGCTACCAGACGGGCTGGTTCGGCCTGCACCGCAGGGCCCGTCTGGAAGCCGGGGAGACGCTCCTCGTGCACGCGGCCGCGGGCGGGGTGGGCAGCGCGGCCGTCCAGCTCGGGAAGGCGGCCGGCGCGACCGTCATCGGCGTCGTGGGCGGCGCCGAAAAGGCGGCCGTGGCCCGGGAGCTGGGCTGCGACCTCGTCATCGACCGGCGCGCCGAGAACGTGATCGGCGCCGTCAAGGAGGCGACCGGCGGCCGGGGCGCCGACGTGATCTACGACCCCGTCGGCGGCGAGGCCTACACCCAGTCCACCAAGGTCGTCGCCTTCGAGGGCCGGATCGTCGTCGTCGGCTTCGCGAGCGGAACCATCCCGAGCCCCGCCCTGAACCACGCCCTGGTGAAGAACTACTCGATCCTCGGCCTGCACTGGGGCCTGTACAACACCAAGAACCCGAAGCTGGTCCAGCACTGCCACGAACAGCTCACCGAGCTGGCCGCCCGGGGCGCGATCCGGCCGCTGGTGAGCGAGCGGGTGCCGCTCGACGGGGCCGCGGCCGCCGTGCAGCGGCTCGCCGACGGCGTCACCACCGGCCGCGTCGTCGTGGTGCCGGCGCTGGAGAACGGAGCCGCCGTATGACCGTCGACGCAGCCGAACTGCGCCGCCGCACCCAGGAGTTGCTGGCCGCGCACCCTCCCGCCACGACCGACCGGCTGGACTTCCTCAAAGCCCGCTTCGACGCCGGACTCGCCTGGGTGCACTACCCCGAGGGCCTCGGCGGACTCGACGCGCCCCGCTCCCTCCAGGTCGTCGTGGACGCCGAACTGGCGGCCGCGGACGCCCCCGACAACGACCCGCGGCGCATCGGCATCGGTCTCGGCATGGCCGCGCCGACGATCCTGAAGTACGGCACCGAGGAGCAGAAGCAGCGCTTCCTGCGGCCCCTGTGGGTGGGCGAGGAGGTCTGGTGCCAGCTGTTCAGCGAACCCGGCGCCGGCTCCGACCTGGCCGCACTCGGCACCCGTGCCGTCCGTGAGGGCACGGACTGGGTCGTCAACGGGCAGAAGGTGTGGACGTCCAGCGCGCATCTCGCCCGCTGGGCCATCCTCATCGCCCGCACCGACCCGGACCTGCCCAAGCACGCGGGCATCACCTACTTCCTGTGCGACATGACCGACCCCGGCGTCGAGGTCCGTCCGCTGCGCCAGATCACCGGCGAGGCCGAGTTCAACGAGGTCTTCCTCACCGACGTCCGCATCCCCGACGCACGGCGGCTCGGCGAGGTCGGCGACGGCTGGCGGGTAGCGCAGACCACCCTCAACAACGAACGCGTCGCCATCGGCGGCATGCGGCTGCCCCGCGAGGGCGGCATGATCGGCCCGGTCTCGAAGACCTGGCGCGAGCGCCCCGAGCTGCGCACCCACGACCTGCACCAGCGGCTGCTGAAGCTGTGGGTGGAGGCCGAGGTCGCCCGGCTCACCGGCGAACGCCTGCGCCAGCAGCTCGCCCAGGGCCAGCCCGGCCCCGAGGGCGCCGGTATGAAGCTCGCCTTCGCCCGCCTCAACCAGGAGATCAGCGGCCTGGAGGTCGAACTCCGCGGCGAGGAGGGCCTGTTGTACGACGACTGGACCATGCGCCGTCCGGAACTCGTGGACTTCACCGGCCGGGACGCCGGATACCGCTACCTCCGCTCCAAGGGCAACAGCATCGAGGGCGGGACCAGCGAGGTCCTGCTGAACATCGTCGCCGAGCGCGTCCTGGGCCTGCCGTCCGAGCCGCGCACCGACAAGGACGTCGCCTGGAAGGACCTGGCCCGATGAACGCACAGCCGGATCTGCTCTACTCCGAGGAGGAAGAGGCGCTGCGGGCCGCCGTGCGCGACCTGCTCGCCGACCACTGCGACGCGCCCGGAGTCATCGCGCGCACGGAGTCGGACGCACCGCACGACCTCGCGGCCTGGAAGGCGCTCTCCGACGGCATGGGCCTCGCGGGCCTGCTGGTGCCCGAGGCGCTGGGCGGCCAGGGCGCCACCCCTCGCGAAGTCGCCGTGGTCCTCGAGGAGTTGGGGCGCGCGGTCGCCCCCGTGCCGTACCTGACCAGTGCCGTGGTCGCCACCGAGGCGCTGCTGGCCGTCGGGGACGAAGAGCTGCTCGGCCGGCTGGCGTCCGGGCGGACCATCGGCGCGCTGGCCGTGGGGCTGCACACCGCACCGGGTGCCGCCGTCAAGGCCGTGCACGTCGAAGACGGCCTTCTCCAGGGGGAGTTGACCGGGATCGCGGACGCGGTCGTCGCCGACGTACTGCTCGTGCCGGCGGACGACGGCGGGCTGTACGCGGTCGACGCCTCCGCCGTGACCGTCACCCCGCAGGTCTCCTTCGACCTGACCCGCCCCCTCGCCACGGTCACCCTCGCCGGTGCCCCCGGCCGCCGCCTCGGCGACGCCGAACCCGCCGTCCGGCGTGCCCTGCGGGCCGGCGCCGGACTGCTCGCCTCCGAGCAACTCGGGCTCGCCGACTGGGCGTTGACCGAGACCGTGCGCTATCTGAAGGAGCGCAACCAGTTCAACCGGCCGGTCGGCGGCTTCCAGGCGCTCAAGCACCGGCTGGCCCAGCTGTGGCTGGAGGTCGTCAACCTCCGGGCCGCCGCGCGGTCCGCGGCCGACGCGCTCGCGGCCGGCTCGGACGTCGACGTGGCGGTCGCCGTCGCCCAGGCCTACGCGGCGCCCGTCGCCGTACGGGCCGCCGAGGAAGCGCTGCAACTGCACGCCGGTATCGGCATGACGTGGGAGCACCCGATCCACCTCAACCTCAAGCGGGCCAAGGCCGACTCGATCGCCTACGGCACCGCGGGCGCCCACCGGGCGGCCCTGGCCGAACTGGTCGACCTGCAAGCACCCTGACCGACGCCCGACGCCCGACGCCCGACGCCCGACGCCCGACACGCGGTACCGGCATCCGGTACCGGCATCCGGTGAAGCCCGCCCCACCTGGGGCGGGCTTTTTCGTGCGGCTGCGCGGAAGGAGTGAACAAGCGGCGGCGGTCCGGCCAACTCCTGGCATGTACAGGTTCGTTGGCGTTCGGACAGCCTCATACTCCCTGTGGTTCAGACCGCCCCACAGGGAGGAACGAGATGGCCCCCTTCACCCGCCGCAGAGCCCTCACCACCTTCGGCGCCACGCTCGCCGCGGTGCTCGCGCCGCCCGCCGGCAGCGCCTTCGCCGACGGAGACAAGCGCGGCGCCCGTCCGTTGTGGCGCGCCCACGCCCACAACGACTACGAGCACCCCCGCCCCCTCTTCGACGCGCTCGACCACCGCTTCGGCAGCGTCGAGGCCGACATCTTCCTCGTCGACGGCGAACTCCTCATCGCCCACTCGGTGGACCAGCTCGACCCGACGCGCACCCTGGAGTCCCTCTACCTCGCTCCGCTCGCCGCCCGGGTGAAGGCCAACCACGGCTCGGTGTACCGGGGTTACCGCAAGCCCTTGCAACTGCTCATCGACATCAAGACCGAGGGCTCCTCGACCTACCTCGAACTCGACCGTCAACTGCGGCGCTACAAGGGCCTGTTCACGACGTACGCCCACGGCCGTGTCCACACCGGCCCGGTCACCGCCGTGATCTCCGGCGACCGCGCCGCCCGGGCGCCCATGGAGGCGCAGACCGTCCGCCGGGCCTTCTACGACGGCCGGCTCGTCGACCTCGGCGCCTCCGAGGCGTCGTTCGCCTCGCTCATCAGCGACAACTGGACCCTCAACTTCACCTGGCTCGGCGTCGGGGCCTTCCCCGAAGCGGAACGGCAGAAGCTGCGGAGCATCGTGGCGGCGGCCCATGCGCGCGGGCAGCAGGTGCGGTTCTGGGCCACGCCGGATCTCGCCGGTCCCGCCCGGGACGCGCTGTGGGCCGAACTCCTCGCCGCGGACGTCGACTACCTCAACACCGACGACCTGGCCGGCCTGGAGACCTTCCTCGACACCCACCGGGCGGCCGCGTAACACGACTCGTCCGACACGACCGGTCCGTCAAGGTCCAGGAGGCCCGCTCCGCCGACACCACTCGTTCGGCGGACGGCTCAGCCGCACGGACGAAACCTCCGTTACGCCACACTTGCGGCCGAACGCCGCGAAAACGGACGTGGCGGAGGAGGTTGACGATGGCCATTTCGATTTCCGTGGTGCTGTTGCTGCTGATCCTGGCGGTGATCTTCATGCGCAACGGCGGACTGAAGGTCTCGCACGCGCTGGTCTGCCTGCTGCTCGGGTTCTTCCTGGCCGGCACCAGCATGGCTCCCACCATCCGCAGTGGCCTCACGGCGACCGCCGACATCGTCGGCAGTCTGCGCCCGTGAGGCCGCTGCGGGGTCGCGCACGACCCGACGGAACTACTTGACGAAGACCCCGATGCCGTTCGACACCGGGCGCTCGTAACCGTCGGACGGGTGGTTGCGGACCGTCACCTTGGTCGCGCCCGACGGACGGGCCACCAGGGTCGACGAACCGCCGCCGTCCAGGCTGAAGCCCTCGGTCGCGCCGAGACTCTTCAGTGCGGCGGCGACCTCGGCGATGGTCAGGCCCTTGCGGTACGCGGTGGCGCCGTCCAGCGCGAACAGGAACACCTTCTTCCCGCCGTTGCCGATGCCCACGGCCGTCCGCACGGCCGAGACCGACGTGTCCAGACCGGCCAGCGCCTTGCTGCCCGCCAGGATCGGATAGCCGCCGACGGCGAAGCTGTACGCCGACCGCGACGCGGACGTCAGCCCGTACCGCACCGCCACCCGCTGGCCCTTGACGAGCTTCTTCAGGCGCTGCGCGCCCGCCTCCCGCCCGACGAGGACCGTGGTGCCGGCCGCGATGGCGCCGCCGCCGGGCGTGGTCGAGGTCGACACGACCCGGCCCTTCTTGAGCGTCACCTCGTAGGTGCTGGTGCTGCACGCGGCGGCCCGTTCGGTGTCCGTGCCGCAGGTGGCCCGCTTGCGCGAGACGCTGCCCCAGTCCGAGGTGAACGCGCCGACGGAGTTCTCCGGCAGCGCGTACTGGTTGACGCCGCCCAACGGCAGCCGCCGCCCCACCGTGGTGTACGTCCCGTTGAGGGACAGACTGTCCACCTTGGCCTTGCCGTCGGTGCCGACACCGACCACGGCCTTGGTGGTGGTGCCCGGCGGCAGCGCGGGGCCGAACCGCTGCGCGTTCGGGACCGCGCCCTTGAGCGCCTTCCCGTTCGCGATCGCCGGACCCACGGTCGACCCGGTCGCGGAGACGCCCGGGTGCTGCACCTCGCTGATGTTGAAGAAGTCGCCGTTGATGCCGGCGACGGCGCTCTGCTTGTTCGCCATCGCGGAGATGTCCGCACGGGCCGCGACCGTCCCCGGGTACAACAGCCCGAGGCGCACGTGGGTGTTGGCGAGGTCGACGCTCAGCACGTGCACATGCGTCTTCCCGGCGGCCGCCTGCAGGTCGTACTGTCGGTACGCCACGCCTGCCGCCACGGTGGTCCAGGTCGCGGCGTCGGCCGTGGCCGCCCCCGCGAACGTCGCACCGGCCACCGTGCCGAGAGCGACGAGCAGCGACAGGGACTTCCTGCGCACCCCGGACCGTTTCTGATGTTGTGTCACAGACCCCCCTGGGTAGTTTTGGCTCGCAACTTTCTCACGGTCTGCTGTGACGACTGTCAGGGGGTCGGCGTGAACACCACGCGAACGGGTGAGGAAACGCACGGTTCAGGACGTTCTGTTCGACCGTTCGGCTAAGGGGTTCGGCTCTGCGGTTCAGCTCTGCGGGTGCCGGTGGCCGTACGGGGTGAAGTGGGCCGGCGGGTGGTCGATCGGCAGCTCGGGGCGCCAGGCGGTGAGGGACTGGGCGCTGCACACGAACAGGGACGGCGGCAGGTGGTCCAGGGAGTACCAGCGCCAGTCGCCGACGCTCTCGCCGGGCTGGTCGGCAGGCTCGCCCTCCCAGTCGGCGCCGACGGCGCCGACCGTCATCCGTACGACACCGTCGACCCGGTCGAGGAGCGTGCCCAGCAGGCGTACGTCCGAGGGGTCCGCCCGCAGCCCGGTCTCCTCCCGCAGCTCCCGCACGACCGTCTCCTGGAGCGACTCCCCGGGTTCCACCGTGCCGCCGGGCAGCTCCCAGGTGCCCCGACGATGCCGGCCCAGGAGCAGTCCGCGGGGGCCGTGCAGGATGGCGCCGACGCCGAGCGCCGCGTGCGCGACGGGCGGGAGGTCGGTGCGGGGGCGGGCGGAGACCCGCAAAGGGCGCCGCGCTCGGAAAACCCGATAGGCGGCGAGATTCACGGAGCCGGAGGGGGCTGCGGGGGCAGCGGAGCCGGTGGAGTCAGTGGAGTCTGCGGGGTCTGCGGAGTCAGTGGGGTCGGCTGGGGCGGCGAGGGCGGCGGTGGGGGCGGGTGCCGTCACCGGCACCACCTCCTCGACGCGCAGCCCGTGTTCGGCGAGCAGCGCCTCCCACGCCTCGGGCGTGGGCACCCACATCCGGACCGTCGTCTCGCCGCCGCCCGCGAGCCGCAGGGTCTCCGGCCGGGCCACGAGATCCGAAGTGGGTCCGTCCCCACGGGAGTTGGTGTGCAGTACGGAGAAGCACAGCGTCCCGCCGGGGGCGAGCGCGGTCGCCAGCGCGGGCAGCAGCCGTCGTGGATCGATGAACGGGACGGCGTTGACGGAGTAGATCACGTCGTACGGCTGCGCCGCCGCGCGCAGATGCGCGACGGCATCGGCGTGGAAGAGACGCAGCCCGGGCAGTGACCCGTACCGGGCCCGGGCCCGCTCGATCTGGCCGGGCGCGGAGTCGACGGCGTCGACGACGGCCTCGTGCACGCGGACGAGCCGCGCCGCGTGCCGGGCCGTGCCGCAGCCGAGGTCCAGGACGCGCCGTCCCTTCAGCTCGCCCAGGAAGGCGTCGTCCGGCCCCGCGTCCGGGAACCCCCAGTCGATCCGTTCCGCCTCCGCCAGGACCGTGCCGCGCCGCAGATGATGAGCGGCGTAGGCCTGCCAGGCGTCGGCGTTGACGGACTCCGGTCCGTCGGGGACGTCGAGGGGGTGGGGCGGCATGGGCGGGGCCTCCAGGGGCGGACGGACAGACGGACGGCGCTCACGCACCGGCCAGACGATCCTTACCGCACTCGGCGCCGCACAATCGCCGGACTCAGTGCACGCCGGACTCAGTGCACGGGGTGCTTGCTGAGGACGGACACCCGGTTGAAGGCGTTGATGGTGACGGCCACCCAGATCACCGCCGAGATCTGGTCGTCGGTGAGCACCTCACGGGCGTCCTCGTAGGCGGTCTCCTGCGCGGCCGCGTCGGGCAGCACGGTGGTCGCCTCGGCCAGCGCCAGGGCCGCCCGCTCCAGGGGGGTGAAGAGCTCGGTGTCCCGCCAGGCCGCGAGGACCGCCAGCCGCCGGGTGTCCTCTCCCGCGCGCACGGCGGCTTTGGAGTGCACGTCGAGACAGAACGCGCAGCCGTTGAGCTGCGAGACGCGCAGGTTGACCAGTTCCACGACGGTGCGCTCCAGACCGGCCTCGGCGGCGGTCGCCCGCACGGCCTCGGACGTCTGGACCAGCGCGTGGTAGGCCTTGGGGCTCTGCTTGTCGATGAAGATCCGTCGAGTCATGTTGAACATCCAACCACTGGGTCGTGCTTCTTCCCTTCTCGCGGTCTCTGCGCCTCAATGAGGCGATGCCCGACCGACTTGACCGGACTTGACCTGGAGTGACCCATGAGACCTGCCACCCGTAAGTCACGTGCTGCCCTGGTCGCCGCCGCCTCCGCCGCCCTGCTGGTCGGCAGCGTGGCGTCGGCGCCCGGGGCGGGCGCCGTGACGCCGGACTCGGCCACCGCTCAGTACGACTGTGGAGCCTGGGGCCCGTCGACGCCCGCGTACTTCACGGCCACCCAGTCCGGCAGCGGGGCGACGATCACGATCACCCTGCCCTCGCTGACCGCCCCGCTCCCGATTTCGACGAACAGTGTGACGTCGACCCTGGTGCTCGCCAAGAACGGTTTGGAGACGACCGAGTTCACCGGGACGACCAACCCGTTCATGAGTGTGGGCACCCCGTTCGTCCTCGGCCCGCTCAGCGGCACGGTGGCACCGGGCGACAGCCTGGACTCCTACTCCCTCGGCCAGTACTCGCTGCGCATGGTGCTCTTCGGGATCACGATCAACTGCGTGGCGAAGAGCACGTTGTCCCCCGGCCCGTTCGTCTTCTGACGACCGGAGCCCCGGGACGGCACGGCCGCGCCGCCCGGTGCGGTCGCGGGCGGCGGGCCGTCGCTCACTGTCCCGGGGCGAGGATGTAGGAGTTGAGGGTGCCGACCGTGTTGAGCGCGGTGGGGGAGCCCAGGTCGTAGCGGTCCACGGCGAGGTAGTTGGGCTTCTTGCGCGCGGCGGGTGTGCAGAAATTCTGTGCGCGGTTGAGGAGTTTGCCGTTGTCGGTCTGGGCGGTGGAGCTGATCGTGTAATCCCTGAAGTGGTTCATCACGAACAGCGGGTGGAAGGCGGACGAGGTCACGGTCAGCGGCCGGCCGGTGCCCCAGCGGCTGTAACAGGACCAGTCGGAGTCGCCGAGTCCGGCGCCCATGGACCAGTAGTTCTCGACGGTCCACTCGCGCTGGTACATCACCCCGAACGTGTCACGGGTGGTCCAGCCGTTGGCGGTGTCGCTCGCGCGGGTCCGGTCGCTGAAGATCAGCAGTTGCTTGCCGCGCGCCGCGAGGTCGGCCATGGTCGGCCAGCCGCTGGTCGCCACGCCCTCCTGGTCGGGCCGGTACAGCACGTCGTACAGGCCGTTCACGGAGGCCAGGGAGGACTTCAGCACGTCGGAGGAGGAGTAGTCCTCGAGGAACACGGTGACGACCTGACCCGGACTGGCCTTGAGGAAGTCGACCATGCGCTGCAGATCGGTGGCGAGCGGGACCGGGTTGCTCACACCGTCGCAGCTGTTGTGACACAGCACGGCCTGCCCGGAGACGGCGTAGTCGTCCAGCATGAAGCCACGGACTCCGTCGCCGAGTTGCTGGGCGACGCCGCGGTTCTGGTTGGGGAACAGGCTGACCGGGAACGACGCGAAGTTGCCGTCGGCCCCGTTGGCGAAGGCGTTGTGGGCGGTGAGGAAGGTGACCTGGTCGAGGGTGCGGGTGTCGGCGGAGGGCATCGGGGCGGTCGGGTACGTCACCGGGGTGAGGTACCAGCGGGCGAGATCGCCGGCCGAGCCCAGCTGCACGGCACCGGAGTCGGAGGCGGACCCGGTGAGGTACTGCGTGGTGCCCGGGACGCTCACGGTGTAGGTGCTGTCGGCGCCGGACGCGATCGTCCAGGTGGTGCCGTCCGCGCCGCAGGCGGCGGTCACCGCGGACGTGCCGCTGCGGCCGAGGCAGACGCCCGACTCGTCCGCGTTCTGCAACTGATAGCCGCCGCTGACCGCGACCGGGGTCCACTGCTGGTGGTCCTCGTTGCCCTTGGGATTGTGCGCGGCGACCGTGCCGCCGCTGTCGGCCGCATGGAGACCGGTGGTGTAGTTCTGCAGATAGACCGAGTACGCGGGGACGGCGGCCGAGGCCTGGCCGGCCGACAGGACGGGCAGGGTCAGGGCGAGCGCGGCGGTGCCGCACAGGGCGCGCAGGGGGCGCAGGTGCACGCGAGTTTCCTCTCACTCCAGCACTTAGTGATGTCAGAGGCATGACATATCGAAAGTGCCGGGTGTCGCGCCAGACTCCCTGCCCGAAATCACAGTGAAAACCGTTCACTGTTCATCGTGCGCTGTTCAGCGTTCACCGCTCGCTGTGCACCGTGTACCGCGCAGCGTGCTGCGCTCAGTGTCGGCCTTCGGGTGGCTGGTGGAGACCGAACGCGGAGCCCTGGTCGTCGCGGCACAGCTTGAAGCGGCCGAACCGGGCCACCGACTCCTCGTCCTCCCCTCCTTCCTCGCCGAGATCCTCGATCGTGCCGCCCAGCTCGGTCACCCTGGCGACCGCGGTGTCCAGGTCGTCGACCCGGAAGAAGAGATACGGGGAGGCCGCCTCGTCGCCGCCGTGCATACCGCCCGGCAGGCCGTCGGTCGTGATGGCGAAGCCGTGACCGGTGGGGCCGGGTTCGAAGGTCCAGCCGAACAGGGCTCCGTAGAAGGTGCGACCGCGCTCGGGGTCGGCCACGCCCAGTTCGAAGAAGGTGGGTTCGCTCGCCATGGTCGTGCCTCGCACAGGTAGGGCTTGCGCGGGTACCGCTGCCTCCATCGTCCGCCCGGTCGCCACGGTGTGGCAACCGTGGTCTGTCACATCTCCATGGCCCGTCCGGTCTAACAGGTGTCGACCAACGAGCAGAGGGAATCATGCGTGAGATTGTGATCGTCGGTGGTGGCTACGCGGGCTTCTACACCGCATGGGGCCTGGAGAAGTCGTTGCGTTCGGGCGAGGCACGGGTCACCGTCGTCGACCCGCGTCCCTATATGACCTACCAGCCCTTCCTGCCCGAGGTGACGGCCGGATCGGTCGAGGCACGGCATGCCGCGGTGTCGTTGCGACGGCATCTGCACCGCACCCGGCTGATCGCGGGGAGCGTCACGGAGATCCGCCATGCGGACCGGAAACTCATCGTCCGGCCCGTCGACGGAGCCGACTACGAACTCCCTTACGACACCCTTGTGGTCACCGCCGGCGCTGTGACCCGCACCTTCCCCATACCGGGGCTGGCGCAGGAGGCGATCGGCCTGAAGCACGTGGAGGAGGCGGTGGCCATCCGCGACCGGCTGCTGACCGCCTTCGACCAGGCGGCGTCGCTGCCGCCGGGGCCCGAGCGGCGGAAACTGCTCACCGTCACGTTCGTGGGCGGCGGATTCTCCGGCGTCGAGGGCTTCGGCGAGCTGCTGTCGCTGGCGACCGCCATGCTCAAGTCCTATCCGGAGCTGAGCTTCGACGAACTCTCCTTCCACCTGGTCGAGGCCCGGGGCCGGATCCTGCCCGAGGTGGGGGACGGGCCCGGTGCCTGGGTGGTGCGGTCGCTGGAACGCCGGGGCGGGCACGTCCACTTGAACACGCAGCTCGTCTCGGTCGAGGACGGGCACGTCGTGCTCTCCTCGGGAGCGGAGTTCGATTCCGCGCTGGTCGTCTGGACCGCCGGCAACGCCTCGAACCCGGTCGTGCACAACCACACCGATCTGCCGGTCGACGAGCGCGGCCTGCTCGTGGTCCGTCCCGATCTCCGGGTGGGCACCGACCGCGAGCCGGTGCCGGATGTGTGGGCGGCCGGAGACGACGCGGCCGTTCCCGACCTCGCCGTGCCCCTGCCGGGCGCGCGCACGGTGCCGAACGCCCAGCACGCGGTGCGGCAGGGCAGGCGCCTTGCGAAGAACATCGTGGCCGACCTGCGCGGGGGGAGGGTCCGCGACTACCGCCACAGCAGTCTGGGTGTGGTGGCGACCCTGGGGCTCGGGCGCGGCATCTTCCAGTACAAGGGCATCGTCATCAAGGGTTTCCCCGCCTGGCTGATGCACCGCGGCTATCACGTCCTGGCGGTGCCCACCTGGGAGCGCAAGGTCCGGGTGCTGACCGTCTGGCTGACCGCCGCCCTCTTCGGCCGGGATCTCGTCTCCCTCGCCTCGGTGCAGCACCCACGGGACGCGTTCGTCGGGAGCGGCCGGCCTCAGTCCCCCGACGGGGGCCGGAGCCGGAGCCGGAGCCGGGCGAGCGACCGCCCGGCCGCGTGAGCCGCTTCGACGAGCGCGGCTCGGCGGCGCCCGGCGCTCCCACCTGCTCGTCATCGCCTTCCCTCTGGAGCACACCATGGACGCGAGTGAGGAGGCCGCGCGCGGCCTGACCGACATCGAGACATTCCTGTACTGGGAGGCTCACCTGCGAGCGGCACATCAGCGCGTAGCGGAGTTCACCGCACGGGCGCCGGGGTTGACCCGGGAGCAGAAGAGACACCTCGAACGGTGGTATGTCGAGGAGCAGAGGTACGTCGCCCGCATGGTGACCGAGCACATCGCCGATGCCATCGGTGGGGTCGAAGAGAAACACCACATCCGCTTCGGACGATGGCTACGAGGCACGCTGATCGCCATGACACTGATCACCGTGGCGATGATCTGGGTGTGCGTCGCGGTGATCATGGGCGCGTAGCGGTCCGTAGCGGTCGCAGAGGCGCGCAGAGATGCGTTGGGGCGCGCGGGGGTGCGTAGAGGCGTGCGTGCAGGGGTGCGGGCCTGGGTGCGTGGGGCTGAGCGAACCTCTAGGAACGCCTCGCACGGTAGAGGCCCCGGCCGGTTCGCTGGACGCGGGAGGTGCCGACCAGACGGTCGAGGGTGCTGCGGACGCCGTTGATGCTTCCGCTGTCGGTGTCACGGCCGAGAGCCGCCGCGACGTCACGAGCCCGCACATCGGCGTCGCCGACGCCGGCGAAGTACTCCATGATCTGCTCGGTGAGCTTGCCGTACTGCCTCTGCGAGTCCGCGTCCGAGTCCCCGTCCCCGTCCGCGTACGCCTTCCCGCCCAGGTCGGGTTGGGCGGCCACCGGACCCTTCGCGTCCTTGCCGCTCTGGCGCTTCCGCGGCTGTGCGACGGCCTTCGCCGCGGTGCCCGCAGGCACGGCGGAGGCACGGTCGGTGTGCGGTCCGGCGGTCTCCACGGCCTGCCCCTGCCGCACCTGCACACCTTCGGAGCTTGCGGCGTCTGCCGTGCCTGCCGTGCCTGCCGTGCCCGGCACCGCGGCGACCGGGTGGCGCAGCAGCGTCTCGAGAGCGCTGAGGGCCCTCTGCACCGAGCCGAGATGGGCGACGACCGCGGCCAACTCCCTTTCCAGCGCCTGCTTCTGGATCTGCAGACGGGCCAGGTCCTCCTGCAGGCTCTCGGTGGTGACCTCGATGTCATGCGCTGCATGGGTTGCTGCATGGGTTACAGAGACCATGTGTTCCTCTCATCCTCAGCCCCTCGTGCCGCGCGCCGGCTCATGTGTGGTGCCGCTCGGCCTGAACGCGGGAATGTGTCCACCTGACATCATATGCAGTGACTCACTCTGATACGGGGGGACGGTTCGACGCACAGGGACGTCAGCGGTGTCGATCAGCTCTCCGAGCAGGTGGCGGCGGGCCTGCGCTTCGCCTCAGGTCACGACCCTGACAAGGTTGAACTGTTCACCGGTCGATGCAGGACAGTGTCAGATAGTGTCAGTCGCGCCGGCAGGCGGCGTGCCCCACGCAAGCAGGAGGACCGGGACGACTTCGTCCGCGCCGCACAGGAACACGGCTTCGCCGACGGCTACACCGGGCTGCGCAGGACCAGGACCGGCGAAGAGTTCTGGATCAAGGACGTGACGATGTGGGACCTCCTCGACCCCAAGGGAGACAACCGAGGGCAGGCCGCGGTCTTCCGTGACTGGTCCCCGCCGGTGCGGCCGATGTCGACCCACGCGGGCTGACCGCCCGGCCGTGGCTTCGCGCTTTCGACGGGGCGGTGTCACAACCTCCGTCACACCGGCGCAACTAGGGCCTGTCCGGCCGATCATGCCGCAGACGCGGGGTGTGGCACGCACTCCCCCACTGCCTTAAAGGCGTGGGGGGACCCCCAGCGGCGTTGTCGTCGGTTGCCGACTCCCCCACTCTCGGCTGCGCTCGAGCGGGGGGACCCCCATCACCCCGCTCCCCGGCGCTGATTCGGCACCGCCGATTTCCTGCGACTTGATCGGCCTGACAGGCCCTAGCGGGAGCTCGACGCGAGGAAAGCGGCGATCTTGCTGGGGTTGAACACCCACATCACCTTGTAGATGCCTTCGTCCGAGGCGGCGATCGTCATGAACGTGGCGGGCTCGCCGTTCCGGTGGATCAGCACGCCGGTGCGGCCGTTGGCGTCGACCGGCCTGGGGTCCGCCTCCGGCCAGAACCGGGGAAAGGCCGTCGACAGGTTGGCCACGCGGGCCCGCCCCGATACCGGGACACGGGCGGCGCCCCGCATGCCGTTGCCGTCGGACAGACTGACGGCGTCGGGGGTGAGCAGGGCTTCCAGCGAAGCCACGTCCCCCGTCCGAGCTGCTGAGACGAAGGCGTTGAGAAGGCGCCGGTGCTCCGTCGTGTCCACGGTCCCGCGGTGCTCGTCCGCCAGATGCCCACGCGCACGGCTGACGATCTTCCGCACATTGACGAGGCTGAGCCGGAGGATCGCAGCGATCTCGGGATAGGTGTAGTCGAACGCCTCACGCAGCACGTATGCGGCGCGCTCGGTCGGACTCAGTCTCTCCAGCACCAGCAGAAGGGCCATTTCCAGCGCTTCCGCGCGCTGTGCGCCCACCTCCGGGTCCGAGCTGGTGTCGACGGGCTCGGGCAGCCACGGTCCGATGTAGGTCTCCCGGCGCACCCGCGCGGACTGCGCGACGTTGATGGCCAGGCGGGTCGTGGCGCTGGAGAGGAAGGCGACCAGGTTCAGCACCACCGAGCGGTCGGTCTTCTGCCAACGCAGCCACACCTCCTGGACCACGTCCTCGGCCTCCACGGCGCTGCCGAGCACGCGGTAGGCGATCCCGAAGAGACGCTTCCGGTGCTCCACGAAGACAGAGACAGCCTCTTCGAGGTCGCCGGTCGTGGGGGGGCGGTGCGTGATGCATGGTCGTGGGGTCGCTCAAAGACATGGCTGCTCCAATCGCATCTGTTGCATAGACCGGGCGCGACCCGATCCTGTGACAGACCCGGAGCAGCGGGGCCGCGGTCGGCCGTCGAAGGACCCCGACTCGGCAATGCCTACGGTGTTTTCGCGGCCCCACAAGCACTGACATGTTGTTGCTCAGTTTCGTGTGGGTGGTTGGTTCCAGAGGTGGAGTTTGTCGGGGTTGAGGACGGCCCAGACCTGGGTGACGTGGTGGTCGGCGACGTCGAGGGTGATGACGGCGGCGACCTGGTCGTCGTAGCGGGTCACGAGCCCGGTGCGGCCGTTCACGGAATGCGTGGCCAACGTGGTGCGGGGCCGGTGCGCCAGGAGCGTCAGGAGACTGCGGGCGACGGGCCGGCTGCCGTGGACGGGCCTGGCCAGGGCCCGTACCTTTCCCCCGCCGTCGAAGAACGCCGTGGCGTCGGGACACAGCAGCGACACCAGGAGCTCCGCGTCCTGGGTGACACAGGCCCGCCGCACCGCATGCGCGAGCGCGTCGTGTTCCTCCGGGCTGGTCGGGTGTGAACGGTGCAGCCGGACACTGTCCCGGGCGCGGTCGGCGAGTGCGGCGCATTCGGGTTCGGTACGCCCGACGATGTCGGCGACCGTGCGGGGCGTCATCCCGAAGACGTCGTTGAGGACGAACGCCGCCCGCTCGGCCGGGGACAGGGAGTCCAACGCGTCCAACAGCACCCGACTCACCTCCTCCCCCTCCACCTCCCGCTCGGCACGCTCGTCCGGCGGGTCGACGGCCAGGCCGGGCAGGGGCAGGCGGCTCAGGCAGATCCCGCCCGCGGTCTTCGCCAGCCATGACCGGGGCGCGGCGATCCCGGCGCGCGCCGTGTCCGACAGCCCGTACCACCGGCGGTACGCCTCCTCGACGACGCTCTCCGCCGCACCCGCGCTGCCCAGCATCCAGAAGGCGACGTCCAGCAGAAAGCGGCGCTCGTCGAGCAACTCCCCGATCGGCACCGCGTCAGCATGGTCCATACGGCAACCTCCCTGACGGCTTCGGCGGGTCCTCGCACACGACACACTTCTTTCGATTCGGCTCAACCAGTTAGACCGGGCACCCCTGGATGTTGTGACACCGGACATACGGATGCGGCCGCCTGTCACAGATGTGCCCGTTGCGCGGTCTCATGGGCAGCAACCGGTACCGCCTCGCGGAGACGAGAAAGCGGCTTGTTCTCCCCTGGCTGCTGGACGAGGAGGCCACTCCGTGTATTGGCGCGAGCGGGCAGCTTGCCTGCGTGTAGACCCTGATCTGTTCTTCCCCGTCGGACACACCGGCCCGGCACTCGACCAGATCGACGAGGCCAAGGCCGTGTGCGGCCGTTGCCCCGTCATGGAGCAGTGCCGCGACTGGGCCGTGGAGGCGGGGCAGGTCGAAGGCATCTGGGGTGGCATGACGGAGAGCGAACGCCGTGCGCTCAGGCGGCGCAGGATCCGCCAGACCAAGGACACGGTCACCACCGCAGCGTGACAGCCGCCGCCGCACAGAGGCGTGCACCTTGCTGATTCCAAGACACTTCTGGACGATTCATGAACGGTGGTAAGGGGATGGAAAAAGGGGAAAGGATCGCCGCATGGGCCGATGGGCGCCTGGGTGTCTACAGCCAGGTCAGGGCGAAAGCGCGTAAAGCCTTTCCGGACCACTGGTCGTTCATGTTGGGCGAGATCTGCCTCTACAGCTTCATCATCATCATCGTGACCGGCGTGTATCTGACGTTGTACTTCCATCCGTCGATGAACCAGGTGGAATACACCGGCAGCTACGCACCGCTGCGCGGCCAGTTGGTGTCGGAGGCGTTCAATTCGACCATGCACATCTCCTTCGACGTCCGCGGCGGACTGCTGATCCGGCAGGCTCACCACTGGGCGGCACTGGTCTTCGTCGGCGCCATGCTCGTCCATATGATGCGCGTGTTCTTCACCGGCGCCTTCCGCAAGCCCCGGGAAATCAACTGGGTCTTCGGATTCCTGCTGCTCGTCCTCGGAATGTTCGCAGGGTTGACGGGATACGACCTTCCGGACGACCTTCTCTCCGGGACCGGACTCATGGTCGTGCACGGAACGATTCTTTCCATACCGGTCGTCGGAACCTACATCTCGATGTTCCTCTTCGGCGGCGAGTTCCCGGGCAACGATCTGGTGGCGCGCTTCAACACGATCCACGTCCTGCTCATCCCGGCCCTCATGGTGGGTCTGCTCGTGGCCCATCTGATCCTGGTTCTCCGGCACCGGCACACCCGGTATCCGGGTCCGGGGCGTACCGACAAGAACGTGGTCGGAGTTCCGCTCAAGGTCCGCCTCGTGAAATCCGCCGGCTTCTTCTGCCTGGTCAGCGGGGTCATCTTCGTCATGGCCGCGGTCGCGCAGATCAACCCGGTCTGGGCGTACGGGCCCTACCGGGCGGACCAGGTCTCGGCCGGATCGCAGCCCGACTGGTACATGGGCGTGGCGGACGGGCTGCTGCGCGTCATGCCGGGCTGGGAGATCGCTCTCTGGGGTCACACCCTGGCCCTGGACAACCTGATCCCGCTTTCGGTGGGCCTGGGGCTTTTTCTCGCCATGGGCGCCTATCCGTTCATCGAGGCCTGGGTGACCGACGACGATCGTGATCAACACATTCTCGACAGGCCGCGTAATCGCCCGGTGCGGACGGGACTGGGGGTCGCCTGGCTCAGTTTCTATCTGGTGGCCATGATCGGAGCCGCGAACGACATCATCGCCATTCGCTTCCATGTCTCGGTCGAATCCGTCACGTGGGCGGTTCGCATCGGTCTCTTCGTGGTGCCGGTGCTGGCCTATGTCGTGGCGAGTCGGATTGCTCTGGGCCTTCAGCGTCAGGACCGTGACAAAGTGCTGCACGGCCGTGAGACCGGCATCGTCAAACGGCTTCCGCACGGCGAGTTCGTCGAGGTCCACGAGCCGCTCAGTCAGGAGAGGCTTCACGCGCTCACGCGGCACGAGCAGTACCAGCCGATCGCGGCCGGCCCGGAGAACGGTTCCCGTCTCTCTCAGCGTTTGCGCGTGCGACTCAGCCGGGGTTTCTACGGTGAGGACGCACAGATCACCAAGCCGACCGAGCAGGAGTACAAGGAGATCACCGGAAAACACTGAACTTCCGGTCTCGGCTTTCCGGCACTTTTTCCGCGGTGCGTGTCACAGCCTCAGCACCTGTCCTGTCTTCAAAGGAGGGTCCTGGACGACCTGCAGGCCGCGACCGTTCCCCGGAGGCCAGGTACCCGGTCGCCATCGAGCAGGCGTACGCGACCGCCCGGTGGATCACCGCGAAGGGCGGTGCCGAGGGCCTGGACGCCTCCCGGCCGGCCGCCGCCGGCGACTCGGTGGGCGGCAACATGACCGCCGCTCTGGCCCTCATGGCCAAGCAGCGCGGTGATGTGACCTTCGTGCACCAGTCGATGTACTACCGGAGATCACCGCCTCGCCGCTGCGGGCGAGTCTGGAGGAGCTGCGGGGGCTGCCGCCGGCGTTCGTCGTGGTCGACGAGAGCGATGTGCTGCGGGACGAGGGTGAGGCGTACGCCCGCAGGCTGACGGAAGGGCGGGGCGGCAGAGATGCCGCCCCGCCCTTTCGTTCGTTCAGTGGGACTTGTTCGTTCAGTGGGACGGAAGCCGGTGCAGAGCCTCGGAGATGGCTGTCATCCGCTCGTCGAGGTCGACGAGTTCCTGGCGGAGTTCGTGGACGCGCGTGTGCAGTTCGGTGGCTTCCGCGGCCAGTGACATGACGGTGGCCGCGATATCGACATGGTTCTCGGTGACTGGGCTCATCTGCATGGTGGGCCGGATCCTTTCCGGGTGAATATCGGGCAGGAGTGAATTCCGGCTCACTGTGGGAACGGATTGTCCGCGGCCGGAACGCAAGGCGGCCCCCGCCCGGAGGCAGGGGCCACCCGCGGGGGGCCTACTGCTGCTGCGCGGCAGCCCAGTCGGCGAGCCTGGTCTCGGCGATGTGCGCGTCCGGACCGGGCAGGAGCGTGTCCTCCTTGAGCTCGACGCCGAAGTACGTGGCGTGCGGGTCCGAGACCACCGTGCGGGGGTCGTTCTTGGCCGCGAGTGCCTTGCGGACGAGCTCGTCGAGCGGGTACGCCTCCGGGCCCGCGACCTCCACCACGCCGGTGACGGGGCTGCCGACCGTGGCCCGGGCGACCGCCGCGGCCACGTCGTCCGAGGCGATGGGCTGGATCTTGGCCGGGGACAGACGCACGGTGTCGCCGTCGGTGGCCTCGGCCGCGATCGCCTTCATGAACTCGAAGAACTGGGTGGCGTGGACGATCGTGTAGGGGATCCCGGACGCCTTGATCAGCTCCTCCTGAGTCTGCTTGGCGCGGAAGTACCCGCTGTCCTGGAGGCGCTCGGTGCCGACCACGGACAGCGCCACGTGATGCGTCACGCCGGCCTCGGCCTCCGCCTTGAGGACGTTGGTCGTGGACGTACGGAAGAAGTCCATGACGGCCTGGTCCTCGAACGAGGGGGAGTTGGACACGTCGACCACGACCGACGCGCCCTTCAGTACCTCGGCCAGCCCCTCGCCGGTCAGCGTGTTGACGCCGGTGTTGGGCGCGGCGGCGACCGCGTCGTGCCCGTGCTCGGTCAGCTTGCCGACCACCTTCGAACCGATGAGCCCGGTTCCACCGATCACTACGACCTTCATGACGGATTCCTCTCGGAGGTTTTAGCGGTGCCTGCGCCGAATTCGTTCTGCACTAGAAGAGACAGGGCGACGGCCCCGGTTGTGACACGAGGTGCGCGAAAGTCGAAGGGAATTTCATTCGACGAGCTTTCCCTCGGTCGAGACGTCCTGCATGAGGGTGGAAATCTCGTCCGGGATCGCCGGAATGCTCTCGTGGGTGATTCCGGTCGTCGGCGACCACACGAGATTGACCTGCAGAGCGGGATCCATGTCGGGGTAGTCGCTGCGGTTGTGACAGCCGCGCGTCTCGCGACGCTCCAGTGCGGCTTCGAGCGTGGCCCGGGCGGCCAGGGCGGCGGACTTGAGATCGAAGGCGTGCGCGAGGTCCTGGTAGCCGGCGATGTCCGGGTGGACGCCGACGTCCTCCATCCGCTTCTCGATCGCCGCCAGCTCCTCCAGCCCGGTGCGCAGACCCTCTTCGTCGCGTACGACTCCCGCATGCTCGGTCATCGTGTTGCGGATGGCGCGCTGCAGGGCGCGCACGTTCTCCGACCCGTCGGCCGCCAGCAGGTCCTCGACCTCCGCGCGGGCCTGTGCGATCGCCGACGCCGAGCGCGGGTGTGCGGTCAGGGACTCCGAGTAGGCGGCGGCCGCCCGGCCGGTGAGCCGGCCGAAGACCAGCAGCTCGATGAGGCTGTTCCCGCCGAGCCGGTTGGCGCCGTGCAGTCCGCTGGAGGCCTCGCCGATGGCGTACAGGCCGCGCACGTCCGTGCTGTGGTCCTCGGGACGCACCCACACCCCGCCCATCGAGTAGTGCGCGGTGGGCGCGATCTCGATCGGCTCCCGGGTGATGTCCAGCATCTGCAGGTCCAGCAGGGTCTGGTAGACCCGGGGCAGCCGCGTCATGATCGTCTGCCGGGGCAGGTGGGAGACGTCGAGCCAGATGCCGCCCTTCGGGGTCCCGCGCCCCTCCTTGATCTCCGTGTAGGCGGCCAGCGCCACCCGGTCGCGCGTGGACAGCTCCATGCGGACGGGGTCGTAGCGGTTCATGAACCGCTCCCCGAGCGCGTTGCGCAGGATCCCGCCCTCGCCTCGGGCGGCCTCGCTGACCAGGGTGCCGGCCGCGTTCTCCGGCTCGATGATCCCGGAAGGGTGGAACTGGACCAGTTCGGGGTCGCGCAGGCGCGCACCGGCGTCCACGGCGAGGCGGAAGGAGTCGCCCGTGTTCTCGTCGCGCCGCGAGGACGTGCGCCGCCAGATCCGGGTGTGGCCGCCCGCCGCGAGAATGACGGCGTCGGCGTGGATCAGATAGCGCGTGCCGTTCGTGAGGTCGAAGCCGTAGGCGCCGAAGACGGTGCCGTCGTGCACCAGCAGCCGGGTGATGTAGACGCCGTCGAGGACGGGGATGTCGAGCTGTTCGGCGCGCCTGATCAGCGTCCGCTGGATCTCCAGACCGGTGTAGTCGCCGGAGAAGGCGGTGCGCCGGAACTTGTGGGCGCCGAAGAAGCGCTGCGAGATCCGGCCGTCCTCCTCCCTGGCGAAGGCCATGCCATAGCGCTCGAGGTCGTCGATGCCTCGGGCGGCGCCCTGGGTCACGATCTCGACGGTGTGCGGGTCGGCCAGCAGATAACTCTCCTTGAGAGTGTCGGCCGCATGCTGCTGCCAGCTGTCCTCGGGGTCCATGGTGGCCAGGGCCGCGTTGATGCCTCCGGCAGCGAGTGCCGTATGAGCGTCCTCCTTGGGGCGCTTGCCGACCGCGAGGACGTCGATACCGGCTTCGGCCAGCTCGATCGATGCTCGCAGGCCGGCGCCTCCGGTGCCGATCACCAGCACCATGGTGGAAAGACGTTGTTCGGTGATAGCCACGGTCTACTCCGATCGCCGGGTTGGTCACTCAGTACGACCAGGAAGTCCCGGGATCTGTGACAGGGGTGTACTTCCGCGGTGTCTTCCACCAGGCGCGGGTGCGGCACGTTTCACGTTGTCACATGCTGTGGGCCCGTCAGGGGGCCAGTGTGATGGTGGCCGGTGTGCCCTGCCAGACCATCCTCGCGTAGGGGCACAGCGAGTCGGCCTTCTCCAGGAGCGGGGCGGCGCGCTCGGGATCGACGTTCGGCCACGTGACCACCAGGTCGACGCGGAGCAGATAGCCGCCGTCCCCCGGGTCCCGTCCGAAGGCCACGGTCGCCGCCACGGAGATCGTGGTGGGGTCGAGCGCGGCCTGTCGTGCCACCAGGCTCAGCGCGCCGTGGAAGCAGGCGGCGAAACCGGCGGCGAACAGCTGTTCGGGGTTCGTCCCCTGGCCGTCGCCGCCCAGTTCGGCGGGCATCCGCAGGTCGAGGTCCAGGACGCCGTCGGTCGAGCGCGCTCGTCCCGAGGCGCGTCCGTGACTGGCCGACCCGCCGTTCACCGTCACCGTCGTGGTGTAGAGCGGGGCGAAGGAGTCTCCGTCGAAGTCCTTCTCGGTGGACAGATCGGGCAACCGGATCGGCTCGCCGTTGCCGTGACTGACTGGGCCAAGTGCCATGTACCGTCCACCTTCGCGTCGTGGGGCGTGCCGTGAGGGAAACCCCGGATTCCGGACAGCCAGTTGACCGACAGGCCCCCTGTGGTGTGACACCGGTCGACGTGGTGGACGGACGCGGTGGACGGACGCGGTGGACGGCTAGGACGCCTCAGCTGCTCAGCGAGGCGACGTACGGTGCGAGCTTGGCCGGGTTCATCACCCACATGAGGCGTTCGATGCCCTGTGCCGTCGCCTCGACGCACAGCAACGCAGTCGCGTTCCCGTCGAACGAGACGAGGACGGCCGGCCTGCCGTTGGCCTCGACCCAGCGAACCTCCGCCTGAGGCCAGAAACGCGGGGCGAAGGCGGCGAGGTATTTGGCCACGCGCGAACGCCCGACGACCGGGATCTTGGACGCGCCGCGGATTCCGCCGCCGTCGGAGTAGCTGACCACGTCGGTCGTCAGAACGTCCTCGAGCACCGCCAGATCGCCGGTCTGCGCCGCCGCGAGGAACACCTCCAGCAGACGCCGGTGCACGGTGGAGTCGACCGGCTCGCTGCGTTCCGCCGCCAGATGCCTGCGGCCGCGGCTCACCAACTGGCGCGCATTGGCCTCACTCGTCTCCAGGATCTCCGCGATCCGCTTGTACGGGTAGTCGAAGGCCTCCCGCAGCACATAGGCGGCCCGTTCCGACGGGTTCAGCTTCTCCAGCAGGAAGAGCACCGCGAGGTCGAGCGCCTCCGCCCGCTCCGCGCCCATCTGCGGATCGACGCTGGTGTCCACCGGCTCGGGAAGCCAGGGGCCCACGTACGACTCACGCCGCATCCTGGCGGACTGGGCCAGGTTGATCGCCAGCCGGACGGTGATCGTGGCCAGGAACGCCGTGGGCTCCTGGATGTCGCTGCGGTCGGTGGTCTGCCAGCGCAGCCACGCCTCCTGGACGATGTCCTCGGCTTCCACCGCACTGCCGAGCACGCGGTACGCGATGCCGAAGAGCTGAGGACGCGCCGCGATGAAATCCCTCGTCGCCTGATCGAGAGAGTTTGCTTCATCACCGGTGCGCATACTGTGTCCTCCAATGTTGGGACACCATGCTACAAGCCGTCATAGGACGGTGTGCTCGGGGCTCCCATGGTCGGTCCGGACGCGTGTCATCGCCGCCCGAGCGGTCCGAGCGGTCAGGTAGGTCCGAGCCGCACCGCCAGCACGGCACGATCGGTGCGTTCGGGCAGCGGAGCGAAGCCGGATCCGCCCAGCTCCCCGATCAGCTCCGCACGGGAGGCCGGCCACATCCAGAACGTCTCGGTGTGCTCGCGCAGCACATCGCCCACACCGCCCTCACCCCGCACCCAGTAGGAGAAGCGGGTCCGGATGCGGTTCCCGTCCGCCGCCGAGCGCATCAGTCCGCCGTACTCGTGCTGGCCCACCCGCTGGGCGGGGAACACATACGTGGTCTCGCGCAACGGAAGGCGGGCGGGCGGGAGTTGGACGAGCAGTACGCCTTCGGATACGAGCGCCTCGGCCACGGCCGGCCACAGGGCCCGCCGCGCGGCCGGGTGAAGACAGGCGATCGTGTTGTGGCACACGGCGACGTCCGCCACCCCGCGCAGCGCGGCCTCGTCGAGGGTGCAGGGGTGCACGGTGACCCGCATCCGCAGGCCTGCGGGCAGGGATGCCAGACGTGTCATCAAGGGGGAACGCATCGAACGCGCGGGCTCGACGGCATGCACCGCAACGCGTGACTCCATCAGGCTCATCAGTGTGACCCGTCCGGTCCCGGCGCCGACGTCCAGCACACCGAGACGGGCGCTGCCGACGTGGCCGCGGTAGAGACGTCGTACCCGGGCCTCGTCCCGCTCGGCCTGCAGGATGTCGTAGAACTCGGCGCTGATCGCGTAGTCGTCCTGCCGCTCCCGGCCGAGATCGTCGATCGGCGTCTCGATCGGCGTCTCGATCGGTGTTCTGACCTGTGTTCTGATCGGTACATCTGCTGGCGAAGTGTACATATCTACTAGACCGGCCATCCGTCCCGTCTGTGACACCGACGGTTGTCACAGACGCGACGTGTGCCCGGTCTTTCCTGGTGACAGTGCATGAGCGCGCAGGGCGAACGACTGCACCGACGACCGAGGAGCACACAGTGGCAAGCAACTCCGAGACGTGGATGACCGCGGCGACGGTCCTGCAGGACGCCAAGCCGCCCCACATCCCCGAGGGCGCCTCGGGCATGACCCTCCTGGTCGAGTGGCCGCCCGGCGCGGCCGGCAGCCCTCCGCACCGTCACTCGGGACCGGCCTTCGGCTATGTGATCGAGGGCGAGGTGCGCTTCGAGCTGGAGGGCGAGCCGGAACGTGTCGTCAAGGCCGGCGAGACGTTCTGGGAGCCCGGCGGCGACGTGATCCACTACCAGGACGGCAACGCGAGCGCGGACGCGCCCTGCCGGTTCGTCGTCACCATGCTGTGCGCGCCGGGTCAGCCGATGCTCACGCTGGTCGACGAGGCGGAACTCGCGCAGCGCGTCCACCTGCGAGCTCCGCGCCCCACGGCCTGATCCGTTCTGCCGTGCGGCGCGGTCGCCGTGCACCCCGGTGCGGCCGAGGTGCACGGCAGCCATCGTCGACAAAACCCCCGACGGGTAGCGTCGGAACGCACCCTGCCGGCCGGCACGGTGTGCCGCTCGAGCGAAAGAGACGTGATGTCCCCGACGATCCGCAGGGCTGTCATCCCCGCCGCCGGACTCGGCTCCCGTCTGCTGCCCCTGACGAAGGCGACCCCGAAGGAGATGCTCCCGGTCGGCGACAAGCCGGTCATCGAGCACACCGTCCGTGAGCTGGTGGACTCCGGCATCACCGACATCACCATCGTCGTCTCCGGCGGCAAGAGCCTCATCCAGGACCACTTCCGCCCCAACCCCGCCCTCGTCGAACAACTCCGGGCGGACGGCAAGTCGGCCTACGCGGACGCCGTCGAGGAGGTCGCGGAGCTGGCCCGCCGGGGTCACATCACCTACCTGGACCAGTACGGCCCGTACGGCAACGGCACCCCGGTGCTGAACGCCGCCCGGGCCTTCGGCGACGAGCCGGTGCTGGTGCTGTGGCCCGACGACGTCTTCGTGGCCGACGTCCCCCGCGCCCAGCAGCTGATCCGCGCGTACGAACAGACCGGCTGCCCGGTGCTGGCCCTCCTGCCGATGGACCCCACCCATTCCCAGCGCTACGGCGTGCCCATCGTCAAGGAGGACCTCGGCGGCGGCCAACTGCGCATCACCGGCCTGGTCGAGAAGCCCGAGCCCGCCTCCGCCCCGTCCTCGTACGCGGCCATCGGCGGCTATGTGGTCACCCCCGGCATCATCGACGAACTGCGCGAGCAGACCCGCCGCTGGTACGAGCACCGGACCGGCGAGGTCTATCTGACCGACGCCATCAACGCCTATGCCGCCACCCGCGCGGTGTACGGACAGGTCATCGAGGGCCGCTGGTACGACACCGGCAACCCGGCCGACTACCTGGTCGCGCAGATGGCGTTCGCCCTCGCCCACCCGGAGTACGGCCCCGTCCTGCGCGGCCTGGTCGCCGGACTCGACGACGATCCCGCGGTCGCGCTCTAGCCGGAAGCGGAAGCGGAAGCCGACGCCTGACCCGCCGCTCGACGGGCCGCCAGCCTCGGCGAGCGGCCCGTCGCGTGGCCCGTCGACGCGGCTGGTCGACCAGGTCCGGTCCGTCGGCTCGGCGGAGACCTCAGGGCACCTGGTGGTCCGTCGTGGCGCTCGTGCCGAGTTGGGCGCGGATGACGGCGATCACGGTGTCGGTGGTGTGTTCGAGGTAGCTCTGACCGTCGGGGAGCCGGCCCTCCGGACTGATGTAGCTGTGCGGCCCGAGGTGGGTGGCCGGATCCAGCCGGTGCACGGTGATCTTCCCCGCGTGGCGGGCCCGGTTCCAGCCGCTGCGCGGCAGCAGCCGCCAGCGCTGCGGGAAGATCCAGGTGCCGACCCGCTCGATCCGGTCGTACGCGCTGGTCAGCTGGTGCAACTGCGCCACATGGGTGAGGTCGTTGGCGCCGTTGTGGAAGCCGCCGAGGGTGATCAGCAGCAGCGGGGCGCGCAACTGGGTGTGCAGCTCGTGGACCGCGCCCGTGGCGACCTGGGCGCCGCCGCTGTAGCTGAGCAGCACCACGGGGATGCCGCTGTCGGGCCGGTATCCGGCCAGCCGGAGCTGGGCGGCGATCTGCGAACCGACGGCCCGGTTGTACAGGGGCCGGTAGCGGTGGTCGGCGGCGACGAAGACCTGCATCACGTTGTGCAGGAACAGCAGCAGCCCGATGTGCCGGCGCAGCCATATCCACACCGGCCGGTCGGAGAGCGGGTCGGCCAGCGGCGAGTAGGGCTGCACCTGACCCAGCACCCGCAGCTCCGGCGCGCCGGCGAGCAGGGCCTTGACCAGCTGGCCGCCGTCCCGGGTGTCGCGGACGCGGCGCTTGCCGATGCCGTCCAGGTAGACGAGGTAGGCGCCCGGGGGAGTGTCGGGGGCCGCGCCCCGGGCATAGGGCACGCCTTCGGGGAGCTCGGTGGTGGGGGCCCGCCAGCCGGCGCTGTAGGCCAGCACCTCGTAGCGGGCCAGCAGGGCTTCGGCCAGCAGCACCGGCCCGATCGCGAAGACCCAGAGCAGGAAGCCGTTCATGCGATCGCCTCCGGCGGCGCGGTCGCACTGATCCTCACGACCAGTCGACGGACGGTCTCCACCGCGGCGCTGAGCACGGCCCCGGCGACGGCCACGCACCCCGCGGCGCCCCACCAGCCCAGCTCGGTCGTCTTCGCGAGCGTGTCGGCCAGACCGGCCCCGACGCCCACGAAGAGCAGCAGATGGAGCAGCGGGCCGAGCAACGGGAACGCCAGGACGGCGCAGAGCAGCAGCGGGGCGACCAGGCTCGGCGTCCACACCAGCGCGTCAGCCGTCGGCGCGGGGGACACCACCAGCTCGGCCAGCGTCCACGCGGTCAGCGGCCACAGCGCGAACACGGCGGCCTCGACGAGGCCGCCGGCCAGCAGCAGGCTCGCCACGAAGGGCCGCGACATGCCGGGCCGGCGCGCCACCAGGGGCAGGATGCGCCCGGCGGCCTCCGACATCCCGGCGAACACCAGCAGAGCCACGACGGCAAGTGACATCTCTCAGCCTCGCTGCGCAGGATCGACGGGCGCCGACGGGCTGCCCGAGCCGGCCGCACGCAGGTACTGCTCGAGCTCGTCCGCCGCGTGCCGATACCCGCCCGCCTGCTGCTGGGCGGCCTGCAGGCCGGCCGCGGCCGCCCGGAACCGCGGCTCGTGGAGCAGGCGCCGGGCGAGGGAGCGCACGGCCCCCTTGGTGACGTCCTGGGTACGGATCGACAGGCCCGCGCCGAGTTCGACGACGCGCCGGGCCACCAGCGGCTGGTCGGCGCCCTGCGGGACCACCAGCATCGGAACCCCGGCGTACATGGCCTCGTTGGCGCTGTTCATCCCGCCATGGGTGATGAACAGCGCCGCCCGGGCCAGCACCTCCGGCTGCGGCACGGAGCGCAGCGCGAGCACATTGGCCGGCAACGGACCCAGCGCCTCGGGAGCGGTCTGCCCGGTGGAGACGATCACGGTGCCGCCGAGCGGTTCGAGCGCGGTGGCGAAGGTGCGCAGCACCCGTGGGTCGGAGTTGAACACCGTGCCCAACGAGGCGTACAGCACCGGGTCGTGCAACCGGTCGACCTGGAACGACGGGTCGAGCGGACGGGCGCCGATGCTCGGGCCGACGAACTTGAAGGACTCGTCGAACTCGTCGGCGGCGGGCTGGAACGCCCGCGAGGTGTAGACCAGATTGAGCGGCGCCCGGATGTTCCCCATGTCGACCAGGGGCAGCCCGTGCGCGTCGTAGCGGCGGTGCAGCTCCCGGCGCGCCCGCACATAGCCCTGAACGCTGCGCGGCCGAGCCGTCCCCGCGGCGAACAGGCTCCACGAGCCGCCGGTGGGGCTGGGCACCTGCCGGTTGTAGGCGAACGTGGTGCACGACGACGCCGCCGGCACCCGGAGTTCGCGGGCGGCGATGGCCCCCCACAGACAGGCGTTGTCGTGGACGATCAGGTCGGAGCGGATGCCGCGCAGCTCGTCGAGCACGGTGGGCAGCACCCGGACGGCGGTCCGCGCGATCCCCTCCACCAGCGTGACCGGCATCGGCGGATCGGCGATCGGCCGGTCGCCCCCGGGGTAGAGGCACACGGTCGCACCGGTCGCCTCGATCTCGGCAGCGAACGCGGGCGTCGTGTGGTAGCTGACGGAGTGGCCGCGCCGGACGAGCTCGGCCACGACCGGCAGCGTCGGGTTGACGCGCCCGTGCATGCCGATGTTGAGGAACGAGATGGTGCTCACGGGCCTACCTCCAGTGAGGAAGAAGTCGATACGTCGCCCGGACCGGCCGTTGTCGTCAGTGGACCGTCCACCCGGTACAGACCGGGCCCACTGATGCGCAGTCCGTCGAGAAAGCGCCCCGCCGCGAGCGAGGCGGTGCTGATCAGCCGCTTGGAGTGGCCGAAGTCCCACGGAGCCGGCCAGGCCTCGACGCCGGTCGGCAGTACGACGGTCGGGATGTGCTCGGACACCTCGTGCAGGTCACGCTCGATCTGATGGTGCAGCAGAAGCAGCCCCGCCCGGGAGGCGATCGCGGCAGCGCTCCGGCGCGAGAAGGTGGGGCTCAGCGGCGAGCTCTCCGGCCCGGTCGACACCACCACCACGCTGGCCGCCCCCGCCTGCCGGGCCGCCAGCACCGGGACATAGGCGATCACCCCGCCGTCGACGAGGGTGCGGCCCTCACGTTCCACCGGGGGCAGCATCCCGGGAATGGCCGCGCTGGCCAGCAGCGCGGACTCCAGGTCTCCGTGGTCGAGCAGCACCGGAGCGCCGGTGACCAGGTCCATCGCCACCGCCGTGAAGGGGACGGACAACTGCTCGATCCGCGACGGCAGCCCGGCCCCGGCGATCAGCCGGCGCAGACCGCGGTCGGTGAAGACGCTGGCCCGCGAGGACAGATAGCCGAGCGGATACACATGACGGCGACGCAACTGGGTCCACACATGGTCCAGCCACGGTGCGGCACTGTGTGGATGGGCGGCCGCGATCGCTCCGTTGAGCGCGCCCACCGAGGTTCCGATGATCATGTCCGGGACGAATCCGCGCTGCTCCAGCGCGTATCCGACGCCGACGTGCGCCGCTCCGAGCACCCCACCGGCGCCCACCACCACGGCCACGGGACGGGGAAGGGAGTTCAAGCCCGCTGGTGCGGTTCCGCGTGTCATCGGTTGCTCCACGAAAGCCTTTGGGTGAGAGTCCGTCTCCCGCCGTGGGTCGGGGCGGCGCGGAGACGGACGTGCGTGACCGTCGGCCCGGCTGACGCCGGCGATCCGGTCAGCCGAACTGGCCGGGCTGGTAGTCGCCGGCAGGCTGCTGGATGATGACGTTGATCCGGTTGTACGCGTTGATGACGGCGATGAGGGAGACCAGGGAGACGAGTTGGTCCTCGTCGTAGTACTTGGCCGCGTTCGCCCAGGCCTCGTCGGTGACGCCGCCGGCGGCGTCGGCGGTGCGGGTGCCCTGCTCGGCCAGCTCCAGGGCGGCGCGCTCGGCGTCGGTGAACACCGTCGCCTCCCGCCAGGCCGCCACCAGGTGGAGACGCTGCACGGTCTCGCCGGCGTGCGCGGCGTCCTTGGTGTGCATGTCGGTGCAGAAGCCGCAGCCGTTGATCTGGCTGGCGCGGATCTTCACCAGCTCCTGGGTGGCGGCCGGCAGCGTCGAGTCGGCGACCAGCTTGCTCGCCGAGTTGATGTGCCTCAGCACCTTGCCCGCGAGGGGGTGCCCGAAGTAGTTGAGACGCGATTCCACGGTGATCTCTCCTTGCCGTGTTGCGGATACACACTACTGACCGGGATCACCCCGCGATCTGTGACAGTCAGCCCGGTGTGACGTGCGTCTCATGCGCCCGTTCGGGGTGCCGCGGTGAACGCCGCAAGACGTTGTGGCCGGCCGAGATCGAACCGATCCGGTGTGACAAGGTGTCAAGCAACACGGTATGTTCGTGGTGCACGCGGTCATTCCAGCGCGGAGCGCACGATCTGCAGGACCGCCGGGTCGTCCACCTCCGCCTTGATGTCGGCGAGGGTCTGGGCGGCCAGTGCCTGGTGCCACGCCTGTTCCGCGCGACGCATGGCCGAGTTCACCGCGCAGGCCCCCGTGGGCGGCGGTGACAGCGCGCCGATTCTGCCGCCGCAGCGGATCTCGGTGCAGTGGAAGATCTTCGTGCTGCCCTCGATGGCCTCCACGACATCCAGGAGAGTGATGTCCTCGAGGGGTCTGGCCAGCCGGAACCCCCCGCGCGGCCCCGGCACGGAGACCACGAGACCGGCGCGGGCGAGCTGCTGCAGCTGCTTGTTGAGGTAGGACGCCGACAGGCCGTGGGCCTCGGCGAGCTGGCCGCTGCCCACCGGGCCGCCGCCGATCATGTCCAGGTTCAACAGGGTGTGCAGAGCCCACTCGACCCCTTTAGCCATTCGCATATTACGGACATTACATGTCCACGATCGCGGTGCGGAGCCGGTCGGGCGAGTGCCGTCGAAAATCTTGACATCGAATATCCAGGATAAGTAGTGTCCAGGTTATGCGGTGCGGGCCCGGTGTGAGGCCGCCGCAGTAGACAGCCCCTGCCCACGGCACCTCTGCCCAGGGAGTTCCTGTTCCTGGAGCACCGGCCGCCGGAGCACCGGCTCATCGCTTCGGCTTCGAAAACGGAGAAGTTCATGAAGGACGTCCTGATCATCGGTGGCGGCTTCGCCGGCGTGTGGAGTGCGGCAGGAGCCGTGCGCGCCGCCCGGGAGGCGGGCACCCCCGGTGACGAACTGCGGGTGACCCTCGTCAGCGGCGGCGACGATCTGGTCATCCGCCCCCGCCTGTACGAGGACGCCCCCGACGGCATGCGCGTCGCCCTCGACCGCGTCCTCGGTCCGATCGGCGTACGCCGTGTCACGGCGACCGTCACCGGGATCGACACCGAGGCGCACACCGTGCGTGCTCTCGGACGCTCGGGTGAGGAACTGGAGCTGTCCTACGACAAGCTGGTGCTGGCCACGGGCAGCCAGGCCGTGCGGCCCGACTTCCCGGGCGCGCAGGAGATCTTCGACGTCGACACCCTCTCCGCGGCGGCCGCGCTCGACAACCACGTGCGGCGGCTGCCCGGCCGGAGCCCCTCGCAGGGCCGCTTCACGGCCGTCGTCGTCGGCGCCGGCTTCACCGGCGTGGAGATCGCCACCGCGCTGAGCGGACGCCTCCAGGCCGTCGCCGACCGCCACCTCGGCGCCGAGGACGTCCGGGTCGTCATGGTCGACCGCGCCGACGTCGTGGGTCCGGAACTCGGCCCGGGCCCCCGCCCGAACATCGAGGACGCCCTCGACGAGCTGAAGATCGAGCGCCGGCTGGGACGCACCGTGGCATCGGTGACCAGCCAGGACGTCACGCTCTCGGACGGCGAAGTGATCCCCGCGGCGACCGTCGTGTGGACGGCCGGTATGGCCGCGAGCCCGCTCACGGCCCAGATCCCCGGGGAGCGCGACCGGTTGGGCCGCCTGACCGTGGACGAGCACCTGCGGGTCGTCGGGGTGTCCGACGTCTACGCCGCCGGCGACACCGCGCTCGCCGCCGTGGAGGACGGCCACTCCGCGACGCAGTCCTGCCAGCACGCCCTGCCCATGGGCAAGTTCGCCGGTCACAACGTGGCGGCCGACCTCCTGGGCACCGCCCCGCTGCCCTTCACCGCCGACCCCTACGTCACCTGCCTCGACCTCGGCCCTGCCGGCGCCGTCTTCACGCAGGGCTGGGACCGCGAGATCGCGCTGACCGGCGAGGAGGCCAAGACCCTCAAGCACAACATCAACGCGCTCTGGATCTACCCGCCGACCGACGACCCGGAGGCGATCCTCGCCCAGGCGGGCCGCTTCTCCAACGGCTGACCACCGTCCGCCCCCCCGGTGAGCCGTCCGTCGCGTGTGCCTGTGCACCGCGGCGGGCGGCCCGTCCGTTCGGGGTCGCGCCTCCTGGTGCGCTCCGGGCCGAGTACGATGATCCCTGTCCAAATGTCCTGTCAATAGCCTGTTGTCGGGGGATCTCCGGGGCTCGCCAGGACCTGTCCTAGGGTGGTCGCGTCGAAGGGTGGGTTCAGGTGGATGCATCGGGCAGGCAGCGGCCCACGATGGCGGACGTCGCCGCGAAGGCGGGCGTCTCCCGGGCACTGGTCTCGATCGTGTTCCGCAACCAGCCGGGAGCGAGCGACGAGACCCGGGAGCGGGTCCTGCGGGTCGCCGACGAGATCGGTTACCGGCCCGACAGCGCGGCCCGGCTGCTGGCCCGTGGCCGCAGCCGCACGCTCGGTGTGATGTTCCACGTCCACCAGATCTTCCACACCAACCTCGTCGAGGGCATCTACCCGGAGGCGGAGCGGCTCGGCTACGAGGTCCTGCTGTCGGGCGCCACGCCGGGCCGCAGCGAGGAGAAGGCGGTCGAGGCGCTGCTCAGCCACCGCTGCGAGGCGGTGATCCTGCTCGGCTCCTTCGCCGAGCCCGCGTTCCTGGAGGAACTGGGACGCCGCACGGTCGCGGTCTCCGTCAGCCGCCGGGTCCCGCACGCCCACGTCGACTTCGTGCACTCCGCCGAGGGCAAGGGCGTACGGCAGGCGATGGAGCACCTCGTCGAGCTGGGCCACCGCCGGATCGTGCACATCGACGGCGGACACGGCCCCGGCTCGGCCGAGCGGCGGCGGGCCTACCGTGCGGCGATGCGCCGGCACGGGCTGGAGGCCGAGGCGCGGGTCGTGCCCGGTGACCACACCGAGGAGTCGGGCATCGAGACCGGCCGGCTGCTCCTCGCGGAACGCGACCGGGGACAGGCGCTGCCGACGGCGGTCCTCGCGGGCAACGACCGTAGCGCGATGGGCCTGTTGATGGCGCTGACCCGGGCCGGCGTGGAGGTGCCGGGCGACCTGTCCGTCGTCGGCTACGACGACAGCCACCTCTCCCATCTGATGCCGATCGGGCTGACCACGGTCCGCCAGGACGCGGTGCTCATGGCGGAACACGCGGTGCGGTTCGCGGTGGAACGGCTGGAGAAGCCCGAACTGGATCCGCGGGAAGCGGTGTTGGACCCGAAGCTCGTGGTGCGGGGCAGCAGCGGCCCGCCGCCGCAGAGCGCGGTCTGAGAGCAGGGAAGCGAGTCGGCCGGCACCGTGGGCACGATGCCGGCCGACGCGCTGCCGCTGCCGCTGCCGTAGCCGTAGCCGCAGCCGTGGAACTCAGCGTGTTCCGTTGGCCGCGAACTCGGCGACGGTGTCCGCGTTCTCCTTGGTGATGAAGGCGGGGCCGGTCAGGACGGGCGCGGTGCCGCCCCCGCTGACATTGCCGTTGTTCTTGTAGAGCCAGAGGGAGTCGACGGCGAGGTAGCCCTGCAGATAGGGCTGCTGGTCGACGGCGAACTCGACCGTGCCGCTCTGGACGGCCTTGACCAGGTCCTTGTTGAGGTCGAAGGTCGCGACCTTTGCCTTGGTGCCCGCGTCGGACAGCGACTGCACCGCGGTGAGCGCGATCGGGGCGCCGAGGGTGACCACCTGGTCGATGGAGGAGTCGGCCCTGAGCTTGGCGGTGATCGTCGACTTCACGGACGGCATGTCGGTGCCGTTGACGTAGAGGATGTCGGTCTTGCCGCCGAAGCCCTTCTTCAGGCCGGCGCAGCGAGCCTCCAGGGCGACCTGCCCCTGCTCCTGGATCACGCAGAGGGCGTGCTTGGCGCCGAGCTGGTCGAGACGTTCGCCGAAGGCCTGGCCCGCGATGTTCTCGTCCTGGCCGAAGTACTCGAGCATGCCGAGCTTCTTCCAGTCGTCGACGCCGGAGTTGAAGCCGACGACCGGGATGCCGGCCGCGGTGGCCTTGGCGACCACGTCCTTCATGGCCTCGGGCTTGGCGGCGGTGAGGGCGATGCCGTCGACCTTCTGGTCGATCGCGTTCTGCACGAGGTTGGCCTGGTTGCCGGCGCTGGGGTCGCTGGAGTAGACGAGCTTGATGTTGTCCTTGGCGGCCGCGGCCTGGGCGCCCTTGCGGATCAGATCCCAGAAGGTGTCGCCGGGGGAGGCGTGGGTGACCATGGCCACCGTCATCCGGGGTGTGTCCGCCTTGCCCGCGCCGGCGGCGGCCCCGCTCTCCTCGGACTTTTTCCCGCCGGAGCTGCTGGAGCAGCCGGCGGCGAACAGGGCGCCGACCAGGACGGTGGCGGTCAGAGCGGCGGCTCGGTGGTGTGTGCGCATGTCCCTTGCACCTCGCTGTGCTGGTCAGGGTGGGGTCTGCAGACCGGCGCCCGGCGGCTGGTCCGGCGACTAGAGCGCTTCATTAGCGCGCTCTAGTGGCATGACTATGGAGCCACTCACCGATGATGTCAACGGGTTTGTCAGGACGTTTTGACATCCTGTGTCATGGTCGTGGCGGACGTGTGGGCGCTCCGGTTCCGCCTGTTGCCGTGTCCCCTGCCGTGCCCGCTGCCGGTGTCCCGGGTGTCGGTCGCGCAGTCGGAGTCGCCGGCCGCGGGGTCCTCGTCGTCGCCGTCGTCCACGGTGCCGGGGTCCGGGTCGGTCGTGTGCGGAGCCTCGGGTTCCGGTGCTTCGGGTTCGGGGGTCTCGGGAGTCGGAGCGGGGGGTTCCGGCGCTTCCGGCGTGCCTTCCTCGACCGGGGGCGGGGGGTCCGTGGGCTTCTCGGCCGAGCCTCCGTCAGGAGCCTGCGGGAGGGAGGTTCCTGTTCCGCCGGAAGCGTCGCCGGCGTCGGAGCTGTCGCCGGTGTCGGCGGCGTCCGAGGGCGTGGTGGGCGCGGTGTCGGCCTTGCGGGCCGGGGCCGTCTCCGGGAGTTCGGTGGTCGGGGCGGACGGGCCCTGGTTCGCGGCGGCCTCGGCCCGGACGGCGGCCGGTGCGGCCGGCGCCGTGGGCGCCTCGGCCACCGGCGCCTGTCTCGCGGGCGCCTCGGCCACGGGGGTGCGCTGCACCGGTATCGGGGCGGCGTCGGCCCCGCCGAGGATGAGGCAGACCGCTGCGGCGCCCGCCGCGAGCGCGCCGGCCGTCACCGTCACGGGCGCCTTCGAGCCGCCGACCGCTGCGTGGCGCACCCCGTGCAGCAACCCGGTGCCGGGCCCGCCCGCGGTACCCGCCGCGGCCGTCGCCGCACCGGCCGACCCTGCGACGAAGCTCAGGAGGAACTTGCCGGTGCCGCCCAGCGCGAAGACCAGCAGGGCCGGTCCGACGAGTGCGGGGAGCCGGTTGTTGGTGAGCATCAGCGCGGCGAGCGTCTTGCGGCAGTCGTCGCACGCGTCCACATGGCCGAGCAGTCGCTCGCCCTGGCGCGCGGTCGCCGCGCCACGGACGTACGCGGGCATCCGGGCCCAGTGGACCTGGCAGGCGGGGTCCTCCGGGGCTCCGGTCTGGGCCCGCAGGAAGGCCTGCCGCATGCCCTCCCGCGCACGGTGCAGCAGCACGGCCGTCGCGCCGTCCTTGGTGCCCAGCTGCGGCCCGATCGCCGCCAGCGGCTGGCCCTCCGCCTCCGCGAGCCACAGCGCCTTCACCCAGCGCTCGGGCAGTTGGCCCAGCACTCGCACGACCAGGTCGACGGAGGACACCTGCTCGGCCGGGTCCTCTCCGTGCGCGCCGGTCTCGGCCCGGTCCTCGGTGTGCGGATCCCGTGGGGTCTCGCGCACCGCGCTGCCCGAGGCGATCGCGAGATGCCGCACGGTCGTCCTCAGATACGCCGGCACGTTGTCGATCTCGTGCCCCTCGGCGAGCCGTCGCCACACGCGGAAGTGCGCCTCGGCGACGAGGTCTTCGGCGGTCCAGGCGTTCCTGGTGAGGGAGCGGGCGTAGGCGACGAGGCGCGGCTGCTGCTCTTCGTAGACGCGGGCGTACGCGGCCGTGGCGGAGGCCGGGGCGGACGCGGCAGTGGACCGGTCGGTCATGGAGGAACGCTCCAGTTGCCTGCTGAGGGGCGGAAGGATTTGTGAGCCTAGATGACAAAACTTTCAACCAAAGTTGCAGTCATCCATGGATGTGACTCACATCACGTCCGAGGGGGCGCGGCGGCGGAGCCAACCGAGCAGCAGCACCGACCACAGGGCCGCGAAAGCGCACCAGGTCGAGACGAACTCCAGCCGCCACAGCGTGAAGCAGACCGCCGCGCCCACGCCGACCACCGCCCCCAGGACCAGCAGCCCCCGGTCGCCGGACAGCAGCAGAGAGCCGACGGTGGCCAGGAGGTAGCCCGCGACGAGCACCGCCGGGTGCGGAAGGTCCACGGTGTAGCCGATCGTGCGGCCGCGGATCTCGGCCGTCACCGGGCCGCCCGCGATCCCGTACGCGAGCGCCGTGGCGGTCGCGACGCCGACCGCGAGCAACAGCGTCAGCCCGCGTCGCGCGGGCGGCGGGGCGACGCACCACACCGCCGCCGGCACCCACACCGCCAGCAGCGGCATCGCCATGACGGCCCAGAGGACGGTGGCGGCTCCGCTGCCCCCGCCCGAGTCCCAGACCACCGCCTCCACGATCTGGTGCGCCCCCAGCAGCAGCGGCAGCGCGGCCAGCGGAAGGTCCCGGCTGCCGCGCGCACCCGTCACACAGGCCACTCCGACGGCCGCCACCCCGGCCCCCGCGACCAGATCGGCCGTCGCACTCCAACACATCAGGTCACCATGGGTTCGGCCGTCGTCCGGATCCGCCTTGCTGTGCTGCCACGCTACGTCCCGCTCCGGAGATCCACCTGCCGCCCTGCGGAGCGGCGTTACGCTGCTTTCGGCGGATACCGAAGGAGGCCGTGGGTGGTGGACGCCTCGCAGGGAGTCGACGGGCTCGGGCTGCTGCACCCCGCGCTGTTCTACCGGACCGAACGCGAGTACGTGGACCGGACCGTGTCGTTCGTACAGGAGGGCCTGGCCGTCGGCGAGCCGGTGGCGGTGGCCGTGCCCGGCCCCCACCTGGAGCTGATCGCGGCGGGACTGGGCGCCGACGCCCGGCGGGTCCGTCTGCTCGACATGACGGAGGCGGGCCGCAACCCGGGCCGGATCATCCCCACGGTGCTACGCGCGTTCGCCGACGCCCATCCGCGCGGCCGGGTGCGCATCATCGGCGAGCCGATCTGGGCGGGGCGCAGCGCCGTGGAGTATCCGGCGTGCGCGCAGCACGAGGCGCTGATCAACGCGGCCTTCGAGGGTCGCACGGTCACGATCCTGTGCCCGTACGACGCGACCCGACTGGACGGGCAGGTCCTGGCCGACGCGCGGATCACCCACCCGACCGTCATCGCCGACGGCACGGAACGGGTCAGCGACGCCTACGACTGGCCTTCCGTCCTCGCCCGCTACAACGAGGAGCTGGCCCCCGCGCCGGACGCCGCCGTGTTCTCCTTCGGCCCCGACGACCTGTTCGCGGTGCGGGCCTTCGCCGTCGGCCGGGCCGAGCGACTGGGCCTCGCGGGTCAGCGGCTGGCGGACGCCGAACTGGCCGCGGCGGAGCTGACGACCAACAGCGTGGTGCACGGCGACGGACGGGGCACCCTCGCCGTCTGGGCCGAGGCCGGGCAGATCGTCTGCGAGGTCCGGGACGCGGGCCGGCTGGCCGATCCGCTGGCCGGGCGCCGGGCGCCGGCCCGCGGTCAGATCGGCGGCCGCGGTCTGCTGCTGGTCCACTGTGTGACCGACCTGGTGCGCCTGCACACCGGCGACGACGGCACGACCGTCCGCTTCTACATCGGCCGCTGAGCGCACGTCAGTCGGCGGCGCGCAGCGCGCCCCAGGTGTTCTTGCCGACGATGCCGTCGACCGCCAGTCCCTTGTCGCTCTGGAAGCCGCGGACCGCCGTCTCCGTGTCGGGTCCGAAGTCGCCGTCGACGCCCGAACCGCCCACGTCGTAGCCGCGTCTGGTGAGCATGCACTGCAGTTGGACGACCCGCTTGCCGCTGTCGCCCAGGTCGGTGCGGCCGTTGCCCGAGTAGTACGTGCAGTCGGTGATCCAGGCCGGGGCGCCGGGCTCGGTCGTGTCCGGGGTGGGGGAGGCGACGGTGTCGTCGCCGGGGGCGGCGGGGGTGGTCGGTGGGCCGTCGACGGCGGGGACGGAGGCGGACGCGGAGGCGGAGGCGGAGCCTTCGGGCGACCCGCTGTCGTCATGGCCCGTGACGTCGCCGGGTCCGCCGGAGGCGTCCGCGCCGGAGGTCTGGCCCGGGGCGCCGGTGGTGCCCGGCCGGCCGTCGCCGCCGGGCAGACCGCCGGACCCGCCGCCGTCGGCCGACGCGACGGCCTCCGGCGAGGCGACGGCCGGGCCGTCCGTGCGGACGAGCACGAAGGCGCCCGCGGCGACGGCGCACAGGGCGGTGCCCGCTGCGGCGGCCAGGATCCGCTTCCGGCGCACCGGAGGCCTGCCCGCGGTGAGCGAGGTCGGCGCGACGGCGGAAGGCGCGGGCGTCGGTGCCTCGGGCGCCGGGCTCCCCTGCAAGGGCACCGGCACCTGCGCCGGCACCTGCGCCGGTTCCGGTTCCGGTACCGGTTCCGGTACCGGTTCCTGCACCGGTACCGGCTTCGTCCGGTTGTCCGAGGGCTGCAGGCGTTCCGCCCGTTCCACGGGAAGGCGGTACAGCGTCTCGTACGCGCGCCGGCGGGCCAGCACATGACCGTGCAGCGGTTCCGGCCAGCCGGAGGTCGCGGGACGCCCGTCGGCCGTGTCGATCAGTTGCCGCGGGGTCGGCCGCCGCTCGGGCTCCTTCGCCAGACAGGCGGTCAGCAGCGCCCCCAGCTCCGGATCGACCTCCGAGACGGCACCGGTCACCTCCGGGTTCGGCTGCTCGAACGCCACGCGGTGCATGACGTCGACACCGGTGCCGTCGCCGAAGGGGGCCCGCCCGGTCGCCGCGTAGAGCAGGGTGCCGGCCAGGGAGAACACATCGGACGCCGTGTCGCAGTGGCCCGTCCGCAGATACTCCGGCGACATGTAGGCCGCGGTGCCGACCCGGTTGCCCGTGCCCGTGATGGCGCTCGCGTCCAGGGCCTTGGAGATCCCGAAGTCGATCACATGCGCGCCCTGCGGCGACAACAGCACGTTGGACGGCTTCAGGTCCCGGTGCACGACTCCCACGGCGGCGAGGGCGGTGAGCGCCCGGCCCAGCTCGGCCACCAGCCGCCACACCGTGGCCGTGGGCAGGGCGCCGCCCCCGCGCACGGCTTCGGCCAGGTCCAGCCCGGGGATGTACTCGGTGGCCATCCACAGCAGCCGGTCGTCCCAGCCGGTGCCGCATAACCTCGGCGCGTGCGGCGGACCGAGGCGGCCGTGCACCGACGCCTCGCGTTCGAACCGGCGCTGGAAGCGGACGTCCTCGGCGTACTCCGGCCGGATCACCTTCACGGCGAACAGCCCGGGACCGTCGTCCACGGCCCGCGCCAGATAGACGCGCCCCATCCCGCCGCTGCCGAGCAGCGCCACCGGCACGAAGGGGCCGACGCGGCCCGGGTCGCCGATCCGGAGCGGAGCGGCGCCGGTCTGCCGGAGCGCGGCGGCCTCGTTCGCCGCGGAGTTCGCCGCGGAGTTCGGCGGGGGCGGCAACTGGTCGGACACGGAACTCCCGAAGTGATGTTCGTCGTAAGTCAGTTCGCACTGGGCGGGAGATCGAGGCTAGCCCGAGCCATGCCTGGTGCTCAGGGTTTCCACCGGTTCCGTCCGGCCCGTCCCGACCGTGCGCCGGCCCGTCGGCGGCGCGAAGCAGGCGGGTGAAGCCTGAAGCGCCGTCAGCTCCACGGGGCATGCATGAGGATCTCCGCCGTATCCGGCCGGGTCGGCGGACACGACGCGCTGGAGGCGAGAGTGATGAACCAACGAGCCGAAGAGGCCGGTCCCCGCACCCTCAGGGTCCCGGTCCTCATCGTCGGCGGCTCCCTGGTAGGTCTGGCGACCTCGTTGTTCCTGGGCAGGCTGGGGGTGCCGCATGTGCTGCTGGAGCGCCACTCCGGCACCTCCATCCACCCACGCGGCCGCGGCAACAACGTCCGCACGATGGAGCTGTTCCGGGTGGCCGGGGTCGAGCGGGCGATCCAGGAGGCCGCCGCCACCCTGGCCGACAACCACGGCATCCTGCAGGCGCCCACCCTGGTCGGCGACGCGGGGGAGTGGCTGTTCAAGGACATCGACCCGGGCGGCGGACTGGCCCGCTTCAGCCCCAGCTCCTGGTGCCTGTGCAGCCAGAACGACCTGGAGCCGGTCCTGCTGGACCACGCCAAGCGGCTCGGCGGGGACCTCCGGTTCTCGACCGAGCTGATGTCGTTCGAGACCGACTCCCATGGCGTCACCGCCGTGGCGAAGAGCCGGGACACCGGCGAGCACCTCACCGTCCGCGCGGACTACCTCGTCGCCGCCGACGGCCCCCGCAGCCCCGTCCGCGAGCAGCTCGGCATCGGCCAGAGCGGCCCCGGCGACCTGTTCCACAACGTCAGCCTGACCTTCCGCTCCCGCGGCCTCGCCGAGGTCGTGGGCGACCGCCGCTTCATCGTCTGCTACCTCACCAGCCCGGACGCCGACGGCGCCCTGCTGCCGGTGGACAACCGCGAGAACTGGGTCTTCCACGCCCCCTGGCACCCCGAACAGGGCGAAACCCTGGAGGAGTTCACCGACGAGCGGTGCGTCGAGCACATCCGGCGGGCGGTCGGGGTCGCCGACCTCGACGTGGAGATCACCGGCAAGGCGCCCTGGCACGCCGCCCAGCGCGTCGCCCGCAGCTACCGCTCGGGGCGGGTGTTCCTGGCCGGCGACTCGGCCCACGAGATGTCGCCGACCGGGGCCTTCGGCTCCAACACCGGTATCCAGGACGCCCACAACCTCGCCTGGAAGCTGGCCGCGGTGCTCGACGGCTGGGCGGGGGAGCGCCTGCTGGACAGCTACGACGCCGAGCGCCGCCCCGTCGCGGAGGCCACCAGCGCCCGGGCCGCCGTCCGCTCCGCCGAGCACAGCCACCCCGGATTCGCCCCGCCGCCCGGCGCGGGCGGCGGAGGCGGTCCGCAGCGGGGCATCCTCAACGTGGCCCTCGGCTACCGCTACCCGCAGGGCGCCGTGGTCGGCGCCGATCCCGCCTCCCCGGTCGTCCCGGAGGGCCTCGACCTGACCGGCGAGCCCGGCAGCAGGGCGCCCCATCTGTGGGTGCGGCGCGGGGACGAGCGGATCTCCACGCTCGACCTCTACGAGCGGTCCCTGGTGCTGCTCAGCGACGCCGGTGAGCCGAGCGGCTGGCACGAGGCCGCCGAACGCCTCGCCGCGGAGCTGGCCCTTCCGCTCAAGTCGTACCGGGTGGGCGCCGGCTCCGGGGCCGACCTGGCGCCGGAGGGCGACGCCGACTGGGCGGAGCGGCACGGCACGGCCCGCGGGGGCGCGGTGCTCGTCCGGCCCGACGGGTTCGTCGCCTGGCGGTCACCGGGCCCGGACCCGGCCCCCGAGTCGACGCTGCGTCAGGTCCTGAGCACCGGGCTGGCACTCGGCTGACCCCGGTTCCCCTCCCGTGGGCTTCACCCGTGTGAACGCCCCGAGTGGTGCTGCGGCGGCCGTCGGCTGACGGTGGATCACGTCCCGGTCGGGTCTTGTCAGCTGACGAGGCGTCGGCTGCCCGGCCGTGACGGAAGGACCGTCAGATGCGTTCTGCTCGCATGATCCTGGCCACCGCGGCGGCGTCCGCCGCCCTCGCCGTCGGCGCCCCCGGCGCCTACGCGGCCGCCGGTGACACGGACCACGACACCTCCTCCTACAGCAAGGAGGACAGCTTCTCGTACAAGGAAGAGCACGGCAAGGAGGAGTCCGGCAAGGACGAGCAAGGCAAGCCGCACGGTGGGATGCACACCGGCGGCGGAGCCCTCAGGGACACGGCCGCGGACGGCGAAGCCGACAAGGAGGCCGGCAAGGACAAGGGCTCCTGGGGCGGCGGCCACGAGAAGCCCAGCGGCGGCGTGCACACCGGCGGCGGCGCCCTCGCCGGGCCCTCGGCGACCGCGGCCGGCCTCGGCGTCCTCGCCGTCGCCGGCACCGGCGTCTACGCCCTGCGCCGCCGGAAGTCCGCCGGAAGCGTGGTCTGAGCCATGTCGGTTGCGATAGCGAAGACGCGTCCGCCGCCCGTACCCCGTGCGGCGGCCCGGCTCGCTCCCCGTGCCCCGTACGCTCCGCTGCCGCGCCCGAGTGAGGTTGTCTCCGATGGCAGTTCCCCCTTCGTCCCCCACCCCCACCCCCACGTCCACGCCCACCCCGTCCTCCTCCGATCCCGGCAGCTCCCGGGCCGGTATGACGATGCTGTGCGCCGCGGCCGCCGTGATCCTGGCGCTGAACCTGTTCGGCGGCAACGACACGTCGACGACCGGCATGTCCCGCCCCCCGCACGCCCCGCCCGCCGCCGCCTCGGTCCCGGGCACCCGCGCACCGGCCACGCCCACGTCGGGCGCGGCCGCCGACGCCCCGATGGGCAAGCATCTGCCGCGCTCGCGGCCGGTACGTCTGCTGATCCCGAAGATCTCGGTCGACGCGCCCTTCACCGACCTGTCCATCGGCCCCAGCGGCCAGCTGGACGCGCCCCCCGCGAACGACGTCAACCTCGTCGGCTGGCACGCCGACGGGGCCTCCCCGGGGGAGCCGGGCACCTCGATCATCGCCGGGCACGTCGACACCAAGACGTCCGCCGCCGTCTTCGCCGGGCTCAGCTCGCTGGCCAAGGGCGACCTCTTCCACGTGCTGCGGGCCGACGGCAGCAAGGCGACCTTCCGGGTCGACAGCGTGGAGACCTTCGACAAGGACGACTTCCCCAGCGAGCGGGTGTACGCCGACACCGCCGAGGCGCAGGTGCGGCTCATCACCTGCGCGGGGGCCTACGACCGACGGGTCAAGGACTACACGGAGAACCTGGTCGTCTTCGCCCACCTCGTCTGACCGTCCCCCACCGACCGTCCCCCACCGACCTTCTCCCACCGGCCGTCCGCCACCCGTTCACCCGCCCAGTCACCCACGTAGTTCATCCGAGTCGCGCACTTGCGGGGACGGGCACAGGATCGAGGAACGCTGACGTCGCGGACCCGCGGCCGACGTTCACCACCCCCCTCCGCGAAGGAGATGTGCGCAGGATGACCACCACGTCCGAACGTGTTGCAGGTTCGCGGACGCGACAGGCGTCGCAACGTGTCTCCCAGTCCGTGTTCGACGGCTCCCGCCTCAGGGTCGTCCTGCTGGTCGACGTCTACGACGGCGCCCAGCAGCAGTTCCTCGAGGCGTACGAGCAGCTCTGCAACCAGGTCGCGTCCGTCCCCGGGCATGTCAGCGACCAGCTCTGCCAGTCCATCGAGAACCCCTCCCAGTGGCTCATCACCAGCGAATGGGAGAGCGCCCCGCCGTTCCTCGCGTGGGTCAACAGCGAGGAGCACGTGCGGATGGTGGAGCCGCTGCACAGCTGCGTCCGTGACACCAGGTCGCTGCGCTTCCACGTGGTCCGCGAGACCGGCGGCCCGGCGGCGGCCGCCGACGCGGGCAAGCGCCGGCTCCAGACCTCGCCCAGGATCGGCGACGGCATGATCCGGCACGCGCTCACCTTCACCGTCAAGCCGGGCAGCGAGGAGATCGTCGCCAAGATCCTCGCCGACTACGCCTCGCCCGAGCCGCAGGTCGACGACACCACCCGGCTGTGCCGCACCTCGCTGTTCATGCACGGCAACCGGGTGGTGCGGGCCATCGAGGTGCGGGGCGACCTGCTCTCCGCGCTGCGGCACGTGTCCCGGCAGCCCGAGGTGCGGGCCGTCGAGGAGGCCATCAACCCCCATCTGGAGCAGGACCGGGACCTCAACGATCCGGAGTCCGCCCGGGTGTTCTTCACCCGGGCCGCGCTGCCCGCCGTCCACCATGTGACGGCGGACCGGCAGGACCCGCAGGCCGAGCGGTACGCCCTGTACTACCCGGCCCGTCCCGACCGCGGCATGAAGCTCGCCGAGCTGCTGGCCCGGCAGGACGAGGCGGCGGCGGACGACGCGCGCAACCCGGTGCTGCGCAGCACGATCTTCCAGCGTGACGACGTCGTCGTACGGCTGGTCGACGTGCGCGGCGGACTCGACGCCGCCGACCCCGTACAGGCCCTCGGTCTGTCTGACCCCAAGCAGGTGGCCGAGCTGACGACGCTGCTGGACGACGCCGGCGACGCGGACCGGTCCGCGTCGAAGGACGCCCGACTCGCGCGACTGCTCGAACTCGCGCGCATGGATCTCGTCACCGACCGCCGGTCGCCCGAGGCCTGAATCGTCATCACGTGGGCCGGGGCGGCGCCCCCGCCCCGCCCACGTCGGCGCAGTACATCATCGGAGGAACGTCGTGATCACATCCCGTCCCAGAGTCGTCGATCTCAGCGAGGTCGAGCCGAACACCCGGCGCGGCGGCGATCTGCGCGCCATGCTCACCCCGGTCACGGTCGGCTCGACCAGCGGTTTCATGGGCCTGGCCCTCATCAAGCCCGGCGACCGCATCGCTGAGCACTACCACCCGTACTCCGAGGAGTTCGTGTACGTCGTGTGCGGGCAGCTGGAGGTGGACCTGGACGGCGAGGCCGTGGCGCTGCAGCCCGAGCAGGGACTGATGATCCCCGCCCACATGCGGCACCGCTTCCGCAACGTCGGAAACGTCGAGGCCCGCATGGTGTTCCACCTCGGCCCGCTGGCCCCGAGCCCGCCGCTCGGTCACGTCGACACCGAGGAGAGCGACGCCGAAGCCGTGGTCCGCTCATGACCGGGCGCCGTGTGGCGGTCACCGGCATAGGCATCGTCGCCCCCGGCGGCATAGGCGTCCCGGCGTTCTGGAAGCTCCTCACCGAGGGGCGGACGGCGACGCGCGGCATCACCTTCTTCGATCCGAGCGGCCTGCGGTCGCGGATCGCCGCCGAGTGCGACTTCGAGCCGACGGCCCTCGGGCTGGACGCGCAGGACGTCGAACGGTGCGACCGCTACATCCAGTTCGCCCTGGTCGCCGGCGACGAGGCGGTACGGGACGCCGGTCTCGACCTGGCGGGCGAGAACCCCTGGCGGGTCGGCGTCTCGCTGGGCACCGCGGTGGGCGGCACCACCCGGCTGGAGAACGACTACGTCAAGGTCAGCCACGGCGGGCAGCGCTGGGACGTCGACCATCGCGAGGCGGCCCCGCAACTGCACCGGGCGTTCTCGCCCAGCACCCTGGCCTCGACGGTCGCCGAGCGGTTCGGGGCCCGCGGGCCGGTGCAGACGGTCTCCACGGGCTGCACCTCCGGACTCGACGCGGTCGGCTACGCCTTCCACACCGTGGAGGAGGGCCGGGCCGACATATGCATAGCCGGCGCCTCGGACTCGCCGATCTCCCCGATCACCATGGCCTGCTTCGACGCGATCAAGGCCACCTCCTCCAACAACGACGACCCCGCCCACGCCTCGCGTCCCTTCGACGCCGACCGCGACGGGTTCGTCATGGGCGAGGGCGGCGCGGTGCTCGTCCTGGAGGAGCTGGAGCACGCCAGGGCCCGCGGCGCGCATGTGTACTGCGAGCTCGGCGGGTACGCCACCTTCGGCAACGCCTACCACATGACCGGCCTGACCAGCGAGGGCCTGGAGATGGCCCGGGCCATCGAGGACGCCCTCGGCCACGCCAGGGTCGACGCCACGGCGATCGACTACGTCAACGCGCACGGGTCGGGCACCAAGCAGAACGACCGCCACGAGACCGCCGCCGTGAAGCGGGTCCTGGGCCGGCACGCCTACGACACCCCCATGAGCTCCATCAAGTCGATGGTGGGCCACTCCCTGGGCGCGATCGGGGCGATCGAACTCGTCGCCTGTGTGCTGGCGCTGGCCCACCAGGTCGTACCGCCGACCGCGAACTACGAGACGCCCGACCCCGAGTGCGATCTGGACTACGTCCCGAAGGTGGCCCGCGAGCGCAAGCTGGCCAGCGTGCTGTCGGTGGGCAGCGGGTTCGGCGGCTTCCAGTCCGCGGTGGTCATGAACCGGCCGAGGGAGAAGACACGATGAGCGAACCCCTTCCACGGCGCGCGGCTGTCACGGGAATCGGCGTGGTCGCGCCCAACGGAGCCAGTACCGAGACCTTCTGGAAGTCCACCAGGGAAGGCATCAGCGTCCTGGACCGGGTGACCCGCGAAGGCTGCGAGCACCTGCCGCTGCGGGTGGCCGGCCAGGTCCGCGACTTCGACCCGGCGGCCGCGATCGAGGAGCGCTACCTCGTCCAGACCGACCGGTTCACACACTTCGCGATGGCCGCGGCCGACCTCGCGCTGGCGGACGCCGACCTCGGCCGGCCCGACACCGACGCCGCGCCGTTCTCGGTGGGCGTGGTCACCGCGGCCGGTTCCGGCGGCGGCGAGTTCGGACAGCGGGAGCTGCAGCAGCTGTGGGGCAAGGGCAGTCGCTATGTCGGCCCGTACCAGTCCATCGCCTGGTTCTACGCCGCCAGCACCGGCCAGATCTCCATCCGCCGCGGCTTCAAGGGCCCCTGCTCGGTCGTCGCCGCCGACGAGGCCGGCGGCCTGGACGCCCTCGCACACGCGGCGCGGGCCGTGGTGCGCGGCACCGATGTGATCGTGGCCGGGGCGACCGAGGCGCCGATCGCCCCCTACTCGGTCGTCTGCCAACTCGGCTACGAGGAACTCAGCACGGTCGACGAACCGACCCGCGCCTACCGCCCGTTCACCTCTGCGGCCTGCGGGTTCGTGCCCGCGGAGGGCGGCGCGATGCTCGTGGTGGAGGAGGAGTCCGTGGCCCGGGCGCGCGGTGCGCGGGTGCGGGCCCGCCTCGCCGGACACGCGGCGACCTTCACCGGCGCCTCCCGCTGGGAGCAGTCCCGGGAAGGACTCGCCGAGGCCATTCGCGGAGCCCTGGCGGAGGCCGACTGCGCCCCCGAGGAGATCGACGTGGTCTTCGCCGACGCCCTCGGCGTACCGGAGGCGGACCGCGCCGAGGCGCTGGCGATCGTCGACGCCCTCGGCCGGCACGGCGCCCGGGTGCCCGTCACGGCGCCCAAGACCGGGATCGGCCGCGGGTACTGCGCGGCGCCGCTGATGGACGCCGCGGCGGCGGTGCTCGCCATGGAGCACGGCCTGATCCCGCCCACTCCCAATGTCTTCGACATCTGCCATGACCTCGACCTCGTGACCGGCACTGCCCGCACCGCCGAAGTGCGCACGGCACTGGTCCTGAGCCGGGGACTCATGGGGTCGAACTCGGCGCTGGTGCTGCGGCACGGCGCCACCGACGCCTCGTAGCGAGGCGGCGCGAAGCAGTAGAGGAGAGGAACACCCATGACCGACCGCATCACCGTGGAAGAGCTGGCCGAACTCATGAAGAAGTCCGCAGGCTGCACCGTCGCCCCGGCCGAACTCCGGCAGGACGGCGTCGACTTCGGCACCCTGGGCGTCGACTCGCTCGGGCTGCTGGGCATCGTCGGCGAGCTGGAGAACCGGTACGGCACGCCGATGCCCTGCGACGCCGAACGCTCCAAGTCGCCCCGGGAGTTCCTCGACCTCGTCAACAGTGCCCTCATGACAGGAGCGTGAGATGACCGGACACACACAGAACGAGATCACCATCGCGGCCCCGCTGGACCTCGTCTGGGAGATCACCAACGATCTCGACAACTGGCCGCGGCTGTTCAGCGAGTACGCGTCCGTCGAGATCCTCTCCCGGGAGGGACGCCGGACCACGTTCCGGCTGACCATGCACCCGGACGAGAACGGCAAGGTGTGGAGCTGGGTCTCCGAGCGCGAGCCGGACCGCGAGACGCTCACCGTCAAGGCCCGCCGGGTCGAGACGGGGCCGTTCGCCCACATGAACATCCACTGGCGGTACGAGGAGGTCCCGGCCGGCACGCGGATGATCTGGACGCAGGACTTCGCGATGAAGCCCGAGGCGCCGGTCGACGACGAGTGGATGACCGACAACATCAACCGCAACTCCAAGGTCCAGCTGGGCCTGATCCGCGACCGCATCGAGAAGGCCGCCGCCGAACGCGGCGCCACGCCCGGTCTGACCGACTGAGCCGGACGGAGGACAGTCCCCCCATGCACCAAGCCCTGATCGTCGCCCGGATGGCCCCGGGATCGGCGCCCGACATCGCCAAGGTCTTCGAGGACTCCGACCGGGGCGAGCTGCCGCAGCTCGTCGGCGTCGTCCGGCGCAGCCTCTTCCAGTTCGGCGATGTGTACATGCATCTGATCGAGTCCGAGCGCGAACCCGGGCCTGCCATCGCCAAGATCACCGGGCATCCCGAGTTCCGGGACGTCAGCGAGCGCCTGTCCGCGTACGTCAGCGCCTACGACCCCGAGACCTGGCGTTCCCCGAAGGACGCCATGGCGCAGCGCTTCTACCTCTGGGAGCGCGAGCGGGCCGGCTGACCCGCGCCGCACGACACCTCACCGGCCGCCGGGCCCGCGACACTGCGCCGCCCCCTGAGCGCACCCTCCACAGCCCCACCCACTGCTCCACCCACTGCTCCACCCATTGA
>NZ_JBSFWB010000015.1:0-244014 GCF_053592635.1 Streptomyces sp. NPDC002623 | reverse complement strand
TCATCGATCGCCATGATCCGCTGCAACTCGTCCGACATGACCACACCTCCTAGAAGTACCCAGGAGTCTAGGGCCCTAGACGGAATGGGCGGGAGTCGCCTGCCCGAATGAACTCCGATCACATAGAAGCCGGCCCGCCGCCGAGGCACCCCCCGAGGACTCACCCTCCACTGCCCACGAGGCAGCCACAGCCACGGATCACCGCCGGACGGGAGGTCACGCCGCTCCGTTCCGCGGCAGCTCGGCCCAGACGCAGCGCCCGCCGGCGGGCCGGTCTTTGACGCCCCAGTCCTTGGCGCAGGCCGCGATCAGCATGAGCCCGCGGCCGCCCTCTTCCACCTGGCTGTTGACGCTGCGGAGCAGGGGCTCCTCGTCGCCGCCCTGGTCGGTCACCTCGATGCGGACCAGGTCGTCGTCGAAGCAGACGACCACGAGGAACCATCCGCGGTACCAGCCGCTTCGCGTGTGCCGGACCGCATTGGCCGCCATCTCACCGACGACCAGGACGGCGTCGTCCACCAGGCCTGAACCCTCAAGTAGGGCGGCGACGAAGTGTCGGGCCTCCGCGACCTGCCAGGCCAGGCCGGGAAAGATGCGGCACCACTTTTTGGGCATGGGAACTCTCCTCTTCGTCTAGGGGGCTAGACGGCATTGCGAGCAGAGTATTCCTGCGCGTGACCGATGGGCCAGGCATCTAGAGGAATTATTCCTCTAGCGGGTGGTGAAGTCCTCCAACTCCCGGAACTCCTGCATCACCCGAAGCAGGAGCTCCCGCGCCTCGATCCCGAAGATCGCAGCCTCTTCGAACCGGGCGAAGATCTCCTCGTACGCGGCGACCTCGGCGGAGTCGTCCAGGACTCGCTCACCTCGGAAGATCTCGACGACCACCGCCCGCCGGTCGCACAGGGTGAACCCGTGACGAGGCATGACCGGCACCGCCCGACGCCAGGGGATGACCCCGAGGCGCACCGTGCTCAGACTCTCGACGGCCAAGAGCCGGTCGAACTGGGCCAGCATCAGCGAGGGGTTCCCGGGCCAGGTCCGCAACACGGCTTCGGTCAGCACGAACACCGACTCCCGCCCCGGCTCGTACAGGAGGCTCTGCCGCTCCACACGGGCAGCCACGGCACGGCCGACGGCCTCAGGGGTGGAGTTTGGCGCACTGTCGAAGACGTTTCGGGCGTACTCCGCGCTCTGGAGCATGGCCGGCAGAACAACGCACTGAAACGAGCGGACAAGCCGAGCAGACCGCACCGCATCGTCAAGGACCGCCCCGGCGGGAGACTCCTCGTCAGGCGACTCAACCCTGTCCGGAGCAGCTTCCACGGCGGCCAAGAGGTCACGCACTTCACGAGAGGTCGACTCGTCGAGATCGAGAGCCAGGGACAACCGGCCCAGGACGTCGAGGCTGGGAACCATGCGCCCGTTCTCCACCTTGGACACGGTCGGTTGCCCCACGCTGGCACGTTGCGCCAGGACGGCACCTGTCAGGCCAGCCCCTGTACGAAGCGTTCGAAGACGCACCCCAAGCGCCTTCATCAGCTCTCGTCGCTCACTCCCCATACCCAGGGTTTTACACCACGGGACAGACGGAACCAGGCCCGGATGGGTGGATGATCACCAGCGAGCAGTCGGGCCGTGATTCAAAGTTTCTCTACTGGTTCAAGGCGGCTCGCTCCGCTCCCCGCGCGCGGCCCGGCCCCCGGCCGGGCCTGCGCTCCTGTCTGCGCCCCACTCCAGCCCGGCCGGGGGCCGGGCCGCACTACAAGGGGCTGCCCCCTAGAAATCACGGCCGAACATCGACCCTACCGCGCACTTGATCTCGAACCTGCTGATAGATATCGACGCCGATCGCAGGTGCCACCCACAGTGAAATTACAGCGGCGTACGGAACCCTTTCGCCTTGTAGCCCACCCGCCTGTTCCAGGCATTTCACCCGAACGCTCATTTCGGAACCGCGACCGTAGGCAAAAGCCTTTTGCGTTTCCCAGCTCAAATGCTGCACAGTACCGGCACCGCGAGTTGCCGTTTGGGTGGGCAGTCCCGCAGGAGTTCCGAGATCAGGAATATCACCAATAGGCTTGACAAGCGAGAGAGCAGCTCTCCGATACTGCCGATGCCGCCAATTCACGGGCGATAGCCAAGCGAGCGTAGCGTCGACCTTCTTCACTTCGCGAACGCCCAATCCGTCAGGTAGCGGAAATCGCAGATCCTGCACCTCAGATGCTCCGATCGAGCCGCAAAAGAGCAAGACAGCCTCATTTGGGGCACACCCACCAGCCAGGTCACGAACGTGGACACCGTTACCAGTCGCCCGCTCTAGAGGAAATTCACCCTGCGGAACATCCAGTGGACCGGTGCCGTGAACCAGTAGTGCTTTAACCGCAGAAGCACGCTGGCCTCGCGTCAAAGACTTGTCAGCCGTAATTTGCTCGACAAGTTCGTAGAGTTCTGCTGCTTGACGAGTTACCAAGGCGCATGCAGGACTCGTCCCCGCGATGAACAACTCTCGCCCAGCCCCAGGCGCCGCTACACGGATTCCTGGTCCACGCCCAGAGGTGCCGGAAAACATGAGTGCATCGCTAGGAGGCAGCGGAACTCGGAAGAAAACCTTACCTCCATTTGCCGAAAGTTCCGGCTTGAGGCTTCGCCTATACCCAGTACCAATTGCAGTAAAGGGGCTGATAGTCAAAAGGCCATCTGCCGGATCTGCAACATATCCACTAGGGGCCACCTCGGAACCGTCGTCATGAATGGCACCTACGGTAATCGAATTGATTGACTCAGATGGCGACATCAGACGCCTATTAAATTGATCACGCCTCTGCGATTCAAGTACTGCTTGTCGCCGAGCATCCCCTTCCAACTGAAGAAGCTCATCGGTATTCAGCGAGTGCAGCGGAAGTCGACCGTGATTCCCCGCCGACACGACAATCAAGACGCCGTAGTGATAACTGAGCCAATCCAGCATGCGAGCCCACGAAGACAGCAAGGTATCAAAAAGCGTCGCAGGGTCGCCGACCGAAAGGTTCACGATAGCAACATCCGCACCAGCCGGGCCCGCACCATCATGCTCTTCAAAAAGTTCACGGAATGCACGCAGCATCAAATCTGGAGCGAGCTGACCAAGCGGCAATTCTTCACTTCGGTCAATTGTCTCAGCGGACGGGGCCAGGATAGGCCTAACAAGGATTGGGCGCAGCAGTGGATTAAGACCTTTACTGAGGTCTCCCCAAACGACAGCTGAGGACATCCACGTACCATGCTTGCGTTCGTCTACCGTCGATTCACTTGCCAGGTCGTCTGGGTCGTGTACCAACACCCGGTCCTTGAGAAGTGGGTGATTGGCTTCAGGAACCCCGTCGAGAACACAAACGATGGGCGAGAGATTCGCGGGCGCAATCGGAAAAGCGTCAACGCTCGAATCAATAGGCTCGCCATATACAGGCAGGGCCTGACCTGTGACGCGTAGATACATGACGTTGGCAGATTTGACCAGCCGAACGTTATCAAAACGCCCGTTGGCTAGTTCCGCCAGAGTCGCCGAGGGAACTGCGCACTTAACTCCATGGTAGCCGATGCTATCAATGGCGACCGACGTCTTAATCTCCCCGCCGGCTTGAGAGATGAGAGCCTCAACTTCTCTCTGTGATTTAGTACGTGCAGCTTCTGTTTTCCTGTACCAAAGCTCTACTTCCACCTCAAAGAGGAGATCCGGAAGCTGCCCGCCAAAGTGCTCATCCCAGTCCACCATCTTGAGCCGGTCCTGTGGCCCCCAAGGACGAACATCTTTTAGGTGCACAAATAGATCACGTAGAGGAGCATACCCGCGGGGAAGCGCTCCCGTGCGCTTCCAGGTACGCCATTTACTCAGTAGTCCATCAAACGCATTTTGATTTAGGCATGCCGCATGAAGGCACGAACTAAGGAGCAGATTTCGCGGGTTCTTCGACGCAAGTGTAAACTCTGCATCAGGGTCTACCTCGTCTTCCGTCTCAAGAAGAATCTCCATACCGAGACGTCGAGCGACTTTTTGCAGATCGAGCTGCTCTTCAATTGCTTCGAAAACCAGCACGAGATGAGGATCGGCGTCTTGAATGGAGGCGACGAGCTGAATCTGGGCCGCCAACTCCTCGGCCGCTGAATCCAGTTGATCATTCAAACGATCAATGCGACGGCCGCCGCCAGCAATGTTTACCCGAACGCTGCTTCCACCGCCCATCTTGAATCTTACAGAGGGACCCGGTTCCCCTAGAATTACCGGACGAGAGCGTGAGACTTCGCCGTCCGCACTTGTCATTCAGCTTCCCCCACACGAACAGACCAATGATGCAAGACCCGTTGTACTACTTCTTTAACGTCTGGCTCCGGACCGGAGAGAATCGACCGTCGCTGCACGTCTAGTGCAAATTCTTCAAGCTCTGCATAACTTACTTCACTGAGACGCTCTGCAATTGTCCTCAAAGACAAGCCGAATTCAACACCGGTTCGCGCTGACCACGCGCTCAGCCATTCAATGCGGCCTGCGCGCGTCGGATGTGGAAGTTCGAGTCGCAGCTGCATTCGCCGCCATACTGCCCGATCTAGCAATTCGGCATGATTCGTCGCGGCCACGACGACTACGTGACTCGGCAACTTATCCACTTGCAGAAGCAGCGAGCTTACGACTCGCTTAATTTCGCCCGTTTCGTGAGTATCTCCACGCTCTTTCGCTACGGCGTCAAACTCGTCAAAGAATAGTACGCATGGACGAATCCTGACAGCCGCAAAAAGTGTCTCCATGCGCGTTGCAGTCTCACCGAGGTAGCTTCCGATCAGGCCTTCATATCGAACACTCAATAGAGGAACGGCAAGCTCCGTAGCAATGGCCTCAGCCAGAGTAGTTTTGCCACCCCCCGGCGGTCCGACGAAAAGAAGCCTGTGCCTCGGCTCGACTCCATGACTCCTCAACAGGTCACGCCTGTGGTGCTCTTCAATGAGTTCATTGATCGCAAGCCTGACATCGCCCGTCAGAACTAGTTCAGTAATACGCCTCTCGGGCTCCATCTCGTGGAAAAGACCAGCTGCTTCGCCATTGCGAGTAAGCGCAGAAACATGATTTCCGGGAGCCGGTCGCCGCTTCGTCAAGGCATCTGCAAGTTGGGATGCAAGTACGCCGTGTTTCTTGCTTTCTTCCTCTGCGATGAGCGCTTCAGCGGCACGTCGGAAAGCAAGATCGTCTCCCCCTGCCCCTGACTTCACCAGCGCCAGCAGCAAGTCGGCACGCGCCACGAGCCCTCCCATGATCAAAGTTGTCTGTTGCGGCTATACACCATCCTCCCAGAAGCGCTCAGCTGAACTGGAGCCTACTCTCGGCCTTGGCAGTTCTACCCAAAAATCCCGAACATGGGCGATCTTCGCGGCTGACGCAACGGAGAGACCGCTACAGCCTGCCCGGAAAGTCAACACACCAGCAACGTGGCGAGGGCCGGTGGGGGCTCAGCGAGACACACGCGCACCTCATCGGTTGACACACCCGCCATCGTGGCTGGCTGTCGAGGGCTGAGGAGCAACGGGCTTGAGATCATTCAGCCTCAGTGCCTACGAGGTCCGCTGCACAGTGCCAGAGGTGAACCACTGCACAAGCGTCGCAGCGAGGTGCACGGCGCACCGAGCCGCTTCCGGCGTCTCGGGAACTGTCCCAGTCTGCGCACCGTGTCTAGAGGTCTGTCCCTCCCACAGAGCGCACATCATCGCCTCCACAGGCGCGACAGCATCCTTGCCAGGAGGGGTGAAGAGAGCGGTAGTGAACTTGGAGGGCGAATTGCGGATCACTCGGATCATCGAGCCCAAAGTCGCCCTTCCGTTGTTCGGCTCTATGACGGCGTGTGCAGCGGACTCAGCGGCCTTGATGGCCTCGCTGTAAGCCCGTACCGGATCGGAATACCGCCCGTAGGCCGCCGCCCACGCTGCGGCCAAATGGTCGGCAGCAGAGCCGGCAGGAGGGGAACTAGCAGCATCAGCAACTGTCTGTTGGACCGCGCCCCGTACCGCGGAGGCAACGCGTATCTCCAAACCAGTCAAGTCATCGGCTACCTGATAGGCAGAGCCGCCCTCAGAGAGGACCGCGCCAAGGACATGCGCCGCGTTTCGATCGCTCCTGCTTTGGGCGTCGCTCTGTGTCCGGCTTGTCTTGTAGGCAAGCAACGCATCAATGACGTCCAGCAGTTCGACATCGTCCGTTCCAAGCAGTCGGTCGACAGGACTGCTGTATGGGGCAGGATCTATGCGAAGTCGCAGGCAGAGCACCATTGCAAGGGCGTGGTCCACCTGCTCTCGGTACTCGCCACGGCCAAGCTGGGCGTTCAGCCAACTCGTGAGCGGCTGTCGAAGGTGCGCCGGCACGCCCTCATAGGGAGCACCGTCGCTAAATTCATCGGCGAGCCCAGCGCGGATGGAGAAGCGCCGACGTGGAGCAGTCGTCATGAACGAGAGGGTAGTGGCAATGGATCGGACACATGGGTAGATTTTTCGCTCCCGGAGTCGGCATGGCGCCGCACCAACGGCCGCACCTCCAGAAGCCATCCGGCCGGCCGGCGCAGCGCCACAAAACGTGTAGAACGCGATCCCTTCTTCTGCCCTGCCGAGGCTTGACATCAGGGCCGCTGTACCGGGATGCATCGGTGTACTTCGGCCGTTCCTACCAGGTGTAAAGATCGAGCGTCCTGATCGGTGAGTGTCTAACTGCGTGACAACGCCCACGGACAACAGCGGACACGCGCGTACGTCGGTGGACCGTCAGTCCAGGTAGAGCTGCACCAGCCCAAGCCAGCGCCCCCGCCCGAGTTGCTTCGGGACGAAGAAGTCACCGCGCAATATCTCGTCCACCGCGGTTCCGCCGTCGCAGGTTGTAGACGCCGGCCTGCCCACCATCAGCTCCGGAAAGCAGAAGGGCCCACCGACTTCATCGGCGGACCCTCGCGAAAGATCGCGGTTAGTCACTTCTGCGGGAAGGTCACAGCGTCCTGGGGACGAGGAGGTGGCAGTCCAGGATCTTGCGGGCTGCCTTCCGGCGGGATCGGCCGGGGTGGAACAGGGCGACGCCCACGATGACGACGTACACGGTGATCCAGAGGTACAGGGCCGTGATCAGTGCCCAGGACAGGGGGCCGGTCGTCGGGAGGAGGTCGGTGAAGGTCATCAGCATGGGTTCTCCTGGTTCGTTGCCGGGCCGTTTACTCCGGCGGTTCCTCAAGAGCACCACGTGCGGTGCACCTGGCCTCGGTGAAGGTGGGGGGTCTCTATATCTTCCGAAGCCACGTCCCCTTGTAGCGGGAGTGGGTAGATTCGCGCCATGTCTTCTACGACTGGTCCGGTATCCGCTGATCAGCAGCTCATCGACCACACGCGCCAGCACGGCTACGGGGTGTCGATGAAGCAGCTCGCGTCCTGGCGGCGGGCGGGTTTATTGCCAAGGCACAGGGTGCGGGCATTGGGCCGGGGGCGGGGGAGTGCATCGGTTCCGGTCGACGAAGCATTCGGCTTGGTCGTGGCGCTCGCCCGATTGGCCCGGCGTGGTGCTCGGCCGTTTCATCTGGCGCTGGCCTTGTTCGGCGAGGGACATCCGGTGCCGGAGCATGCGGTGCGGGAGGCCCTCGGGCAAGCCGTCCGGGGTCTTGGTACCGGTCTCGGTGACGAGGGTCCGATAGCCCGAGAGGACGAGGAGGAGTGGGCGGAGCGTGTTGCCGACGAGGTGGTCGCCTCCGGTCAGCGGGTCCGGCTTGTTCCCGCTCGGGCCCGCCGAATCGATGAGGGAATCATTCGGTGCATGCGTAACCGGGGTGTGGATTGGCCTCCGCCGGAGCTGGCTGAGCTGGACCTGAACCCAGAACCTCCGAATCTGTCCGACAGCGATGTGACGGCTGCGGTAGTGACCACGGTGCTGCGCGGGGGTGCCGCCATCACGCCGCAGGGAATCGGTGATGTGCTGCGGGCCATGCAACCCACGGGGTGGTACAACCCATGGGCGTCCTTGGCTGAATACACGGTCGTGGACGTCCCGGATTTTGCCGATGAGGTGTTTCCCGCCGATGGCGGTATGAGCACCCTCCCCGACCGCCCTGTCCTCGACACTCTGCTGTGTCTGGCGGAGACAGCGCCCCTGGATGATCTACGGGACGCTTGGGAGGCGAGCGGAGCGACCCGGGAATGGGTTATCGACCTGTGCGTACGAGTTGAGGCGGAGATTGAGGCCAACCTGCTGGATGACGCGGCCTACGAATGGATGATGGGCAGAACCCTTGGGATGGGAATGCTGCTGATGGCCGACGTGAGTAAGCGTCACTGGTCCCCGGCGGACCAAGCGTCGACGTCCGTGGGTCTGTTGATGATGCGGCAGGGGTTCCGCTGTCTCGATGAGAAGGTGCCTGGCTGCCAGTGGGAGCTGCTCGAATCCCCCGCCATGATGCCACCCCCACTACTGCCGTTCTTCCGGGCCGGTCTCGGCCGCTCCGGGTGAGGACATAGCCTCGCGCTTTCATGAAGCGGGCTGTCCGACGGGCGCTCTGGAAAGCGGAGAGTGACTTTGAACAGCGAATTTCGATGTCAAGAAGACGCTCTCCCAGACGACTACTACAGCGCGGCGTGCGTACAGGAACATGTCGCCTGGCTGCTCGCCTGGTCAGCGGTACCGGCAGCGTGGCGGAGGCGAGTGGGAGCACAGCGAGGAACACACGCGAGGCCGGCAGGCGCCCCCGCCTTCGTGGCTGACTGCCATCAGCTGAGCTTCAGGCGAGGCGTGTCGAGAGGGCAGCGGTCAGTCGAGTGGGGCGAAGCTGGGCCGTCCCTGGGCCGTCCAAGGCCGCTCACCAGTGGCCAATGACGACCAACGGCGACCACTCGGCGCACGAGCACACCGCCCCTGACCAGCAAAAACCCAGCTCACCAAGACCCCCGGCAAGACCCAGGGCAAGAAGAAATCGCTTTCGCACTCCAGTGGTCCTCGTTCAGCCAACGTGCGTCACGTGACTGTCGGAAGATGTCAGGGCATTGTCGGATAGCAGGGTTATCGTCGCCGCCAAGGTCTCTGGTGCGGTTCTTCGATACGGGCAATTCCCTGGGTCTGGGGGCGAGATGCCCTCTTCCAACTGCCCCAGGCCCCCCACGAGAACCAAGCACTGGCGACCAGGCCACGGATGATGGTTGGGGCGTCGTGTCCATTTGCGGCGCTGAGCAAGCCGCCGATGGCGCAGACGATGAGGAGCAGGGCAAGGAAGGACCAGATCATGATCTTCATGTGGGGAACGGTATCCGGCCCGCGCCGGCCCTTGGGGCGCAGGGGAGTAACTCCCCGGCGGGAAGGTCGCCCGCCGTACGGTGCTTCTAGCCGTGTCTCGCCGCCGAGGCGCTGTTGGCGATGATCAAGCGAACCAACCTCAGATCACGTACTGGCCCACGTTCAGGGCAGCCGAGTACGACCAAGCGAAGCCGCTGTAATGAGTGCTGCGGTACAGCAGCGGAGTACAGCAACTACCGTGACCGCAGGCGACCGCCAACAGCCATCAATGGCCGACTGACCAGCCCACCAGACCTCAATGACCACCCGGCCGAGAGTTCGGGACGAAGAGGTCGTGGGTTCAAATCCCGCCACCCCGACAGCTGAGTAGCAGATCAGAGGGCCCTTACCGGGTAGGTAAGGGCCCTCTGGCGTTGCTGCGTGTCCAACTGCGTGACTATCGATTCGCGAGTGCTTGGCTGCGCGCCTACGTCAGGTTCGGCAAGCCGCGGATCGGTGCCGGAGATGCCGTCCATGGCGACCGCGCCAGTCTGGACGACGGGCCTGACGTGGTCCCAGGCAAGGGCCCGGAGTTCCTCGGTCCGGGCCCGGTTGGCAGCGCAAGGACGATGTACGCGTGCATCGAAGTGCAGTGCCTCGGTGGTGAGCTGACCGGGAGTCAAGTCGGCTATTGGGACTAACCGTCTGCGCCGATACGCCGGAAGGCTCTCCGCGTTCACCACCATGAGCGGATGAACCTGCCGCGCGGTGACCAGGAAGTTCTCCCGTTCGACGACGTCCAGGCCGAGATCGGAAAGCGCCTCGACGATGTCGCCAAGATCCTTGCTGGAGCCCTGGTCACGGTGGCCGGCGTCATGACCGCACTGGGGTTGACGAGCGATGTCGCGTTCGTCGCGCTCAACAACGAGTCGTGGCCGATCTACGTGGCCGCGCTCAGCGCCATCCTCGCCATCGTGTGCAGCATCGTCGCCCTGCTCATCCATCCGACGCGGCAGGGCAACGTATGGGAGACCGTTGTCCTGGGGCTCGGCGTCATCTTCTACATGGTGGCCTTGAGCGTGGCGGTCGTCGGCGCGGCCCAGGCGGCGGGTGGGAGCGGGCGCCCGACCCTTACCGACGTCAAGCTCCAGGGGCAGGCGTCCGATCAGCGGCTGGGCTTCGGCGTCCACGCGGACGGCGTCGAGCGGTGGGCGAGCGTCAACGTGTACGTCACCGCCGTAGACGCAGAACAGAAGGATCTACCCGGAACGGGGAACCTCTACGAGGTCAGCCTCAGACCTGACGACAAGGGCGAGATCGACCACCAGATCAGCATGCCGCTCCCGATTCCACGGAATGCCTGGGGAATTCTGATCATCGCCACGAATGCCGTGGGAAACGACCGCTGTGGGGGACGGTCCTCTCACGGCCCGTCCTGCTCGGTGATCAAGCTCTCCTGACCGCGCGAAGGCAGGTGGGGGGGGTCACGGCAACGGCAGCACCCAGTGAAGGACGAGCCGAGAACTCTCTGGGTTGCACGAACAACGGCGGATGACCGCGAACGTCTGCGGACCCTTCGTGTCTGCAACTGGGCGAGTGCGTAGGGGAGCGCCTACTATGGGGTAATACGGGATAGATTCTGAGGAATCGATGATGGGTCTTGGTGCCAGGTTTCCGGTGGTGAAGCGTGGGTTCCTTGCCCGTGGGGCCGTGGCGATCGTGGTTGCCGGCGGGCTGGTTCTGGCTGGGGGCGGGTGTGGGGGTGACGGGGGCGGGGAGGGGCGTCTTGAGGTCGGGGTGCTGCTTCCAGGGGGTGGGGCCTCTCGGTTCGGGCAGTTCGATCGGCCGCTCATCCAGGCGAAGCTGAAGGAGCTGTGTTCCGGGTGTCCTGTTGTCGTCGCCGCCACGCCTGATCCCGCGGTTCAGCGGCAGCAGCTCGAAGCCATGATCGTCAGGGATGTGGACGTTCTGATCATCGCTGCCGTCGATCCCCAGTTGCTGCATCCGTCGGTCGAGGCCGCTCATCGGGCCGGGATTCCCGTTGTCGCCTATGACCGGCTCGCCCAGGGGGCCATCTCCGGGTATGTGACTTTCGACGGTGCGACGGTCGGGCGGCTTCAGGGGGAAGCCCTGCTCAAGGCCATGGGTCCGGCGTCTCAGGGGCGGCAGATCGTCATGATGAACGGGGCCACCACCGATCCCAATGCCGGCTGGTTCAAGCGCGGGGCGCTGTCGGTCCTCGAGGGCAAGGTGAAGATCGGCAAGTCCTACGACACCGCCGGGTGGCGGCCCGAGAACGCCTTCGTGAACATGAAGGGGGCCATCGCCGCCCTGGGGGCCGGGAACATCGACGGTGTCCTCGCCGCCAATGACAGCCTCGCCGGCGCGGTCGTCTCCGCTCTCAACGCCACCGAAGTCAGGCCGCTGCCGCCGGTCACCGGGCAGGACGCCGACCTCGTGGCCGTGCAGCGGATCGTCAGGGGCGATCAGTACATGACCGTCTACAAGCCCTACAAGCCCGCGGCCGACGCCGCCGTCGAGATGGCCGTCGCCCTCGGGCGCGGGGAGTCGGTCGCGTCCATCGCCACCGGGACCGTCGACAACGGCACCACCGAGGACATCCCTGCCGTGCTCCTTCCGTCCGTCTCCGTGACCGTAGGGAACATCAAGGACACGCTCGTCAAGGATGGTATGTACACCATTGATGAGATTTGTACTCCTAAGCTGCGGTCTGCGTGTGAGGACGCAGGACTGATCCGGTGAGGAGGTGGCCTCCGTGCCTCAGCCCCTGCTCGCGTTGCGTGGCGTCTCGAAGCGGTTCGCCGCCGTCCAGGCGTTGGTGGACGTCGAGCTGGAGATCAGGGCCGGGGAGGTGGTCGCCCTGGTGGGCGACAACGCCGCCGGTAAGTCCACGCTGGTCAAGGTGATCTCGGGGGTCGGTCCCGCCGACCGGGGGGTCATCGAGTGGCAGGGCAGCGCGATCCAGATCAAGCGGCCTCAGGACGCCCAGGGGCTGGGCATCGCGACCGTCTATCAGGACCTCGCGATGTGCGACAACCTCGACGTCGTCGGCAATCTCTTCCTCGGGCGGGAGATCCATCGGTTCGGCATCCTCGACGAGGTCGAGATGGAGCGGCACACCAACGAGCTGCTGCACACCCTGTCCATCCGCATTCCCGATGTGCGGGCGCCGGTCGCCTCGCTCTCCGGCGGTCAGCGGCAGGTCGTCGCCATCACCCGCTCACTGCTCGGCACGCCCCGGCTGCTGTTGCTGGACGAGCCCACCGCCTCGCTGGGCGTCGAGCAGACCAGTCAGCTCCTCGACCTCATCGAGACACTGCGCGACCGGGGCCTGGGGATCCTGCTCATCAGCCACAACATGGGCGACATCAAGGCCGTCGCCGACCGGGTGGCCGTTCTGCGTCTCGGCCGTAACAACGGGCTCTTCGACGTGAACACGACCTCCCAGGAACAGATCATCTCCTCCGTCACCGGCGCGGCGGACAACGCCGTCGGCCACCGATCGACCCGCCCGGAGGAGACGTGGCCGTGAAGGGGAGGCCGCCGGCGGAGTACTTCGGCGCCGTGCGCCGGCGGCTGCACGAACGGGATCTCGGGCCGGTGCCCGTTCTGCTCGCTCTCGCCGTGACCTGGGCGGTCTTCCAGGGACTGAACGACAACTTCCTCTCGCCGCGCAACCTGTCCGTCCTGAGCGTGGACATCGTCGGGACGGGCATGATCGCCGTCGGCATCGTGTTCGTGCTGCTGATCGGTGAGATCGACCTGTCGGTGGGCTCGCTCGCCGGGCTGTCCGGCGCCATGTTCGCGGCGCTGAACGTGAACCTCGGGATGCCGGAATGGCTCGCGGTGGTCATCGCGGTGATCGGCGGTGCGGCCGCCGGGGGCGTCCAGGGGTTCTTCTTCGCCAAGATCGGGGTGCCCGCGTTCGTGGTGACGCTGGCGGGGCTGCTGGCCTGGAACGGGCTGATGCTCTACCTGCTGGGGACGGAGAGCACCATCAACTTCGACGAGGACGGTCTGGTCGCCACGCTGACCAGCCACTACTTCAGTGCCGCCGTCGTCACGTACGGCGTGGCGACGCTGGGCACGGTCGCGTACCTCCTCGTCTCCTTCCACGACCGACGGCGACGCGGCGCCGCCGGGATGCCGCACCGGGCCGTGAGCGAGATCTGGGCGCGCACGGCGCTGCTCGCGGTGGTCGCGTTCGCCGTCGTCTATGTGCTGGGGCGGTTCGAGGGGCTGCCGCTGGCGCTTCTGATCTTCATCGGGGCGATCGTCGCGACGGACCTCTTCCTGCGCCGCACGCCCTACGGCCGGCAGGTCCTCGCCCTGGGCGGCGGGGTGGAGGCGGCGCGGCGGGCGGGCGTCCATGTGGCGCGGGTGCGGATCGCGGTGTTCGTCGCGTCCGGGGGCCTGGCCGCGATCGGCGGTCTGTTCGTGGCGTCACGGCTGACGTCCGCGAGCTCGGTGCCGGGCTCCGGCATGCTGCTGATCAACGCGATCGCCGCCGCCATCATCGGCGGCACCAGCCTGTTCGGCGGGCGGGGCTCGACCTGGTCCGCGCTGCTGGGGGTGCTCATCATCCAGTCGATCGCCTCGGGCATGGCGCTGCTGGGGGTCGAGCCGCCGGTGCAGTTCATGATCACGGGCGGGGTGCTGCTCGCCGCGGTGACCTTCGACTCGTTGGCACGACGGGCCGCGGAGGCACGCGGGCGGGTCTGAGGCCCGCTCCCGGGGGCAGCGGCCGGCCCCCGGGTGGGTCTCCGTGCGCGGCGCGGCCCGGGGGCCGGCCCGCGCGGCAGCCCGGGGACCGGCCGGCCTCAGTGCGCCGCGCCGTCAGGCTCGTCCGCTGCCGACGGGTGAACGTATCTGCCGCGGTCGAACGGGGTGAACCAGTCGCCGATCGCCAGTGGAGGGGCGGCCAGGGGGGAGACCGCCAGCGGCGGGGTCGGAGGAACCCCCAAGGGAGGGACTCCGAGAGCCGCTTCCGCGTGGTCCTCGTCGATGCCGTCCGGCGAGTCGTCGTAGAGCCAGTCGTAGAGCCAGTCGTGGTCCAGGTCCTCGAACACACTGCCGGCGAACGCGTCGAGGGCGGCCGAGACGTCGTCGTCGAGGAGCTCGTACAGCTCCAGGGTCATGGTCGCCTGGCCCAGCAGGAACCTCAGGGCGAGTCCCTCGGCTACGCAGCTGAGCCGCTGGAAGCTGCCGTCGGTGAAGCGGGTGGTCATGGCGATCACCGTGACCAGGAAGCGGCGGGCGAAACGGGCGTCGTACTGGAGGGCGTAGCGGTCGGGAAGGCGTTCCAGGTGCCAGAGGGGACCTTCGCACTCGGCGACGGTGGCGTCCTCCTGGGTCAGGACCTGGACGTCCTCGAACAGCTCGTCCACCAGGGAGTCGGTCGCGTGGACGAGGGCGCCGGCGGCGAGTCGGGCGGACTCGGTCGGGACGGCGTCGTCGAGCACGCCGAACACGGCCGGTGGGAAGGAGCGGAGTTCGTCCGCCAGGCTCAGCATCCGGACGCGGGCGGCCTCGGCCTTCGCCCCGGCCGCGTAGCGCTCGGCGACGCCGTCGGTCACCGGGACCTCGCTGTGCCGGGCCTTGCGGACGGCGGGGTCGTCGGGCGGTGCGTCGGGGCCGTCGGCCGCGTCGAGGCTCTCCCTGGCCAGATCCTGGTGCAGTTCGACCTCGCACCGATCGATCTTCCAGTCGGCCAGCAGCTCCGTGCGCTCCAACAACTCGTCGACCAGCGCCTGTACCGAGTCCTCGGCGAACTCCAGGGCCGGTGCGTCCACGATCACCTTCAGCAGGGCTCCGCCGGAGTAGACGGCCACGATGGTGTCGAGAAGTTCGACCTCCACACCGTCGGGCCCTTCGACGGCCCTGACGGACTCGAATCCGTCCTCGATGAGCGCCACCGCGCCTGCGCGCTGAAGCGGGTCCATCTCCGGAGTGCCCTCCGGGATGCTGGTGTCCACGGTCACTACGTACGTCACGTGTCCGAGCCTCGCAGGAAGGGGCCGCTCTGCGCGAGGGGATGGATCGAGGTTCGCCTGTTGGAAAGCTTCAGGCTATGCAGACGGTGAGCACGACGTGAGCGGAGGGTGCGTGCACCCCAGGATGTTTCAGTGATCCCGATCACAACGGGAGAGGAGCTGCGCCGTCCACTCCCGTCGGACCAGCAAGGCTTGTTAGCTTTGGCCATAGCCCGGTCGCTGGTGCATCCCCCGTCACCAGCGATCGGGCCTTTGTCTGCCTGGGGCCGAAGCGCCGTGGAGGCGCGGGCCGCCCGGGCGCCGGAGTCGCTAGCCGGCGCCACCCGGTCCGGAGCCGGCGGTCTGCCCCAGCCAGTGGGCGACCCGGCGCAGAGTGGTCTCGTCGACATGGTCGACCAGGGCCTGGACGGCCGCCTCGTCGTCCGGGGTGAGGTCGTAGAGGCCTGCCTTGCCCAGGCCCGCCATGAGGACCTGCTGGCGGCGGTCCTCCATGCGTTCCGCGAGCTTGGCGTGGCCCTGGGCGGCGCTCGGGGAGGCGCTCTGGAGGGCGGAGTCGGCGGCGGGTGGCGGCGGGGGTGCGGTCTCCGGCCCTGAGACGGCCTCCGAAACGGCCGGGTCGAAGCGCTCCCACTCCCCTCCCTTCCCGGCCTCCCCGTCTTTCCCAGCCTCCCCGGCCTCGCCGCCCTTCGGGCCCCACAGGGTGACGATCGCCTCGTCGCCCCGGGCCCGTTTGACCTGGGTCATCTCGCCGATCGCGTACAGCACCGGTGTGCGGTCCGGGGAATCGGCGGCCTGCCGCCAGGACGCCGAGGGCGGGTCGTAGAACATCGCCACCCAGCGGGGAGCCCCCGGCGGCTGCGGACTCGGAGAAGGACGGGTCGAACCGGTCGAACGGGTCTCCATGGCGCTCACCCCTTCTGCGTCGGTGCCACCGACGATATCTGACGGACCGTCAGCTATCCAGGGGCGGTGTGCCCGCAACAACCCGCAACAACCCGCAACGAGGGATCGGCGGTCTACTTGGCCGCCGCCGCGATCGCCGCACGCGCCCGGGCCCGGAAGGCCTCCAGCTTGTCCACCGGCTCGATCAGCTGCCGGCTGCGCGGCCGGATGCCGACGTCGTGCCCCGCGGCGGCCCTGCGCAGTGCGCCCACCGTGGCCTGGTCCCTGGGGACATGGCTGAAGGGGTCGAAGGAGTACCAGCGCATCGCGTTCTCGTGGCTCATCTTCGCGATGTCCGAGTCCGGGACGGCGCAGTCCACCAGCACCTCGTGGAGCTGCTCCGGGGCGTCCGGCCACAGGGAGTCGCTGTGCGGGTAGTCGCCCTCCCAGGCGATGTTGTCGATCCCGATGTCGTGCCGGAGCCGGACGCCCAGCTTGTCGGTGATGAAGCAGGTCAGGAAGTGCTCGCGGAAGACCTCGGAGGGCAGCTTGCCGCCGAAGTCCTGGAGGGTCCAGGCCGCGTGCATCTCGAAGGTGCGGTCCACGCGCTCGAGGAAGTACGGGATCCAGCCGGTGCCGCCCTCCGACAGGGCGATCTTCAGATCCGGGAACTCCTTGAGCGTGCGGGACCACAGCAGGTCGGCCGCGGCCTGGACGAGATTGATCGGCTGCAGCGTGATCATGACGTCGGGCGGCGAGTCGACGGCCGGGATGGCCAGGCGGCCCGAGGAACCGATGTGCACGGACAGCACGGTGCCGGTGTCACAGGCCGCCTGCCACACCGGGTTCCAGTACGGGTCGTGGAAGCTCGGGTAGCCGAGCACCGCCGGGTTCTCCGGGAACGTCATCGAGTGGCAGCCCTTGGCGGCGACCCGCCGCATCTCGCCCGCGCACAGTTCGGCGTCCCAGATGGCGGGCAGGGCCATCGGGATGAAGCGCCCGGGGTAGGCACCGCACCACTCGTCGATGTGCCAGTCGTTGTAGGCGCGCACGAGGGCGAGCGAGAAGTCGGAGTCCTCGGTGGCGAACAGCCTGGCCGAGAAGCCGGGGAAGGACGGGAAGTTCATCTGGGCGAGGATCCCGCCGGCGTTCATGTCCTTGACGCGCTCGTGGACGTCGTAGCAGCCGGGCCGGATCTCGTCCATGCCCTGGGGGTCGAGGCCGTACTCCTCCTTGGGCCGCCCGGCCACGGCGTTGAGCGCGGCGTTGCCCACCGTGCTGTCGCGGAACTGCCATACGTCGCTGCCGTCCTCGCGGTGCACGAGGCGCGGGGCGTCGTCGCGGTACCGCTTCGGGAGGTGGTTCACGAAGATGTCCGGCGGCTCGATGATGTGGTCGTCCACGCTGATCAGGATCAGGTCGTCCCGTTCCATGCCGGTTCCTTTCGAGCGTTCGGAGCAATCGAGCAGGAGCCTCTCTGTAAACGTAAATTACATTCTCACCAGAGGAGACTCAACCTCCGGAACGTGACCAACCCTGAGAGAAAAAGGGGTTCAGACGCCGCCGGCGCCGTCGCGGGCGAGCGCCGCTTCCCGGTGGTCGTTGCACACCGGGAGGGGGGCGTCGCCGGCGACCGGGTACCGCTGATGGGCCTGGAGGGCGGCGCTGACCAGCGTCATGAGCAGGTCGATGTCCGTCTCGCACTCCAGATGGACGGTCACCCACGGCGAGCCGGGCAGCAGCCGGATGGCGCTGGAGTGCCGCAGATCCTTCTCGAACCGACGGATCGCCTTGGCGGTGAGATGCAGGTCGACACTCCGGTCGGAGTGGAAGTGCGCGATCTCGACCCCGCCCGAGCGCAACGCCCGACCGGTGCCGCAGCTGGGCCGGCCCTCTGCGAGGTCCGGCCAGATCGCCAGTCGTGTCAAGGCACGCGAGGCCGCCGTCATGACCCCATCATGGGCCGATCACCGCCCGGCCACCAGAGGTTGAGGAAGGCTTAACCGGGCTGTATCGCGGAGAGTTCCCCCCTAGTTGTTCCACGACTCGTCGTAAGGGTCACGGGGTGTCTTGGTCGGTCTGGCCTCGGTGACCTTGATGAAGGGGATCGGGCCGTCGTTGACCGGGTCGCGGGAGGTGCGCGGGGTGTACGTGCCGGTCACGGTCAGCCAGGTGTCCGGTTGGAGGACCGGGGGAATCGCGCCGGTCAGGCCGATCTTGACCGGCTGGGCGTCGGCGGCGCAGCAGTTGAGGGCCATGCGGATCAGGTACGGGGTGCCGTCGTGGTCCAGCGCCACGAATCCGGTGAGTTCGACCTCGCGCCCGGTGATCGTGCGGCCGTGGTCGTACACGGCCCGGCCCGCGTAGTCGACGACGCTGAGGGGCAGCGGGTCCGTGGCGGGGAGGGCGGGGTAGGCGAGGGGCTCCTGCAGGGCCGTGCCGGTGCGGGTCGCGCTGTACGAGCCCAGGGCCGGCGGGGCGACCAGGATCAGCGCCAGGAGGGGGAGGATCAGCAGCCAGGAGACCCGGGGTTCGGGGTGCGGGGCGTGGTCCGGGGCATGCCCCTGACCGTGGTGCGGGGCATGCCCCTGACCGTGGTGCGGGGCATGCCCCTGGTCGTCCGCCTGCCGCTGCTCGCGCTGTGATCTCCTGCGTTCGTACCATGCCGTCGCCAGCGCCGTCAGGATCAGGATCGCGCCCGCCGCCAGCAGCAGGGGGCGCAGGCCCGCCTTGACGTAGCGGAGGTAGAGGTCGGTGGTGCCGGCGTGCAGAAGGGCCGCGCCGAGGAGGAAGAGCACGGCCGCCTGGGACTGTCGGTTCACAGGAGTATCCATCCCGTCAGCAGCGCCGACGTGATCGCCAGCGCGAAGGTCGCCGGGGCGAAGCGCAGGGCGAAGCCCCGGCCGAACGTGCCCGCCTGCATCGCGAACAGCTTGAGGTCGATCATCGGGCCGACCACCAGGAAGGCGAGCCGGGCCGTGAGGGAGAACTGGGTCAGGGAGGCGGCGACGAACGCGTCCGCCTCCGAGCAGATGGAGAGGATCACCGCGAGGACCGCGAGGGTCAGCACGGCGACCGCCGGGTTGTCCGCCGCCGTGCGCAGCCAGCTCTCCGGGGCGACGGCCTTCAGGGTCGCCGCCGCCATCGCGCCCACGACGAGGAAGCCGCCCGCGTGCATCACGTCGTGCCGGACGGAGTCCCAGAACGCGGCCCCCTTCGTCTCGCCCTCGTGCGGCGCGTGCTCCGGCAGCCGCAGCCAGTCCGTGCGGCCCAGCCGTTGCCACAGCCAGCCCATCGCGCACGCCGCGAGCAGGCTGGCCACGAAGCGGGCCAGCACCATCTCCGGGTTGCGGGGGAAGGCGACGGCCGTCGCGGTCAGCACGATCGGGTTGATCGCCGGCGCGGAGAGGAGGAAGGCGAGGGCCGCGGCCGGGGTGACGCCCCGGCGGACCAGGGCGCCGGCCACCGGGACCGACGCGCATTCGCAGCCGGGCAGCACCGCGCCGGCCATCCCCGCGACCGGCACCGCGAGCGCCGGACGGGAGGGGAGCGCGCGGGCGAAGAAGGAGGGGGGCACGTAGACGGCTATCGCCGCCGACAGCAGGACGCCGAGGACGAGGAACGGCAGGGCCTGGACCACCACCGCCACGAACACCGTCGTCCAGCTCTGCATCACCGGGGCGGACAGCGAGCGGCGGATCGGGCCCTGGAACAGCACCAGGAGGAGCAGGACGATGGTCAGGACCAGGGGGGAGGTGAGGCGTCGGGGCTCCTCCGGCGTCCGCCCCTCCGGCGGGGTCCGCCCCTCCGGCGGGGTCCGCCCCTCCGGCGTCCGCTCCCCCGACGGGCGCAACTCCGTCGTGCGCGGGGCCGGCGTGCGCGGGGCCGGCGTGCGCGGGGTCGGCTCGGTGATGGCCACGGGTCGCTCCCTGTCGCCTGTTGATCGCATTCGCTCCCTTTCATACGGAAGTTCCGCGCGGGCTGTTCACATCCTCCGCGTCCTCCACGGTCATCCGTGGAACCTTCCGTCCCGGTGAGGCAGTCTTCTCCCTCGTGGGGAGCGTTCCGAATCAGGGTCAGCCGCCGGGCGCCGCCGGCGCGCACATGGTGGTGTGCGGCGACGACGGCCTGGCGCACCGCCTCGCCGCCGAACTGCGCGGCGTCTACGAGGAACAGGTCACCCTCGTCGTGCCGCCCACCGAGCGAACGGTACGGCCGCCGGTCGTCGGGCGGGCCAGGGCCGTGTCGGCGGCGCTGCTCGACCGCGTGGTGAGCGCCGCCGTCAGCCGGGCCGCGGGCACCGGCACGCCCGTCGCCCCGAGCGAACCCGTCGGCGGACAGCGGACGTTGGAGGCCGTCGAGGCCACCGAGGCCGTGCTCGCCGAGGCGGGCGTGGAGCGGGCCGCCGCGCTGGCGCTGGTGTACGACGACGACGAGACCAACATCCGCGCCGCCCTCACCGCCCGCCGGCTCAACCCCCGGCTGCGGCTCGTCCTGCGGCTGTACAACCGGCGGTTGGGTCAGCACATCGAGGAACTCCTCGACCAGGCCGCCGCGTTGGTCGACGCCGGGTACTCCGGCGGCGAGGCCTCGACCACCGTCCTGTCCGACGCCGACACCGCCGCTCCCGCGCTGGCCGCGACCGCCCTCGCCGGCACCACCAGGGTCGTCCAGACGGACGGGCTGCTGCTGCGCGCCGTCGAACGGCCGCCGCCCGGGCCCGGGGAGACCGGGGAGCCGGGGCGCGCCACGCTCGCGCTGCTGTCCGCGACCGGCAGCGACCCGGCGTTCGCGGACGGTTCCGAGGCCAGCGGCGAGCAGGGGCCGCTGCTGCTGCCCGACGCGGCGGCGGTGCGGGAGGCGGCCGCTTCCGGCAGACGCGGTTCCGTCGTCCTGGAGCAGGTCGCCTACTCCGCCGGGCCCGCGTTGCCCGCCGGGCGGGGGGTCGGGGTCGTCGCGCCGTTCGTCTCGCTGTTCTCGCGGCGGCTGCGGTGGTCGCTGGCCGGGTTGGTGGGCTGTGTGTTCGCGCTGGCGGTGGCGTTGTGGCTGGCGACCGGGATCCATCCGCTGGGGGCGCTGTATCTGACCCTGCTGGATCTGTTCGCCATCAACGACCCGGCGGTCGGGGCCACCACCGAACGGCAGGTCCTTCAACTTCTCTCCGGGCTGGTCGGGTTGCTGCTGCTGCCGGTGCTGCTGGCGGCGGTCCTGGAGGCCCTCGGGACGTTCCGCGGGGCCGGGGCGTTGCGTCGGCCGCCCCGGGGGCTCGGCGGGCATGTGGTGCTGCTCGGGCTGGGGAAGATCGGCACGCGGGTGCTGACCCGGCTGCGTGAGCTGAACATCCCGGTGGTGTGCGTCGAGGCCGGGCCCGAGGCGCGCGGGGTCGCGGTGGCACGGCGTCTGCGGGTGCCGGTGGTGCTGGGGGACGTCACACAGGAGGGGGTGCTGGAGGCCGCGAAGATCCACCGCGCGCACGCGCTGCTCGCGGTGACCAGCTCCGACACGACGAATCTGGAGGCCGCGTTGTACGCGCGGTCGCTGCGGCCCGATCTACGGGTGGTGCTGCGGCTGTACGACGACGACTTCGCGACCGCCGTGTACCGCACCCTGCGGGCCGCGCATCCGCAGGCGCTGACCCGCAGCCGGAGCGTGTCGCATCTCGCGGCGCCGTCGTTCGCCGGGGCGATGATGGGGCGGCAGATCCTGGGGGCGATCCCGGTGGAGCGGCGGGTGCTGCTGTTCGCCGCGCTGGAGGTCGGGGGGCATGCGCAGTTGGAGGGGAAGACGGTCGGGGAGGCGTTCCGGGCGGGGTACTGGCGGGTGTTGGCGCTCGACGCGGGCACCGTCCGGCGCAGGGGCGGCGAGGAGACACCCGGGGAGTCGGGACTCGTGTGGGATCTGCCCGACACGTATGTCCTGCGGGGCGAGGACCGGGTGGTGCTGGCCGCGACCCGGCGGGGGCTGGCGGAGCTGTTGCGGCGTCGGCGGCGCGGGGGTTCGGGAGTCTGGGCCGGACACGGCCCAGGCTCCTGAACCCTCGTTCCTCGGACGGAAGCCGGAGGGGCTACGGCTTGAGGTGGCGTTCCGCGAACTCCAGTTCCAGGCGTACCTGCTTGATCCTCTCGTCCACCACCAGCGAGCCGTGGCCCGCGTCGTACCGGTACACCTCGTGCACCGCGCGCCGCTCCTCCAGGCGCTCCACGTAGTTGTCGATCTGGCGGATCGGGCAACGGGGGTCGTTGACCCCGGCCGAGATGTAGACGGGGGCCCGCACCTTGTCGACGTACGTCAGCGGGGACGAGGCCTCGAAGCGGTCCGGGACCTCCTCGGGGGTGCCGCCGAGGAGCGTGCGGTCCATCGCCTTCAGGGCCTCCATCTCGTCGTGGTAGGCCGTGACGTAGTCGGCGACGGGGACGGCCGCGATGCCCACGGTCCACGCGTCGGGCTGGACGCCGAGGCCGAGGAGGGTGAGGTAGCCGCCCCAGGAGCCGCCGGTGAGGATCAGCCGGGAGGGGTCCGAGAGGCCCGAGCTCACCGCCCATTCCCGTACCGCCTCGATGTCCTCCAGCTCGATGAGGCCCACCCGGTGCTTCAGGGCGTCCGTCCAGGCGCGGCCGTAGCCCGTGGAGCCGCGGTAGTTGACGCGGACCACCGCGTACCCGTGGTCCACCCAGGCGGCCGGGGCGGCGGCGAAGGAGTCGCTGTCGTGCCAGGTCGGGCCGCCGTGGATGTCGAAGACGGTGGGGAGCGGGCCGGTGGCGCCCGCGGGCTTCTGCACCAGGGCGTGGATGCGGCCGCCCGGGCCCTCGACCCACACGTCCTGCACCGGGACCGAGCCCGGGGACTTCATGCCGGGCGGGTCCAGGACCACCTCACCGGTCGTCGAGCGGACCGCCGGCGGCTGCTCCGAGGACGACCACAGGTACTCCACGCTGCCGTCCGGCCGGGCCGTCGCCCCGGAGACCGTGCCCGGCGGGGTCGGGATGCTCTCCAGCTTCCCGCTCGCCAGGTCGTAGCGGAACAGTTCGCTGCGCGCCTCGAAGCTGTGCACGACGAGCAGGCCCGAGCCGTCCGGGTACCACTCGGCGCTGACGTCGCCCGGCAGGTCCAGCAACAGGTCCGTCTGCGAGCCCGTGACCACGTCCCACACCAGGGGCTCCCAGCGGCCGCGGCGCTGGTGGCCGATGAGCAGCCGGGCGTCGCCGTCGACCGGGGCGAAGCCGAGCACCTCCAGTCCCAGTTCCTTCGTGCCGCCCAGGGTGTCGTCCAGCTCGGCGACCGTGGTGCCGTCCGGGCGCAGGACACGCAGCGCGGAGTGCATCGCGTCGCCGTGCTCGGTGTGTTCGACGGCGATCAGCGAGCCGTCGTGGGAGAGGTCGCCCACGCCCGCCGACTCGCGGTGCCGGTACAGCTCGAAGGGGGGTTCGCCGGCCCGCGCCACATGGATCGTGGTGCCCTCGTCGTCCGTCGAGCGGCCGACCACCGCCGTGCGGCCGTCGCGGCCGAGGGCCAGGCCGGCCGGGTAGGAGGGGTCGAGGCCGGGGGTGGCCGGCTCGTTCTCGCCGCCGTCGAAGGGCTGGCGGCGCCAGATGCCGAACTCGTCGCCGTCCTTGTCGTCGAACCACCAGATCCATGCGCCGTCCGGGGAGAGCACGCCGTCCGTCGTGCCGTTGGCCCGGTCGGTCGCCTGGCGCCGGACGCCCGTGGAGCGGTCCCAGGCGTACAGCTCGTACGTTCCCGTCGCGTTGGACACGAACAGGGAGCGGTCCGGCGCGTCCTCCGCCCAGTCGGGCAGCGACACCCTCGGCGCCCGGAAGCGCTTCTCCCAGTCCGGCATGTCCTCGTACTGCTCGGGTGCGGCCGACCCGTTGCTCTCAGTCATGACCCCATACTGCCCGCCCACGCCCCCATTGGGACGCCAAGGCCCCCAGGCTGTGGATAACTTCCCACCACCTTCGCACCGACTTCCCACCGATGAGCCGCACGACCGCCGGCGTCCGGTGCCTCACCCCGCGGGTCGGCGGCCGCCGCCCGCCCCGTACCGTGGGGGGCGTGTACCGGTTCCTGCTGACGCCCCGCTGGTGGGGGATCAACGTCTTCGTGCTGCTGGCCATCCCCTTCTGCCTGTTCATGGGGTCCTGGCAGCTGAGCCGGTTCGAGTCGCGGGTGGACGACCATCGCTACGCGAAGGAACAGGCCGAGTCCGCCCGTACCGACCCCGCGCGACCGCTGGCCGAGCTGCTGCCCGTGGACAAGGCGACCTCCGGCAAGCAGGCCGTCGCCACCGGGCGCTACGGCAAGCAGCTGCTCGTGCCGGACCGGGAGATCGACGGCCGGGACGGCTACTACGTGCTGACCCTGCTGCGCACGGACGGCGGCAAGGCGCTGCCCGTCGTGCGCGGCTGGCTGCCCGGCGCCGCCGACTCCGCGAAGGCCCCGGCGCCGCCCGCCGGCGAGGTCACCGTCACCGGCGCGCTCCAGGCCTCCGAGCAGCCCGGCGACAACGGGGTGAGCGCCCAGGGCGGCCTGCCGACCGGACAGACCGCGGCGATCAGCGCCGCGTCGCTGGTCAACCTGGTGCCGGACGACCTCTACGACGCCTGGGTCACGCTCGACACCGCCGACTCGGGAATGACGACGGTGCCCGCGAAGGCCGCGGCCGACACCGGCCTCGACCTGAAGGCGTTCCAGAACCTGGGCTACACCGGCGAGTGGTTCGTCTTCGCCGGGTTCGTGGTGTTCATGTGGTTCCGGCTGCTGCGCCGCGAGGTGGAGTTCGCGCGCGACGCGGAGCTCGGCATCCTCCCGGAAGCGGACGACGAGAGCGCCGTGGTGGCTCAGGACGAGGCCAGCACGCCCGTCCGGTAGATCGTTCCCGCGCACGCGTCGGACACCGTCGCGCTCTCCGTCGGGGAGCCGCCGTCGGCCGTGTACGTCACCACGACGCTGCCGTCGGCCGTGCCGTCCTCGGTGACCAGCTGGGTCGAGGTGCCGGAGGTGGTCTCGCCGGAGGCGCCGGACTGATCGGTCGGGGTCGGCGAGGGGGAGGCCGTACCGCCGCTGTCGCCGCCGGTGCCGCCGGTGGCGGTGCAGCCCTCGGGCGAGGGCACCCAGGCGAACTTCACCTCGTAGGCGGAGCCCGGGGCGAGCAGGTGCTGGGAGACGTAGAGGGACGGGTCGGGCAGGCCGGCCGCCGCGTCCCCCGAGACGTGTTCCAGCACGGTGATCTTCGTGGCGTCGGCCGCGCCCTGCGCGTCGTACGTCACGGAGGCGGCGCCGCCGACGGTACAGGTGGCGCTGGAGGAGTTCTGGACGCGGAAGGCGCCGTAGACGATGCCCGCCGAGTCGGCGACGTCGACCGTGGGGTCGCCGGCGGTGAGCTGGGCCGCCAGGCAGGCGGCGGCGCTCGCCGCGGACGCGGAGGTGGGGCCGGCGCCGCTGGAGGCGGTACCCGCGGACTCCTTGTCCTGGCCGGGGTCGGTGGCGCCGCCCTTGCCCTGGTCACCGGTCTTGCCGGAGGAGTCGCCGACCTTGCCCGAGGAGCCGCCGTCGGGGTTCTTGCCCTGATCCACGCCTCCCTGCGCCTGTGAGGCCTGGCCGGCGATGGAAGGGTTGGCTTCGGAGCCGCCCGCGTTCGAGACATGGAGCACGGCGGGGACGGCGGTGCCGAGGAAGAGGGCCGCGGCCGCCATGCCGACGGCCGCCTGCCGCTTGCGGGCCCGCCGGACGGGGACGGCCCGGCGCAGATGGTCCAGCGTGCCGTCGCGCGGCTCCATCTCCTGGACGACGTCGTGCAGCATCCGGCGCAGTGCCAGCTCGTCCGAGTCGAGCCCTTCGGGGCCCTGGTCGTCGAGGTGGTGGTTCACGGTTGAGTTCCCAGCGTGCGATTCGTGACTGTCGTGGCTCCGGCTGGAGCCCTGCCCGGCTTCTTCGCTCACGCCTGCGCCTCCATGGCTATGCGCAGGGCGGCGATGCCGCGTGAGCCGTACGCCTTGACCGAGCCCAGCGAGACGCCGAGGGTCTCGGCGACCTGGGCCTCGGTCATGTCCGCGAAGTAGCGCAGCACGAGCACCTCGCGCTGACGGCGCTGCAGGCCCTTCATCGCCTTGATGAGGGAGTCCCGCTCGAGCTGGTCGTAGGCGCCCTCCTCCGCGCTGGCCATGTCCGGCATCGGCTTGGAGAGCAGCTTCAGGCCGAGGATGCGGCGGCGCAGCGCGGAACGGGAGAGGTTGACGACCGTCTGGCGCAGATAGGCCAGGGTCTTCTCCGGGTCGCGGACGCGCTTGCGGGCGGAGTGGACGCGGATGAACGCCTCCTGGACGACGTCCTCGCAGGAGGCGGTGTCGTCGAGGAGGAGGGCGGCGAGGCCGAGGAGCGAGCGGTAGTGGGCCCGGTAGGTCTCGGTGAGGTGATCGACGGTGGTTCCGGCCGCCACGGCTTCTTCGACGCCGTCACGCTGACTGGGGATGCGGGCGGGCCGCGCTGCAGGCATCGGCGCAATCACCGGCATGCCGCCGGACGCGCCGGCCGCACGGGGCCGGAGGGTGCCGCGCGGCGGCCGGAGAGCCGCGCCGCGGGGCGCCACAGTGAGTTCGAGTACCTCTGCCACGCCAGTTGGACACACTTCCCCCCGTGGGGGTTGTACGCGTCCGGCAGCACTTTTGCGTCGACCAAGGTCACGCGCACCCGTCTCATGTGTCCCGCTCTTCCCCTGTATCCCATATGAAGGGCGTCCCCACGCCCCCACACGTCTGCGGTCACCCCCGAGGGGTGACAGCAAAGACGCTCCCCGCCCTGCGCACGGTTGCGTAGAGCGGGGAGGAAAATCTTCGGATGCCAAAGGTGTCCGATACAAGTGTTTCGGACCGTCGACCGGCTCACATTGCTCAGATAATTCTACTGGCCTGCCACGCTCTGGCCAGCACTTTTTCCTGTGGAAGACCCTGTGGAAGACCCTGGGAAGACCCTGGGAAGACGCCGAAGAGCCTTCAGTGCGACAGCTCCGCCGCCACCAGCTCCGCGATCTGGGCCGTGTTCAGCGCGGCCCCCTTGCGCAGATTGTCCCCGCACACGAACAGTTCGAGCGCCGTCGGGTCGTCCAGGGCCCGCCGTACCCGGCCCACCCAGGTCGGGTCGGTGCCGACCACGTCGGCGGGCGTGGGGAACTCCCCCGCCGCCGGATTGTCGAAGAGGACGACCCCGGGCGCCGTCGCGAGGATCTCGCGGGCGCCGTCGACGGTGACCACGTCCTGGAAGCGGGCGTGGACGGTGAGGGAGTGCGTGGTGACCACCGGGACCCGTACGCAGGTCACGGCCACCGGCAGCTTGGGCAGCCCGAGGATCTTGCGGGACTCGTCCCGCACCTTCATCTCCTCCGACGACCAGCCGTCCTCGCGCAGCGACCCGGCCCACGGGACGACGTTCAGCGCGACCGGCTCCGGGAACGGCCCGGTGTTGTCGCCGACGGCCCGCCGCACATCACCCGGGCTGGTGCCCAGCTCGGTGCCGGCGACCAGCGCGATCTGCTGCCGCAGCGTCTCCACCCCGGCCCGCCCGGCCCCGCTCACCGCCTGGTACGAGGAGACCACCAGCTCGCGCAGCCCGTACTCGGCGTGCAGCGCGCCCAGGGCGACGATCATCGACAGGGTCGTGCAGTTGGGGTTGGCGACGATGCCGCGCGGCCGGGTCCGCACCGCGTGCGCATTGACCTCGGGGACGACCAGCGGCACCTGCGGGTCCATCCGGAAGGCGCCGGAGTTGTCCACGACGACCACGCCCTTGGCGGCGGCGATCGGCGCCCACTGCGCGGCGACCTCGTCGGGCACGTCGAACATCGCGACGTCGACCCCGTCGAAGGCCTCCTCCGACAGGGCGACGACCTCGACCTCCTCGCCGCGCACGGCCAGCTTGCGGCCGGCCGAGCGCGCCGAGGCGACAAGCCGTATCTCGCCCCAGACGTCGGCCCGCTGGGACAGGATCCGCAGCATGACCGTGCCGACCGCCCCGGTCGCTCCCACGACCGCGAGCGTCGGTCGGCGCGTCCCCGAGATCAACGCCCGGTGCCCCCGTAGACGACCGCTTCGTCGCTGTCGGAGTCCAGCCCGAAGGCGCTGTGCACGGCGCGCACGGCCTCGTTGACGTCGTCGGCGCGGGTCACGACCGAGATGCGGATCTCGGAGGTCGAGATGAGCTCGATGTTGACGCCCGCGTCGGCCAGGGCCTTGAAGAAGTCGGCCGTGACGCCCGGGTTGGTCTTCATCCCGGCGCCGACCAGGGAGATCTTGCCGATCTGGTCGTCGTAGCGCAGCGAGTCGAAGCCGATGCCGGACTTGTTCTTCTCCAGGGCGTCGATGGCCTTGCGGCCCTCGGCCTTGGGGAGGGTGAAGGAGATGTCCGTCAGACCGGTGGACGCGGCGGACACGTTCTGCACGATCATGTCGATGTTGATCTCGGCGTCGGCGATCGTGCGGAAGATCACGGCGGCCTCGCCCGGCTTGTCCGGCACGCCGACGACCGTGACCTTGGCCTCGGAGGTGTCGTGCGCGACACCGGAGATGATGGCCTGCTCCACCGGCTTGTCCCCTTGCTGAATCTGTCGGGTCGGCTCACTGCTGACCCAGGTGCCCTGGAGCCCGCTGAAGCTGGACCGGACATGGATCGGGATGTTGTAGCGGCGGGCGTACTCCACACAGCGGTGGAGCAGGACCTTGGAGCCGGAGGCCGCGAGCTCCAGCATGTCCTCGAAGGAGATCCAGTCGATCTTCTTCGCCTTCTTCACCACGCGCGGGTCGGCGGTGAACACGCCGTCCACGTCGGTGTAGATCTCGCAGACCTCGGCGTCGAGCGCGGCGGCCAGGGCGACGGCCGTCGTGTCCGATCCGCCGCGGCCCAGCGTGGTGATGTCCTTCTTGTCCTGGCTGACACCCTGGAACCCGGCGACGATGGCGATGTTGCCCTCGTCCAGCGCGGTCCGGATGCGGCCCGGCGTGACATCGATGATCCGCGCTTTGTTGTGGACCGAGTCGGTGATGACGCCTGCCTGGCTGCCGGTGAACGACTGGGCGCTGTGGCCCAGGTTCTTGATCGCCATCGCCAGCAGGGCCATGGAGATCCGCTCCCCGGCGGTCAGCAGCATGTCGAATTCCCGGCCGCTGGGCATCGGTGACACCTGCTCGGCGAGATCGATCAGCTCGTCCGTCGTGTCGCCCATCGCGGAAACGACGACGACCACCTGGTGGCCGTTCTTCTTCGCTTCCACGATCCGCTTGGCGACGCGCTTGATGCCCTCGGCATCGGCTACGGAGGAACCTCCGTACTTCTGCACGACAAGGCCCACGTGCGCTCCTCGCTCAGTTTGTCTCTTTCCGCACATACGCCCTTGTACTGCGGTCGGCTCAGTCTAACGAGCGCCCGCATTCCACCCCCCGAGTACCGCATCGTGAGATGTGCTGGACGCCCGCTCGGGATCTCCCTTCCCACTGAACCGGAAGTGATAGCTGTGAATTAAGTTTCAAGCACTATCGTGCGCTTGTGCACGTACTCCTGGTGGAAGACGACGAGCCGGTCGCCGAGTCGCTGAGGCGCGGACTGAAGCGCTACGGCTTCGAGGTCGACTGGGTCACCACGGGGGCCGCCGCCCTCGCCCACGCAGACCCCTACGACGTCGTGCTCCTGGACCTCGGCCTGCCCGACACCGACGGCCTCGACGTCTGCAAGGCCCTGCGCGAGCGCGGCAGCGTGCCGATCATCGTGATCAGCGCCCGCAGCGACGAGACGGACCGGGTGGTCGGCCTGGAGCTGGGCGCCGACGACTACGTGTCCAAGCCGTTCGGGGTGCGGGAGGTCATCGCCCGGATACGGGCCGTGATGCGGCGCGTGCAGCCGCCGCTCGCCGCCGCGGAGAGCGGCGCGGACCGCTACGGGACCCGGCTGACCATCGACCGCAAGGCCGCCCGCGTCCACGTCGACGGCCAGGAGATCGCGCTCGCGCCCAAGGAGTACGACCTGCTGTCGTTCCTCACCGAGGAGCCGGGCGCGCTGATGTCGCGCGAACAGATCATGGAAGCGGTCTGGGACGCGAACTGGTTCGGGCCGACCAAGACGCTGGACGTGCACGTCGCGGCGCTGCGCCGGAAGTTCGCCGGCGTGATCACGATCGAGGCGGTGCGGGGCGTCGGCTTCCGCCTGGAGATCGTCAAACGGGCCGAGCCCACATGAACCGGCAGCTCATCCAGAGCTACATCCTGCTCGTCGCCGTCGCCATCCTGCTGTTCACCGTGCCGGTGGCCTTCACGCTCACCAAGCAGCTGCGGGACGACACCGAGCTGTCCGTCCAGCGCGAGGCCAACACCATGGCGCTGCTGCTGGGCAACGGCGACGCCATCTCGTGCGAGGCGCTGACCGAGGTGGCCAAGGCGTACGGCGACCGCAACCCCGGCGAAGTGCAGGTGACCCCCACCGACCGCTGCGTCCCGGACCTGCCGAGGCCCACCGCCGACGCGGCGCTGACCCGGGCCGTGCAGCGCAACGACCCGACGACCGACTGGGGCTCGGACTTCATCTGGGGCGAGCGTCTGACGATCACCGTGCCCGCCCAGGGGGACGCGGCCGTACGGATCGTCTACTCGACCTCGGACATGACCAGACGGCTGTGGCAGATCTGGGGCTTCCGGGCCGGGCTCGCCGTGTTCGTCCTGGCGGCGGCGGCCGCGATCGGCGCGGTCGTCGCCCGCCGCATCACCCGCCCGCTGCGCCAGCTCAACGACATGGCGACCAAGTTCAGCGACGGCGACCTGACCGCCCGCACCCCGGTGACGGGCCCCCCGGAGACCCAGACCCTGGCCCGCACCCTCAACGCGGCGGGCGAGCGCCTCGACACCCTGATCGCCTCGCAGCGCATCTTCGTCGCGGACGCCTCCCACCAACTGCGCACCCCGCTCACGGCGCTGCGCCTCTCCCTGGACAACATCGCGGACGGCGTCGACGACGAGTTCGTCCGGGAGGACGTGGAGCAGGCGACCGCCGAGGTGGTGCGGATGAGCCGCCTGGTCAACGGGCTGCTCGTGCTGGCGCGGGCCGAGGCCAAGGTCACCGCGGCGGAGCCGTTGTCGCTGTACGACATCGTGGCCGAACGCCTCTCGGTGTGGAGACCGGCCGCCGACGAGCGCGGAGTCACCATCGCGCTCAGGGGGAGTGCCGACGACCGGCCGTCCGTGCTGGCCAGCCCCGGTCATCTGGACCAGGTGCTGGACAACGTGCTCTCGAACGCCCTGGAGGTGTCACCGGACGGCGCGACGATCACCGTCCGGGCGGTGTCGAAGGGCGACAAGGTGGTGCTGTCGGTCCTCGACGAGGGTCCGGGCATGTCGGACGCGGAGAAGTCCCGCGCCTTCGACCGCTTCTGGCGCGGTCAGGGCCTCACCGGGCGCTCCGGTTCCGGTCTCGGCCTCGCCGTCGTCAAACAGCTGGTGACGGACGACGGCGGGACGGTGACCCTCACGGACGCTCCCGGGGGCGGGCTGTGCGTGGCGATCAGCCTTCGGGCATCACCGAGGAGTGGTGGTTGACGATCTTCCACTCGCCGTTCCGCTTCTCCCACTCGTAGGTGTAGCGGGCCTTGACGACGCTCTTCTTGCCGGTGTCGTGGTCGGTCAGCGTGAACTGGTAGAGGCCGGCGTCCAGCACCGAGTCGGAGTCCAGGACGTTGATGTGGGTCTCGATCTTCTTGCCGACCGGCTTGTTCGCCAGGAAGTGCTCGAAGTAGTCGATCAGACCGGCGCGGTCGGTGCGCGGCTTGTTGGACAGGGTGGGCAGCAGGACCGAGTCGTCGGCGTAGAGGTCGGCGACCTTCTCCGGGTCACCGGTCCGGATCGCCGCGTTCCAGGTGTCGAAGAGGGCGGCGACCTGCTTCTTGGAGGGCTTCGAGGGCTTGCCGTCGCCTGCCGCACTGACCCCGACCGTCACCGTGGCGGCGGTGACGACGGCGGTGGCGGTGACGAGGGCGGCGCGTATGCGGGTCTTGCGGGTCATCGCAACTCCTGTGCGGCTTGTGCCTGTTGGGATGACTCAAGACTCGCGTCCGGCCGGTTAGGGCCCGTGCAGCCGCCGTACAGGGGACGTACAACGCCCCTCCAATTCCTCCGGCGGACCCTCAGGCGGACGGCTGCCTGCCCCGGTCCCGGACCAGGCTGACGCCGGCCCCGAGGGAGACGACCCCCATGCCGACGGCCGTCAGCACGCCCTGCGATCCGTCGACCACGAAGGGGGCGGCGGCGGCGACCACGAGGTTGAAGAGGAAGAGGAACCACAGAACGGGGCGGGAGGAGAGCAGGGACTTCATGGCGTCGCGTTCCTTAGCGTCGGAAAGTTTCGGCGGGTTTCGCCGGCGAGATCAACGATCCCGTCTCCGACCTGCGCAAACGAGGGAGCGCACTCCCGATCCGAGGGTGTAGACAGGTACACCATGACGTTGCTGGCGGGGATCGTGCTGCTGGGCTCGTGCGTGCAGTGGCTGACCGGGATGGGCTTCGCGCTGGTGGCCGTGCCGGCGCTGATCCTGCTGCTGGGCCCCTCCGAGGGCGTCGTGCTGGCGAACTGCGCGGCGGGCGCGATCAGCGTGGTGGGCCTGGCGGGCGGCTGGCGCCGGGTGCGCCCGGCCGCGATGGTCCCGCTGTGCGCGGCGGCCGCCTGCACGGTCCCCGCCGGAACCTGGGTGACCCGCCGACTCCCCGAGCCCGCCCTGCTGTTGGGCATGGGCCTACTGGTGACCGCTGCGGTCCTGCTGATCATGCGGGGCGCCCGCGTCCCCGCGCTGCGCGGCACCCGGGGCGCGCTCGTGGCCGGCGCCGCGGGCGGCTTCATGAACTCGGCGGCGGGCGTCGGCGGCCCCCCGGTCTCCCTGTACGCCGTCAACGCGGGTTGGACGGTACGGGAGTTCGTGCCGAACGCGCAGTTCTACGGCGTCGTCGTGAACGCCTTCTCGGTGGCCGCGAACGGGGTGCCGAGACTGGCCGCTCCCCAGTGGGCGTCGGTGGCGGTGGCGATGACCGCAGGCGCGCTGATCGGCCACGCGCTCGCGGGCCGGCTGCCCGAGAAGCGGGCCCGACTGCTGGTGCTGGGACTGGCGTTGGCGGGCGGGCTGACGGCGATGGCCAAGGGGCTCACCGCGATCGTGTGAGCGCCTTTGAGCGCCCTGCGCTACGGTCGCCGGATGGACGTTCTGCGCTATGTCGCCTTCTCCACCGACCCGGCCGGGGGCAACCCCGCGGGGGTGGTGCTCGACGCCTCCGGCGTCGACGACGCGACCATGCTGGCCACCGCGGCGGAGCTCGGCTACTCGGAGACGGCGTTCGTGGTGCCGTCCGACGACGGTCTCGCCGTCCGGTACTTCAGCCCGCTCGCCGAGGTGCCGTTCTGCGGCCACGCGACGATCGCCACGGCCGTCGCCCACGCCGACCGGTACGGCGCCGGGGCGCTGAGCCTGCGCACCGGCGTGGGCGTCGTCCCCGTCACCACGGCGGTGACCGACGACGGGACCACGGTGGCGACCCTGGTGAGCGTCCCGCCGCGCACGGCGGCCCTCCCGGAGGCGGAGCTGGCCGAGCTGCTGTCGGCGCTGCGCTGGTCCGCCGACGAGCTCGACCCGGCGCTGCCGCCCCGCGCCGCCTACGCGGGCGCCTGGCATCCGGTGATCGCCGCGGCCGGCCGGGGCCGGCTGGCCGACCTCGACTACGACCTGCCCGCACTCACCGCGCTCATGGCCCGGCACGCCTGGACCACGGTCGACCTGGTCTGGCGGGAGTCCCCGACGGTCTTCCACGCCCGCAACCCGTTCCCGCCCGGCGGGGTCGTCGAGGACCCGGCCACCGGCGCGGCGGCCGCGGCCTTCGGCGGCTACCTCAGGGAACTCGAACTCGTCGCCGCCCCGGCGACCTTGACGATCCGCCAGGGCGAGGACATGGGCCGCCCGAGCGTCATCACGGTGACCGTGCCCGACGGGCGGGACACCGGCATCGCGGTCACGGGCGCGGCCGTGCCGATCTGACGCGGGGAGGGGCCGGGAGCGGGGAGCAGGCTCAGTTGGCCGGGCGTACGCCGAGGCGCTCGCCGATCTCCTCCGCCATCACCCGGCCCGCCTCGAACTCGAGGGTCTCGTCGCCGAGCGGGCTCTGGTCGGTGTCGAGGCCGTCCAGCTCCTCCAGGGGCTGGTTCAGGCGCACGTGCGCGAGCACCGAGTGCAGGGCGCGCAGGGTCGCCGAGGCCGTGGAGCCCCAGTTGGAGAAGTAGGAGAACTGCCACCACCACAGGGCCTCGGTGGTGCGGCCCGCGCGGTAGTGGACCATGCCGTGGCGCAGATCGGCGATGACGTCGGCGAGGTCGTCGGAGATCCGGGCCGGCACGGGCGCCTTGCGCGGCTCGTACGGGTCGAAGACCTCCGAGTAGACGTCCACCGGCTCCAGCAGGCGGGCCAGGTTCTCCCGGAGTTCGTCCGCGTCCGGCTCGAAGCCCGGGTCGGGCTCGTAGCGCTCGTCCGGGAGGATGTCCTCGTGGGCGCCCAGGCGGCCGCCGGCCAGGAGCAGCTGGGAGACCTCCAGGAGGAGGAAGGGGACCGCCGAGCCCGGCTCGTCGCCCTTCGCCACCTCCGTGACGGCTACCAGGAAGCTCTCGACCTGGTCCGCGATCTGGACCGCGAAGTCGTCCGGGCTCAGGCCGGTCGCGTGCAGCGTGGCGTCAGACATCTAGGAGTCGTCTCCCCTCGAAGGCGCGGCCGAGGGTGACCTCGTCCGCGTATTCCAGGTCGCCACCCACCGGGAGGCCGCTGGCCAGGCGGGTGACCTTCAGGCCCATGGGCTTGATCATGCGGGCGAGGTAGGTGGCGGTCGCCTCGCCCTCCAGGTTGGGATCGGTGGCCAGGATCAGCTCCGTGACCGAACCGTCGGCCAACCGCGCGAGAAGTTCTCGTATACGCAGGTCGTCGGGACCGACTCCCTCGATGGGGCTGATCGCGCCGCCGAGGACGTGGTACCGGCCGCGGAACTCGCGCGTGCGCTCGACCGCGACGACGTCCTTCGGCTCCTCCACGACGCAGATGACGGAAGGGTCCCGGCGGGCGTCACGGCAGATGCCGCACAGTTCCTCCTGCGCCACGTTGCCGCAGGTCGCACAGAAGCGGACCTTCGCCTTGACCTCCATCAGGCACTGCGCGAGCCGCCGTACGTCCGTCGGTTCCGCCTGCAGGATGTGGAAGGCGATCCGCTGCGCGCTCTTGGGACCGACGCCGGGCAGCCGCCCGAGCTCGTCGATGAGGTCCTGGACCACGCCTTCGTACAACGGACTGCCGTCCTTCCTGAGGGTTCCTTGCAGTACGTACGGTAGTTGGCCGGGGCCGGTCTTAGAAAGGCAGTCCCGGGATACCGCTGCCGCCGCCCAGGCCCTGGGCCAGCGGGCCGAGCTTCTGCTGCTGGAGCGTCTGCGCGTTCTCGTTGGCCGCGTGGACGGCCGCGACGATCAGGTCGGCCAGGGTCTCGGTGTCATCGGGGTCCACCGCCTTCGGGTCGATCTGCAGGGCGCGCAGTTCGCCGGATCCGGTCACCGTGGCCTTGACCAGGCCGCCGCCCGCCTGTCCGTCGACCTCCGTGTTCGCCAGCTCCTCCTGGGCACGGGCCAGGTCCTGCTGCATCTTCTGGGCCTGCTGAAGCAGCTGCTGCATATTGGGCTGGCCGCCACCGGGAATCACGAATCGGCTCCTGTCTGCCTTCTTGTCGCTGTCTGCCACTGAGCCTACGTGCTCCATGAGCCCGTCGCCCTGTCACTCTTTCGAGTGAGCCACTTCGCTGTCCTATACCTGATCAAGGCATCATTCCGGGCGGAAAAGCAGCGAAAGCTGCCTCTTCGCCACCCATTGGGCGGTAGTAAGGGTCCGGCACATCAGCATCACGCGTTACGCGGAGTGACCGAGTCAGTAGGGAGTGCGGGTGGGTCAGCAGCCGGAGATGCAGCCCGAGGGTCCGCCTCAGGACGGGCGGGGCGAGGGCGCGGCCGGGCTGCGGCCGGGCGACCTGACCGGGCGGGCGTTCCCGCTCGGGGACTGGGGCGAGCCCGCCGAGCGGCTCGACGAGCTGTACCGGTGGGTGGAGCGCGGGGCGCTGGAGACCGCCGCCTGGTACCTCGCCGACCGGGTGTGGAAGCGGCGCGGCGCGCGCGTGCTGCGCACCGGGGCGGCGGCGGGTGCGGTGTGCGCGGCCGCGCTGCCGTTGCTGGACCTCACCCGGGTGCTGGGCGGGGTGGCCCCCTGGGGGTATCTGGCGCTGCTGCTGGCGGTGGCCTGTGTGGCGGTGGACCGGTTCTTCGGGGTGACGTCCGGCTGGATAAGGGACGTGGCCACCGCGCAGGCCGTGCAGCGCCGGCTCCAGGTGCTCCAGTTCGACTGGGCGTCGGAGAGCGTCCGGGAGGTGCTGGGCCCGGCCGACGGCACGGCGAGCGAGGCGGCCGAGCGGTGCCTGGCGGTGCTGCGGCGGTTCTCGGAGGACGTCACCGACCTGGTGCGCACGGAGACGGCCGACTGGATGGTGGAGTTCCGGACCGGGCCCGCGCCCATGGGGATCCAGGCGGCGGTCGCCTCCGGCGGACGCTCGGACGGTTCCGGATCGGGCCGTTTCCCGATGCCCCCCGGAGTGAACGCCCGCCCGAACATGCCCAGGCAGCGGCCGCCGGAGCCCCGCTGACCCCCGCCGCCTGCGCCCACCCGTCACGAGCGCGCCTCGTCGGCGCACAGCCGTAGTCCCTCCGGCGTCCAGCACGGCACGTGGCCGTGGGTGCGGATCACGTCCTGGCCGTTGCCCCGGGTGAGATAGGTCAGGAAGCTGGAGGCCAGGGAGTCGGCCGGGGGGCGGCCGTAGGTGTAGGCGTACTCGATCTCGCGGTACGGGTAGGCGCTCGTGCCGTGTTCGATGGCGTCCACGGAGGGCGTCTCGCCGTCGAGGTCGACCGGGTGCAGTCCCTTGGCGTCGTCGGCCAGGTTGAGCTCGCTGTAGCCGATCGCGCCCGGGGTGGCGGCGACCGTCGACAGCACCTGGTCGGTGGAGTCGAGCTCGCAGCGCACGACGGGGGCCGTCGGGTCGTCCTTGTGGAGGCAGTCGACGGACGAGTTCGCGATCTCGCCGCGGCCGCCCAGCACCCGCCGCTGGAACACCTGCCGGGTCCCGGAGTTGGCGTCCCGGCTGACCAGGGTCACCGCCAGGTGCGGCCCTCCCACCTCGTCCCAGTTGGCGATCTCCCCGCGGTACAGCCGCCGCACGTCGGCCGTCGAGAGGTTCTTCAGCGTCACGTCGTCATGGACGACCAGCGCGAACACGGACACCGCGACGCGGTTCTCGCTCAGCTCGTCGACCCCGGCCGGCCTGGGGCCGTCGGAGAGGGCGACGACCGGCGGCGAGCCCTTCTTCTGCGCGGCGCCGGCGGCGACGAGTTCGCGGATGCCGGCCGTCGAGCCGTGCGGGTCCACGGTGAGGTGCGCGCCCTCGCAGTCGCGTTCGTACTTGGCCGCCGCCTCCCGGATCACCGGGGCGAACGCGGTCGAGCCGGTGACCGTGAGCGTGCCGCGCGCGCAGCCGATCGGCGGCGGGTCGTCCCGGACGACGACGATCGCCGCGAGGGTGACCACGCAGACGGTGAGCAGGATGGAGATCAGCCGGGACGCCCGGCTGAACAGGGGCGGGGTGTCGTCCGGGGTCGCGCTCCGGTTGGGGTGCACCTCGCCGTCGCGCAGCCCGCCGTAGAGCCGGATCCCGCGGCCCACATCGCCGCCGGACAGCAGCACCAGCAGCTTGAAGTGGTCGCGGGGGTTGAGCGGGACGCGCGGGATGCGCAGGGTGTCGCCGTCGTAGCCGAAGCCGCGCTCCGCGATGAAGTGGTCCATCAGGTGGCCGAACTCGGTCGGCTGGGTGACCGACACCCCGCGGATGGTGCGGTCGGTGAACACGGCGGTCAGGCCGTGGAGTTCGGGGCCGGTGTAGTCGTCGCGGGCGATGCCCTGCGAGCCGTCGTTCTCGATGCGCAGCAGGACGAGCGTCGCGTCCGACATGCCCGGCGCCTCGTCGAAGAGGCCGAGCCGGCGGTTGGGCCGGCCGGATCTGACGTCGTCGCCCACCGGGTTGTCCATCTGCACGCGGTAGCCGACCCGCTTGCGACGCGGTGTCCGGCGCTCGAACCAGACCATGATCCCGGACGCGACGATGCCGACGAAGGCCGTACCCACGGCCACGATGTTCTCGGCGTTCAGCCAGTCCACTGTGGGTGCCCCCGCAACTCCCGACAGTCGGTCGTGAGTTCACCGTACGGGCGTTCCGATGCGGAGATCGGCGAGGTCGTCGGACGTTCGCGGAACGTTCATCCGCGGCTGTACGTCAGCTTCTCCCCCGTGCCGGTGTTGACGCGTTGCAGTCGGCCGTCGGCGAGCAGGGTGACCTCCGAGGCTGCGCCGGGGCTGCACGAGGAGAGGGGCTCGCCGGCGGTGACCTTGGAGGGGCCGATCTTCAACGGGCCCTCGCCGCCGGGCCGCCCGGACAGGTCGGCGCTGAACTCGCAGTGGTAGGCGTCCCCGTCGGCCACGAGCACGAGCACCGCGTCGCCGACCTGGCCCTGCGAGATGGTCAGCCGACGGGTGTTCGTACCGCTCTCGTTCTCGATGGTGGTCGTCCAGGCGCCGAGGTAGCGCGCCGGGACCACACCGTCCGTCGGGGAGGCGGAGGCGGACGTGGAGGGCGAGGCGGACGCGGACCCGGACCCGCCCGGGGTGGGCAGCTCCGAGGCCTTCGGCGAGGAGGACGTCGAGGCGCCGGACGCCGGGTTCGCGGTGGTGTCGTCGTCGCCGTTCATGAACGCGTACACCGAGCCGCCGGCGGCGATCGCGACCACCAGGGCGACCAGGACCAGCAGGGCGGTCGCCCGGCCGCTGCGGCGCTGCGGCTCCTCGGGGTCGACCGGACCGGCGGGTCCGGCGGGCCCCCCGTACGGGTCGTAGGGCGGGGTGGCGCCCGCCGCGTACGGGTTGTAGGGCGGCGGCCCGCCCGACGGCTGGTGCGGGTAGCCGTAGCCCGGGGCCGGGGCCGCAACCGGATGCGGCCGGGGGTGGCCGTACGCCGGGTGGGCCGGGCCGGCGTCCGCGCCCGGCCCGGGCGGCTGCGCCGGGATGCGGTCGAATCCGGCGACCAGCGTGGGGCGGTGGTCCGGCGCGAGCGCGTCGCCGCGCGGGCCGGAGTGCTCCGGCGCGGCCTCGTGGGAGGCCGCCGGGTACCCGGCGGGGTAGCGCTCCGCGCCCTCGGGGTCCTCCACCTCCAGCAGCCGCACGGCGTGCCGGCCGAGTTGGGCCACCAGGGTGCCGGGCAGCCAGGGGTCTCGGGAGCGGCCGTCGGAGACGGTGTCGTCGACGCCCGTCAGCTCCAGGACCCGGTCGAGGGAGGGGCGGGCGGCCGGGTCCTTGCGCAGGCATGCGCGGACCAGGTCGGCGATGCCCTCGGGGACGCCCGACAGCTCGGGCTCCTCCTCCGCGATGCGGAACATCAGGGCGTGCACCCCGCTGTCGGCGGAGCCGAAGGGCAGGGCGCCGGTGGCGGCGTAGGCGATGACCGAGCCGAGGCAGAAGACATCGCTGGCCGGGGTGACTCCGTCGCCGCGCAGCTGCTCGGGGGCCATGAAGCCGGGCGAGCCGACCACCGCGCCGGCCTGGGTCAGCGGTCCCTCGCCGGTGACGCTCTCCAGGGCCCGCGCGACGCCGAAGTCGATCACCCGGGGTCCCTCGATGGTGACCATCACATTGGACGGCTTGAGGTCGCGGTGGACGATCCCGGCCGCGTGGATGTTGGTGAGCGCGTGCGCGAGCCCGGCGGCGAGGATGCGCACCGACCGCTCGGGCAGCGGGCCGTGGTCCTGGCTCACCACCTGCTGGAGGCTCGGCCCGGCGACATATCCGGTGGCGACCCAGGGCACGGCGGCCTCGGTGTCGGCGTCCAGGACGGGCGCGGTCCAGAAACCGCCGACCCGCTGCGCGTTGCGCACCTCCTGCCGGAACCGCGCCCGGAACTCCTCGCGCGCGGCCAGCTCCCGCCGGACCAGCTTCACGGCGACCGTCCGCCCCCGGTCCGAGCGGGCGAGGTAGACCTGTCCCATGCCGCCCGCCCCCAGTCGCGCGAGCAGCCGGTAGCCGCCGATGCGCTGCGGGTCCTCCGGGCCCAGCTTCTCCATCGCAGCGCCGCCTTTCCCGCACATGTGTGATCGAGACATGTGCATTCCAGCCGAGAATAATCCGGCCGTTCGGGGAGTAGGGGCGCGCGGTGTCTACGGTTCCGTAACGGGCGCGTCCGCGGCGGGCGATTCCGGGACGGTCGATTCCGCGGCGGGCGATTCCGGGGCGGTCGATTCTGCGGCGGGAGCCGCCAGGCCGTCCAGGACCTTGGACAGGCGTTCCAGCAGGCGGACGGCCTCGGCGAGCTCCGCCTCGCCGAACTCCTGCGCGAGCCGTTCGGCGAAGGCCGTGTGCCCGGGGTCGATACGGGCGATCGCGGCCCGCCCCTGCGCCGTGGGCGCGAGCAGCTTGGCGCGCCGGTGGGCGGGGTTGGGCCGGTACTCGGCGAGACCGCGCTCCACCAGCAGATCGGCTATGCGCTGCACGCTCTGCCGGGTGATGCCCATGACGCGGGCGATGCCGGACACCGGCAGCGGGTCGCCCAGCACCGCGCCGAGCACCTGCCACCGGGCGGCGGTGAGCCCGGCGGGCCCGGCCAGCTCCTCCGCGACGGCGAGGAACTGGCCGTTCAGCCGGAAGACCCCGAGGGCGCTGCGGCTGAGCAGTTCCTGACGTTCCCGGCTCACTGGACCCCGGCCTTCGCCAGCACCGCGTACGCCTCGGCGTCGGAGTCGTGGAACAGCCGGTACCAGGCGTCCAGCACCTCGCCCTCGTACACGCCGAGGAGCCGGAGGATCTCGCGCGCGAAGGCGACCGGCTCGGTCGGGCCCGCGGTGATCAGGCCCCGGTCGATGACGGCGTCCGCGTCGACGTACCGGTCGCCGCCTCCGTAGCCGGTGGCGGCCAGGTAGAAGGAGACGGCACTGGTGTGGTCGCGGTCGTCCAGCAGGCCCTCGCGGGCGAGGCCGGCGGTGGCCCCGCAGATCGCGGCGACGGGCGTCCCGGCGGCGAGGAAGGCCCGTGCGGTGCGGGCGAAGGGGGCCAGGTCGTCGGAGGTGTCCCAGAGGTCCCCGCCCGGCAGGATCAGCAGCCGGGCGTCCTCGGGTCGGACGTCGGCCAGGGCCAGGTCGGGCTGGATGCGCAGGCCGCCGACGCTGACGACGGGCTCGCGGGTGGGTCCCACGGTCCGGATCTCGTGTCCGGCGCGGGCGAGGTACGCCGTGGCGTGGCCGGTCTCCCAGTCGGCGAGGGCGTCGTACACGGCCAGGTACACCGGTTCGCGATCGCCGTGGTCGCTGTGGTCGCTGTGGTCGCTGTTCATGGTTCCTCCTCGGCCGACAATCTCTAAGGTCTCTATGACAGGATGCTGTCACTTGGGCAGCATGCTGTCAATGCCCTTCCGTCTCCTCCCACGCCCGACAACCTGTCGCGGAATCGCCCCCGGCACGGCACAGGACGCCGATACCGCTTCCGCATCGCGGACTTCTAGGCTTGCGGGCATGACCCCTCAGACCGACCCCCGGACCGGCGCCGCCGTGAAGGCCGCGGACCGCGCGCATGTCTTCCACTCCTGGTCCGCCCAGGAGCTCATCGACCCGCTCGCCGTGGCCGGCGCGGAGGGGTCCTACTTCTGGGACTACGACGGCAACCGCTACCTCGACCTGACCAGCGGGCTCGTCTACGCGAACATCGGCTACCAGCACCCGAAGGTCGTCGCCGCGATCCAGGAGCAGGCGGCCCACCTGACCACCTTCGCGCCCGCCTTCGCGATCGAGGCCCGCGCGGAAGCGGCCCGGCTGATCGCCGAGCGGACCCCCGGCGACCTGGACAAGATCTTCTTCACCAACGGCGGGGCGGACGCCGTCGAGCACGCCGTGCGCATGGCCCGGCTGCACACCGGGCGCGCCAAGGTGCTCGCCGCCTACCGCTCGTACCACGGCGGCACCCAGCAGGCCGTGAACATCACCGGCGACCCGCGCCGCTGGGCCTCCGACACCGCGACGGCCGGGGTCGTGCACTTCTGGGCCCCGTACCTGTACCGCTCCCGTTTCTACGCGGAGACCGAGGAGCAGGAGTGCGCACGCGCGCTCGAGCACCTGGAGACGACGATCGCGTTCGAGGGCCCGGGGACGATCGCCGCGATCATCCTGGAGACCGTTCCGGGCACCGCCGGGATCATGGTCCCGCCGCCCGGCTACCTCGCCGGGGTCCGCGAGCTCTGCGACAAGCACGGCATCGTCTTCATCCTGGACGAGGTCATGGCCGGGTTCGGCCGCACCGGCGAGTGGTTCGCGGCCGACCTCTTCGACGTGACGCCCGACCTGATGACCTTCGCCAAGGGCGTGAACTCCGGATATGTGCCGCTGGGCGGCGTCGCGATCTCCGGCGCGATCGCGGACACCTTCGGCAAGCGGCCCTACCCGGGCGGTCTGACGTACTCCGGGCACCCGCTGGCCTGCGCGGCCGCCGTCGCGACGATCAACGTCATGGCCGAGGAGGGCATCGTCGACAACGCGAAGCACCTCGGCGCGTCCGTCGTCGGACCGGGGCTGCGGGAGCTGGCCGAGCGGCACGCATGCGTCGGCGAGGTGCGCGGGGTCGGCATGTTCTGGGCCCTCGAGCTGGTGAGGAACCGGGAGACGCGCGAGCCGCTGGTCCCCTACAACGCGGCCGGCGAGGCCAACGCGGCCATGGCCGCCTTCGGCGCGGCCGCCAAGCGGGCCGGGGTGTGGCCGTTCGTCAACATGAACCGCACCCACTTCGTGCCGCCGCTGAACGCCTCCGAGTCCGAGGTGAAGGAAGGCCTCGCGGCCCTGGACACGGCACTCTCGGCAGCCGACGCGTACACGGAGTAGCGGTACGTCAGGGACTGATCAGGGACAGATCAGGGACGAGTCCGGGCCGTTACGCGCATAAGGCCTTGATTTCGTCGAACGCGTAAGGTGGCGTGCTCGTACATACCGACGAGCACGCCATTTTTCTCGCCCCTGACGATGGAGACGCCCCGACGATGCCAGGCAGCACCGGCAACGGAGCCGTGACGCGCAGCACCCTGCGACAGCAGATAGCCGACGCGCTGCGCGACGAGGTGCTGGCGGGGCGGCTGCAACCGGGGCAGGAGTTCACGGTGAAGGAGATCGCCGAGCAGTACGGCGTCTCCGCGACCCCCGTCCGCGAGGCCCTCGTCGACCTCTCCGCCCAGGGCCTCCTGGAGGCCGACCAGCACCGGGGCTTCCGCGTCCACGAGTACTCCGTCGAGGACTACAAGGGCATGATCGAGGCGCGCAGCCTGATCATCGAGGGGATGTTCCTCGCCCTGGAGGACGGCCGCCATCAGCAACGCAACTTCTCGGAGCCGCGGACGGCGGCCGCCATCGCGGGGGTGCGCCGACGCGGCGACGAGGCGCAGCGGGCCGCGGCCGCCGGCGACCTCACCGTCCTGATCGGCTACGACCTGCGGTTCTGGCGCGAGCTGAGCGCCCTGTTCGGCAACCCCTATCTCGCCGACTTCCTGCACCGGCTGCGGGTGCAGTCCTGGGTGTGCACGGTGCAGCACCTGCGCCGGCTGACGGATCTGCGCGGCAGCCTGTGGTCCGGCCACAGCGAACTGGCCGACGCCCTGTACGCCCGCGACACCGTCACCGCCCGGGTGATCCTCGCCGCGTACAACGACGACTCCATAGCCCTGATCGAACGACTGGCGGCGGAATGAGGGCGGACGCCCCCAGCACACCTGTGGAACTGTCCGTCGTGATCCCCGCCTACAACGAGGAACGCCGGCTCGGCCCCACCCTGGACGCGGTCGGCCGCCACCTCGACGCGACCGGGAGCCACTGGGGGACCTGGGAGATCCTGGTCGCCGACGACGGCTCCACCGACGCCACCCGCGAACTCGTCACCGTCCGCCGCGACCCCCGCATCCGGCTCGTCACCGGTTCCGGCTCGGGCAACCGGGGCAAGGGCCACGCCCTGCGCCTGGGCGTCGCCGCCAGCCGGGGCCGCCACGTCCTGGTCATGGACGCCGATCTCGCCACCCCCGTCGAGGAGCTGGAGCACCTGGAGAAGGCGCTCGCCGACGGACACACGGCGGCGATCGGATCGCGGGCCGTGCCGGGCGCGACCCTCGGAAGCCGTCAGCACCGGATCCGCGAACTCCTCGGCACCGCAGGCAACTTACTGATACGCCGGACGACCCTGCGCGGGATACGCGACACCCAGTGCGGGTTCAAGCTGTTCGAAGGCGACAAGGCCCGCGCCGCGTTCGCCGCCTCCCGCCTCAACGGCTGGGCCATCGACGTCGAGGTGCTGCGCCACTTCCAGCGCGTCGGCTGGCCGGTCGCCGAGGTGCCCGTGCACTGGTCGCACCAGCCCGGCTCGAAGATCCGCCCGGGGGACTACCCACGGATGCTGCGCGATCTGGTCCGGTTGCGGATACCGGTGCCGAGACCCGCGGACGTCCTCGTCGTCGTCCTCTTCCTCGCGATGGCCGTGACCCTCTACTCCGGCCGCTTCTTCGACCCGGACCACCGCTACCTCACCGACTCCCTCCAGGACCAGAACCAGTGGGAGTGGTTCTTCGCGGTGACCGCCGACAACGTCGCCCATCTGCGCAATCCGCTGTTCACCGACCTCCAGGGCTTCCCCGACGGCGTGAACCTGATGGCCAACACGACGATGCTCGGCCTGTCGGTCCCGCTCACGCCGTTGACCCTGCTCCTCGGCCCGGCCCTCGTCCTCAGCCTGGTGATGACGCTCGGCCTGGCCGCCACGGCGGTCGCCTGGTACCGGCTGATCGTGCGGCGGCTGGTCCGGCAGCGCGGGGCCGCCTTCGCCGGGGCCGCGCTCGCCGCGTTCGCGCCGCCGATGGTCAGCCACGCCAACGCCCACCCGAACTTCGTCGTGCTGTTCATGATCCCGCCGATCATCGAGCGCGCCCTGCGGCTCACGACCGGCGCGCGGGTCACCCGGGACGCGGTCGTCCTCGGCCTGATGGCGGCCTACCAGTTCTTCCTCGGCGAGGAGCCGCTGCTGCTGGCCGCGATGGGCATGGTCCTGTTCGCCGTCGCCTACGCCGCCGTACGCCCCGACGTCGCGCGCACGGCGGCCCGCCCGCTGCTGAACGGGACGGCGATCGCCGCCGCCGTCTGTCTCCCGATCGTCGTCTACCCGCTGGCCTGGCAGTTCTCCGGCCCGCAGAGCTACACCGGCATCGACCACGGCACCGCGCCCGGCGTCGCCAACTCCCTGCGCGCGCTGTTCTCCTTCGCCGAGCGCTCGGCGATCGCGGGCGACGCCGACAGCGCCGACGCGCTCTCCCTCAACCCGACCGAACAGAACGCCTTCTACGGCTGGCCGCTGGCCCTGCTCGCCTTCGCGATCACGGTCCGGCTGTGGCGGCAGCCGGCGGTCAAGGCGCTGGCCTGCACGGCGGCGGCCGCCGCGGTGCTGTCCCTGGGCCCGCGCATCCCGCTCCCCCTCACCGGCACGACCTTCCCCGGCCCCTGGTCCCTGCTCGCCGACCTCCCGCTCTTCGAGTCGGTCATCGAGAGCCGGATCGCGCTGGTCTGCGCCCCGCCCCTGGGCATGCTGCTGGCCCTGGCGATCGGCGGGCTGGCGCAGGCCCGCCGGCTCCTGACCCAGTACGCCGGACTGCTGGCCGTCTGCCTGGGGCTCCTCCCCCTCCTCCCGGCCCCCCTGAAGTCCGAGCCGCGCGCCGCGCCGCCCGCCTTCTTCACCGACGACGTCTGGAAGACGTACGTGCGCGACGGCGAGACGCTGGTCCCGGTCCCCCTGGCCGAACCCGAGGACGCCGAGGCCCTGCACTGGCAGACGGCGACCGGCCTCGGCTTCCGGATGCCCGGCGGCTACTTCAACGGCCCCCTGGGCGAGGGCGACCGCACCGGCGTCTACGGCGTCCCGCTGCGCTTCACGGCCGGTCTGCTGCGGGACGTGCGGCAGACGGGCGTCGTCCCGGTCGTCGACGCCGCCGCCCGGGCCGAGGCCCGCGAGGACCTCGCGTACTGGCGGGCGGGCGTACTGGTACTGGCCCCGCAGCGGTACGACGACCGGCTGCGTGAGACCGTGGACAAGCTCGTGGGCCTACCGGGTAGGCGGGTGGCCGGAGTATGGGTATGGGACCTGCACCAGGGGACGCAGAAGGGGAGCTGACGTGAGCCACACCGATTACCCTTCCCCTTACCCTGCCCCACGGGACCGAGCAACGCGCTGAGTGAGGAGCTCTCTTTGGCCTGTGACCTGTGGCTGGTGCCGCTCGTCGACGTGTTGTGCCACACCCCCGACAACCCCTTCGCCGACGAACTCGCCCAGTACAACAAGGTGCTGGCCGAGGCGGGGCTCCCGCCCGTGCCGGTGTACCAGTACATGCCCGGACTGTCCGGCGAGGTCGCCCCGGTGGCGGGCTTCGACTACGACGCCCTGCATTTCCTGCGCCGGGCCTACCTGCTCCAGGTGTGCCAGCTGCCGGTGACTCCGGTGGACGAACTGGGCGGCGACTACGAGCAGCTCCTGGAGATGTTCGAGGCGACGGCCCAGCAGTCGCACCTGGTCTGGCACTACGACCACGCGGGTGCTTACGTCCCCGTGGACTTCCCGCAGCCGCTCTCCAACGACGACCTGCTGGCGGGCGGCGGACCGCTCGGCTCCTCCCAGTCCCTCCTGCGGGAACTGGAGTTCGTGGCCCCGTCCCTCGGCATCGATCCGGCCAATCCGCCGACGGCTCCGCAACCGCCCGCCGGTCCCACGGAGTTGGAGGAACCGGCCAATCCCGCGCCGTACGATCCCAGCCCCTTCGCACGCGAACGGCACGTCTGGCTCGGACTGCACGCGGCGGCGACGCGGAGCCTGGCGCAGGGGTCGATGATCGTGTTCAGCTAACGCCCGAGGCGGGACAGCCCCTTCTGGACGTCTTCCCTGTTCATCACGGGTGTGTAGCTGATGTCGGCACCCAGTTCGAGGAAGAACGGTTCGCTGATCACCGGCATGTCGGAGGGATCCGCCATGTCGAAGAATATGAAGGCGGTCCGTCGGCCGCCGTCCGCGGTGAAGTAGGCCGCCTCGGGCTTGATCTGCTCCATCGACTCCTGGATCAGCTTCCCGAGGGTCCCGTTCCGGATGAGCTCGTTGGCCCTCTCCGTGTCCATGGACGCCTTCAGCATCATGCGCATCGCGGTCACCTTCTTCGGATCGACGCACACAGCTAGACTTTTTCATGATATGCCCGTAATGCCGGGTAGGACGCGATGAGCGCCCTACCCGGCACCGGGGTTCTAGAACACCGCCGTGCCCGCCTGCGTCAGCTTCCAGTTGGCGGCCGCGAAGTCGGCCGGGTTCAGCGTGCCCTTGCCGACGACGTAGTCGATCATCAGCTGACGGATCTCGTTCGTCGAGCTGTACGCGATGTCGGCGGCGGCGATGTGCGGGTAGCCGCTGCCGCCGTTGGCGCGGTAGTTGTTCACCGCGACGACGAAGACCTGGTCGTCCGCCACCGCCGCGCCGCCGTAGGTGAGGTTCCTGATCCGGGACCCTTCCGCCTGCGCGATGTCGATCTCGTAGTCGACGCCCGCCGCCGTGTCGTACATGTAGTCCCAGAAGCTGTTGGCGTTGGTGAGGGTCGCGGTGTCGACGGCCGTCCCGCTCGGCACCTGGTGGTAGTACTTCGCCGCGTACTCCAGGTAGTCCTTGAGCTGGGCCCCGGTGAGCTTCTTGCCGTAGAGGGTGTTGTCGTAGATGTAGAGGCCGGCGATGTCCTTGATGGTGACGCTGCCCGCCGGGATGTCGGCGGTACGGCTGAAGGGCGCGGCGACCGAGATCAGCGGGAGGGCCGCGTCGGCGGTCGACAGACCCGCCTTGACCGTCTGCATCTGCACCTCGTGGATGAAGTCCATGATGGGGACGTCCTTCCAGCAGGACTCCGCCGCCGAGAGGTCGGCCGTGCAGGTGCCGACGGACGTGTTGACGTACTTCACGACGAGTTCGTGATCGGCTTCGAGGAGCTTCTTGATCTCCGGGTCCTCGTCCACGGTGTTGGGGTTGAGGGTCTGCGCCGTCTTGCCGACGACCTTCCAACGCCCGCGCTCCAGCTCGACCTCGAAGTCGAAGACGCTGAGCCGGTAGCCCCAGCAGTAGGGCTCGGACAGCAGCACCTCCTCCCCCGTCTCGGCGTTCTTCACGGTGTACGACGGCACTTCCACATGCGTGTGGCCGACGAGGATCGCGTCGATGCCGGGGACCTGCTCGGCGACGAGGTTGGACGCGTTCTCGACGTACGGCAGCTCGTCGCCGTACGAGGACGAGCCGTCCAGGCCGGAGTGGTCGGTGAGGAAGACGACGTCACAGCCCAGCGCGCGCAGCCGGGGCACGTACTTCTTCGCCTGCTCGACGAGCCCCGGGAAGACCATCTTCCCGCTGACGTTGTCCTTGTCCCAGAGCGCGATGCCGGGGTTGGTGAGGCCGAGGATGCCGACCTTGATGTCCGGGGCGCCGGGGACGCAGATCCTCTTCACGGTGTACGGCGGGAAGGCGGGCTTGAGCGTCTTCGCGTCCAGGGCGTTCGCGCCGAGCAGCGGAAAACGGCACTGCTGCTCGAACTTGCGCAGCACCTCGATGCCGTAGTTGAACTCGTGGTTGCCGAGGGCGGCGGCGTCGTAGCGCAGATGGTTCATGGCGACGGCCATCGGGTGCTTCACGCCGCCGGTGATGGGGTCGACCCGGGCAAAGTAGTAGGCCAGTGACGTGCCCTGGATGATGTCGCCGGCGTCGACGAGCAGGACGCGCTCCTCGCCCTTCGCCGCCCGCTGCTGCTTGATGAGCGTGGCGACCCGGGCGACCCCGACCGAGTTGCCCTTGCTGTCCTTGTAGGCGGCGTCGGTGTAGTAGTCCCAGTCGAAGACATGGCTGTGCAGGTCGGTGGTGCCGAGGATGGAGAACGACCAGGTGCGCGGCGTCTTCGCGGGCCTGCGGCCCGCGGCCTCGGCGGTACCGGAACCGACCGCTCCGGCGACGGCGACGGCCGCCCCGGTGACGGCCGAACGCTGCACGAAGTCACGGCGGTTCATGGGGTTGACGGGCATTCGGAACTCCCGGAACTGAGCGAACTGGCGAGGAAGGGAACGGCAACTACCCGCGTAGATGCTTGCCTTCGCCAGTTACGGGCGTAACCGTGAACAGCCCATGGGCCGGTCAAGGATGTCCAAGACCGGCCCAAGCCGACGTGCTGTCGGGCGACTTGCTCTGCCGGTACGGGCTGCTGTGCCGGTACCGGCTCGCTGTGTCCGTGCGGCTTACAGGAACGAGTTGATCTCGATCGTCTCGTCCCGGCCCGGGCCCACGCCGATCGCGGAGATCGGGGCGCCGGACATGTCCTCCAGGGCCTTCACATACGCCTGGGCGTTCTTCGGGAGGTCGGAGAACGACTTCGCCTTGGTGATGTCCTCGGACCAGCCGGGGAGGGTCTCGTAGACGGGCTTCGCGTGGTGGAAGTCCGACTGCGAGTACGGGAGTTCCTCGACGCGCTTGCCGTCGATCTCGTAGGCCACGCAGACCGGGATCTCCTCCCAGCCGGTCAGGACGTCCAGCTTGGTGAGGAAGAAGTCCGTGAGGCCGTTGACCCTGGTCGCGTAGCGCGCGATGACCGCGTCGAACCAGCCGCAGCGACGGTCGCGGCCGGTGGTGACGCCCCGCTCGCCGCCGATGCGGCGCAGCGCCTCGCCGTCCGCGTCGAAGAGTTCGGTCGGGAAGGGGCCCGAGCCGACCCGGGTCGTGTAGGCCTTCAGGATGCCGATGACCCGGCTGATCTTCGTCGGGCCCACGCCCGCACCCGTGCAGGCGCCGCCCGCGGTCGGGTTCGAGGAGGTGACGAAGGGGTACGTGCCGTGGTCGATGTCGAGGAGGGTGCCCTGACCGCCCTCGAAGAGGACGACCTTGTTCTCCTCCAGGGCCTGGTTGAGGACCAGGACGGTGTCGGTGACGTACGGAGCGAGCTTCTCCGCGTAGCCGAGCAGTTCCTCGACGACCTGGTCGACCGCGATCGCGCGGCGGTTGTACAGCTTGGTGAGCAGCTGGTTCTTGGCGTCGAGCGCCGCCTCGACCTTCTGGGTGAGGATCGACTCGTCGTAGAGATCCTGGACGCGGATGCCGACGCGGTTGATCTTGTCCGCATATGTCGGACCGATGCCCCGGCCGGTGGTGCCGATCTTGCGCTTTCCGAGGAAGCGTTCCGTCACCTTGTCGACAGTCACGTTGTAGGGCGTGATGATGTGCGCGTTGCCGCTGATCAGCAGCTTCGACGTATCGACGCCGCGCTCGTTCAGACCGCTCAGCTCGGAGAGCAGGACCGACGGGTCGACGACGACACCGTTACCGATGACCGGCGTACAGCCGGGGGACAGGATTCCGGAAGGGAGCAGGTGGAGTGCGTACTTCTGGTCGCCCACGACGACCGTGTGACCGGCGTTGTTGCCGCCCTGATAGCGCACTACGTAGTCCACCGAGCCACCGAGCAGGTCGGTGGCCTTTCCCTTGCCTTCGTCACCCCACTGAGCACCGAGCAGCACAAGTGCGGGCACGCGCGTACACCCCTTCCGGGTGGGGCATGTCCAAGGTCAGGGGCGTACACGGTGGCTCTTTCCACCGCGTGCACCACCGCACGCACCGCGACCGCCGTTGGTCGCCGCTTGTCGGACCCGGATGCCCCGGAATAGACCAAGCCCCTGGCGCAATAGCGCAAGGGGCTCTTGCACAAAGATGCTACCCGAGGAAGCGAGGCAGGACCGAGGTGGCGACTTCTCCGACGTCCGATCAGCTGCTGGTGATCATCGATCCGGTCGCCCTGCGCACGGACGGGGAGTCCGTGCGAATCGCGAAAGACGTGCTCAGCGCGGGTGCGGCGAGTACCAAGGTGTGTCTGCCGCAGGACCCGGAGGAATTCGCCCGGGTCCTGGCCCGGCGGGGCTCCCGGCGGCCGGTGGTGATCGGCGACGACCGTGCGCTGACCCGGGCGGTGGCCCTGCTGCACCGGCAGCGGGCCCTGGCCGAATGTGTGCTGTCGGTGGTGCCGGTGGGCTCCATGCTGGGCGTCGCACAGGCCCTGGGGGTGCCCACGGGGGCCGTGGCGGCGGCCCGTGCGGTCCTGGACGGCGCCGAGCGCCGGCTGGACGTCCTGGTGGACGACAGCGACGGGGTGGTGCTGGGCGCGCTCCGGATCCCGCCCGTGCCGCTCGCCCCGCAGGACCCGCAGGACGCGCGGGACGAGGCGAACGGGGTGGACGGGGCGGAGGCCGGCGGCCGGCTCTGGCTGCGGACGTGCCAGTCGCTGGTGCGGACCCTGGTGCCCGCGCGGCCGTCCCGGATCTCCCCCGTCCCCGCCCCGACCGGGCCCGCGCGGCTGCGGATCGAGGTCGACGGCGTGACGCTGATCGATCTCGACCAGCCGGTGGAGGCGGTGTCGGTGATCCCGGGCACGGGCGCGTCCGGCACCGCGGCCGTCGAGGTGCGGCCGCTGTCCCTGGGCGCGGAGGCGGCTCCCCTTCAGGCCCGGGGGCGGACGGTGACCGTCTCGGGCGCGGACTTCCGCTACCGGTCGGACACGGCGATCGCGGGGCCGGTGCGGCGGCGGACGTGGACGGTGCGGGAGGGGGCGCTGGGGCTGATGCTGCCGGGGCGGTGAGCGGAAATTCCGGCCTGTCAGGGGCACGTCCCGCATAGGCTGCCCGGCCGGTGATCGTCGTTCGGGGAGGGGCCGTCATGAGCCAGTACTACGAGGTGGACGGGGAGTCGGTGTGGAACCCGGCGACACGGGCGTCCGAGCTGTTCCTGGCGCATGTGCGCGTGTACGAGGAATGGGTGGGCGTTCCGTCGGGCTTCGGGCCGATGCGCAACGACGAGTGCCCGATCGACGTGCCCGTCTTCGAGGCGTTCGCGAACGCTCTGCTGGACCGGCACAACCACACCGGTCATGCGATCGTCAACGCGCTGGCCGACGGCTTCGTCGCGACGGTGCTGGCGCTCGCCGCGCGGATCGGCCTCGATGTGCGCCTGCCGGAGCGGCCCGCCTCGCTCGACGGGTTCATGGCCGTGCAGGTGCCGTCGTCCGTGGACCCGGGCCGGGCGGCCCGGCTGCGCGCACAGGTCCTGGAGCTGCAGCGCGCCATGCCTCGCTGAGCCGTTGCCGTAGCCGTAGCCGCTTGCGCTTCCGTGGCCGTGGCCGTGGCCGTCGCCGTCGCCGTCGCCCGGGCGTTCTAAAGGTCTGGTTGACAAATATTTAACCGGTCCGGCCCCTTGAACGACTCATTGGGGCTACAGCATCCTCCTGCATCAGGGCGTCGATCCGGCGCGCGCGGCGGCAACGGAAGGGGCCACCCGATGGCAGTGCAGGAGGACGTCGCCCCCGAGGCGAGGACCGGCGGCGACGAGACCGTTCACCGGCTCAAACCCAACGCCATCGGTTTGCTCGGCGTGGTCTTCATGGCCGTCGCGACGGCCGCGCCGATCACCGCGATGACGGGCAACGTGCCCTTCATGGTGTCGGCGGGCAACGGCATCGGGGCCCCGGCGAGCTACCTCGTCGCAATGGTCGTCCTGGCGATCTTTTCCGTCGGCTTCACCTCGATGGCGAAGCACATCACCTCGACGGGCGCCTTCTACGGCTTCATCTCCTACGGTCTCGGCCGGTCCGTCGGCCTCGCGTCGGGCCTGCTCGCGACCTTCGCGTACGTCGTGTTCGAGCCGGCGCTGATCGGCATCTTCTCGTCGTTCGCCACCACGACCCTCCAGGACCAGACCGGCCTGGACATCCCGTGGTGGGCGTTCGCGGTGCTGATGCTCGCCGTCAACGCGACGGGCACCTGGTTCGGTGTGTCCGTCGCCGAGAAGCTGCTGGTCGTGCTGCTCGCGACCGAGGTGACGGTCCTCGCGGCGATGGCGATCTCGGTCGCCATCCACGGCGGCGGCCCGGACGGCTTCAGCCTCGACCCGGTCAACCCGGTCAACGCGTTCAAGGGGACCAGCGCCGGACTCGGGCTGTTCTTCGCCTTCTGGTCGTGGGTCGGCTTCGAGTCGACGGCGATGTACGGCGAGGAGTCCCGCAACCCCAAGAAGATCATCCCCAAGGCGACGATGATCTCGGTCCTGGGCGTCGGCGTCTTCTACGTGTTCGTCTCCTGGATGGCCATCTCGGGCACCGGCCAGTCGGACGCCGTGAAGATCGCCACCGACGACCCGCTGGGCCTGTTCTTCGGCCCCACCGAGCGGTACGTCGGTCACTGGGCGGTCGACGTCATGCAGTGGCTGATGATCACCGGGTCGCTGGCCTGCGGCATGGCCTTCCACAACTGCGCCGCCCGCTACATGTACGCCCTGGGCCGCGAGGGCGTCCTGCCGTCCCTGAAGACCACCATCGGCCGCACCCACGCCCGGCACGGCTCCCCGCACATCGCGGGCCTGGTCCAGACGGTCATCTCGGCCGTCCTGATCGGCGCGTTCTGGGCGGCCGGCAAGGATCCGTACACCGGGACGTACGTGCTGCTGGCGATCCTCGGCACGATGGCGATCCTGGTGGTGCAGGCGGTGTGCTCGTTCGCGGTGCTGGTGTACTTCCGCTCCCACCACCCCGAGAGCCGGCACTGGTTCCGGACCTTCACCGCACCGCTCCTCGGCGGGGTCGCGATGCTCGCCGTGGTGGCGCTGCTGGTGTCCAACATGGCCGTCGCGGCGGGTCCGGAGTCGGGCTCGCTGGTCCTGAAGGCCACCCCGTGGCTCGTCGCACTGATCGCGGCGGCGGGCCTCGGCTACGCCCAGTACCTCAAGCGACGGTCACCGCAGCGGTATCTGCTGCTGGGGCGGACGGTGCTGGAGGAGACGAAGGAGCGCTGACCCGCGTCAGGGGCCGAAGGTCTTGTCGCGGTGCTCCCGCCAGCGTTCCATCAGCCGGTTCAGTTCGCCGTCGAAGAACTCGAAGAAGGCGAGCGTCTCGGCGAGCCGCCGGCCGCCGGGAGTCTCCGTGCCAAGGCTTTCGACGCCCTCTCGCAGGGTCAGGCCCCACCGCTTCAGGATGGCGTCCCGACTGGTCAGCGTCTCGTACCACTGATCGCTGTGCACCCGGTAGCGCTCGCGCCGCGAGCCGGGTGCACGCTCGCGCGAGACCATGTGCACCTGCGAGAGATAGCGCACCGCCCCGGAGACCGCGGCCGGGCTGACCTGGAGTTGTTCGCCGAGTTCGGCGGAGGTCATGGCCCCGGAGTCGGACGCGAGCAGCGCGGCGAACACGCGGGCCGCCATCCGCTGCATCCCGGCCTCCACGAGCTGCGCCGCGAACGCCTCGACAAACCTCGACAGGGCCTCGGCGTCGCGCCCTGCCTCCTCGGTGTCCCGGCCGACCTCGGGTGATTCCGTCATGCGTGCCATCCTATCTGAGCTTCATACGCTTCCTTAACTTCACAATTTCCTGAAAGAAGCGTACGTTCTGAAACATGACGAAGGCCATCACGGTGTCCGGACTGCACAAGTCCTTCGGCCGCACCCAAGCACTCGACGGCCTCGACCTGGAGGTCGAGACCGGTGAGGTGCACGGATTCCTCGGCCCCAACGGCGCCGGCAAGTCCACGACCATCCGCATCCTGCTCGGCCTGCAGCGCGCCGACTCGGGCGCCGCCCAGATCCTCGGCCGCGACCCGTGGACCGAAGCGGTCGAGGCCCACCGCCGCATCGCCTACGTACCGGGCGACGTGACCCTCTGGCGCAACCTCTCCGGCGGCGAGGTCATCGACCTGTACGGGCGACTGCGCGGCGGTCTGGACAAGGCCCGCCGGGCCGCGCTCATCGAACGCTTCGAGCTGGACCCGACGAACAAGGGCCGCACGTACTCCAAGGGCAACCGGCAGAAGGTCGCCCTGGTCGCCGCGTTCGCCTCGGACGTCGACCTCCTCATCCTCGACGAGCCGACCTCGGGCCTGGACCCCCTGATGGAGGAGGTCTTCCAGACCTGCGTGGAGGAGGAACGCGACAGGGGCCGGACAATCCTGCTGTCCTCCCACATCCTCAGCGAGGTCGAGGAACTGTGCGACCGCGTCAGCATCGTCCGCAACGGCCGCACCGTGGAGACGGGCTCGCTGGCCGACCTGCGCCACCTGACCCGGACCAGCGTCACGGCCGAACTGGCGAGCGCTCCCAACGGGTTGGCGCACCTGCCGGGCGTCCACGACCTCGACGTACGGGGCCGGCGCGTCCGGCTCCAGGTCGACACGGACAAACTCGACGCCGTGCTGCGGTCGTTGACCGGGTCGGGGGTGCGGTCGCTGACCTCGACGCCGCCCACGCTGGAGGAACTGTTCCTGCGCCACTACCAGGAGGCGTGATGATGACGTCCCTCGTGGGCACGGGAGTGCTGCTGCGCTTCAACCTCCGCCGCGACCGGGTCGCGACCCCGATGTGGGTGGCGGTGAACACCCTCATGGTGATCTCCATTCCGGGCACCCTCAAAGGCCTGTACAGCACCGAGGCCGAGCGCGCCGACCTGCTGCACCAGGTCGCCGCCAACTCCTCCTTCCGCGCCCTGATCGGGCCCGTCTTCGACGACTCCCTCGGCGCCCTCACCGCCTGGCGCGTCGGCGTCTACGCGGGCCTCCTCGCCGCCGTCACCGGCCTCCTGGTCGTCGTACGGCACACCCGGGACGAGGAGGAGAGCGGCCGCCACGAGCTGATCGTGTCCGGCATGGTCGGGCGCCGCGCCTCCCTCACGGCGGCCCTGCTGGCGGCCGGGGTCGCGAACGGCGTGCTGGCGCTGCTGGTCACGGCGGGCCTGGCGGGACAGGGGACGGCCGGGGCGCTGGCCCTGGGCCTCGGCCTCGCCGGGGTGGGAATGCTGTTCGCCACCATGGCGGCGGTCGTCGCACAGCTCACGGAGAGCGCACGGCTGGCCCGGGGTCTGACGGCCGCCGCGCTGGGAGCCGCGTTCGTGCTCCGGGCGGCGGGCGACTCGTCGAGCGACGGGGGCTCCTCCGTGCTGACCTGGCTGTCCCCGCTCGGCTGGCTGGAGAACCTGCGGCCGTACGCGGACGAACGATGGTGGGTGCTGCTGCTGTTCGCGGCGGCGATCACGGCGCAGGGCGCGCTGGCCTACGCGCTGACCGGCCGCCGGGATCTGGGGCTGAGCTTCCTGCCGACCCGGCCGGGACCGCCGACCGGCCGGCTGGGCAGCGCCTTCGCCCTGGCCTGGCGGCTGCAGCAGGGCAGCGTGCTGGGCTGGAGCATCGGCTTCTTCCTCGCGGGGGTCGTCTACGGCGGCCTCACGGCGGGCGCGGCCGACCTGGTCGGCGACAACGACCGGGCCCGCGAGATCTTCGAGCGGATGGGCGGCCAGACGGGTCTGACGGACGCGTTCCTCGCCTCGATGATCGGCATGCTCGGCCTGATCGCCGCGCTCTACGTCGTCGCCTCCGTCCTGCGGCTGCGCGGCGAGGAGGCCTCCGGGGGCGCGGAACCGGTGCTGGCGAACGCCGTGGGCCGACTGCGCTGGGCCGCCGGGCATCTGGCGATCGCCTTCGGCGGATCCGTGCTGATCATGCTGCTCGCCGGACTGGGTTTCGCCGTCGGCTACGGCCGGGAGGTCGGCCCGATCCTGGGCGCCTGTCTGGTGCAGGTGGCCGGCGTCTGGGTCGTCGGCGGGCTGACGGTGCTGCTGCACGGACTCGTCCCCCGGGCGGCGACGGCGGCCTGGGCGGTGGCCGGGGCCGTGCTGCTGATCGGCTGGATCGGCCCCGTGCTGAACGCTCCGCAGGCGGTCCTGGACCTCTCCCCCTTCGGCCACCTCCCGAAGCTGCCCGGCGGCGGGATGGAGTGGGGACCTGTGCTGGTCCTTCTGCTGGTGGCCACAGGGCTGGTGGGGGCGGGGCTGGCCGGGTTGCGACGGCGTGACGTGATGACGTGATGTGACGACGTGATGTGACGACGTGATGTGACGGGGGCGGGTGTGTGAGCGAACCGGGTGCGGGCGGGACTCGTCTCCCACAGCATGAACCGGAATCGGAATGCGGTGGCGTGCGGTGGCTGTGTGCTGTCGATGGCGGGCGCGTTGACGGCCACGTCCGTGTGGCTCGCCCGGAGGCCCACGCGGATCCGACTGGGCCGCGGCTTCGAGAACGAGGGCATGGACCTCACCGTCCTGTTCACCCAACTGCCGCTGGTGTTCCTCGCCGGAGCCGCCCTCCCGGCCCTCGCCTACGTATCCCTCGCCCGCCTGCTGGGCGGCAGACGGGCGAGGGACGACACATGACGCCTCGAACGACGCCTCAGGCGGTTCAGGCGGTTCAGGCGGTTCAAACTGTGACGCTGAGGCCCTCCAGCCCCCGGATCACGAAGTTCGGCTTCCGCCGGGGCTCGGCCGCCAACGCCAGGGTCGGGGCCTTCTCCAGCAGCGCCGTCATGGAGGCCGCCAGCTCGATCCGGGCCAGGGGCGCGCCGATGCAGTAGTGGATGCCCGCGCTGAAGGAGATGTGCGGGTTGTCCTGACGGGTCAGGTCGAGCCGCTCGGGGTCCCGGAAGACCTCCCCGTCGTGGTTGGCCGACCCGAAGAGCAGCGCGATCTCCGCCCCCCTCGGGATCGTCGTCCCGGCGATCTCGATCTCGTCCAGCACCCACCGCTCGAAGAGCTGGAGCGGGGTGTCGTAGCGCATCAGCTCCTCCACGGCGGACGGCACCAGCGTGCGGTCGGCGCGCAGCGCCGCCAGCTGGTCCGGGTTGCGGAACAGCGCCTGCCAGCCGTTGACCGTGGCGTTCACCGTCGCCTCGTGACCCGCGTTCAGCAGCAGCACACAGGTCGAGATCATCTCCTGCTCGGTGAGCCGGTCGCCCTCGTCGTGCGCGGCGATCAGACCCGAGATCAGGTCCTCCCCCGGCTCCTTGCGCCGCGCGGCGATCAGCTCCCGCAGATACTCCGAGAACTCCACCGACGCCCGCACCGCCCGCGCCGCCACCTCCTCGGCGGGGTTCAGCTCGTACATCCCGCAGATGTCCGCGGACCAGGGCCGCAGCGGCGCCCGGTCCGACTCCGGGATCCCCAGCATCTCCGCGATGACCGCGACGGGCAGCGGCTCGGCGACATCGCTCAGCAGATCGCCCCCGCCCGCCTCCACCAGCCCGTCCACCAGCTCCCCGGCCAGCCGCCGCACATACGGCTTCAGCTGCTCCACGGTGCGCGGGGTGAACGCCTTCGACACCAGCCGCCGGATCCGGGTGTGGTCCGGGGGCTCCAGGTCGAGCATCCCGTGATCGTTGAGCGTGTGGAACGGCTCCTGCTCGGCCGGCGGCGCAGTCCGCCCGAAGTCCTCGTGCGTGAACCGGTGCTGATACGTCCGCCCCAGCCGCCGCTCCCGCAACAGCGCCGAGACATCCGCATGCCGTGGCACGAGCCACTGGTCGGTCGGCTCGTAGTAGATCACCCGCCCCCGAGCCCGAAGCTCGGCGTACGCCGGGTACGGGTCCGACACGAACGCGGGATCCCAAGGATCGAAGGAGAGGTCGTCGACTACTGCCATGAACGGACGCTAGCCCGCCGCACGGGGTGCTGACCAGGGGGGTCCTGCGAACGCCTCGGCCGGCGGCCCCTGGACGGCGACATCGAGGCCGAGCAGCCCGACGGCCCGGTCACCATGCCGCTGCGCCACATGTGGACCCCACTCGCCGAAGACGCCGGTGGAGCCGCCGGCGGATCCGCCGGATGGCCACCCCACCCGAGACAGGGCTCAGAGGGTCGGGAAGATCAGCGCGAAGAACAGCCACAGCAGTACGGCCCAGAAGGTCGCCGCCGCGAGCGACACCAGCAGGGAGCTGCGCCACTTCAGCACCAGGAACGGGAAGAGCGCCAGAACCGCCCAGTGCCCGGCCACATCGATCGTCATGCCGGCCGCCTCGGTGAGGGTTCCCGCGCGCCCTGTGGCGATGCGCCGCAGCAGCCGCTGGGAGACGAACCCGTACAGGCCGAAGACGATCGGGAAGAACCACACCGGTGTGATCGTGACCAGCTCGGACTCCGAGAACTCGTCGAACATCACCAGGTAGACGAGCCCGGCACCCATGAGACCGCCGACCAGCGCGATCACATAGAGGGCGGTCAGCGCGACCGGATCCGCCGCACCGGCCGGCGCGGGGACGGGCGAGGCATACGGAACGTCGGGCGGCGGCACCCGGACCACCTGGTGGCAGTGCGGGCAACGGACGTCCTGACCGGCACGGTCTGCCGAAGCCGATATCAAGTGCCCGCACGAGGCGTGGAATTCCATCTGCTGAACCGGGTTCATGCCCTGCTCCTCCCTCTTCCGAGCCGGCGCCGCCCGACACTGACGGCACGTCGGCGGCCCGCATCGGATCCGATCAGAGACAAGGACGTGGCCGGAGAACAGTCGGTTTCCGCTTTCCGCCTTTCCGCCGACGACCCATTTCCGCCTTTCCGCCGACGACCCACGCGCAGGTCGGCCTGGCCGCGCTCGGCCGGGCGGGCGGATGGACGGGCAGTCGGACGGCCGGGCAGTCGGGCAGTCGGGCAGTCGGGCAGTCGGGGTCAGCCCGGGGTCACCAGCCGTGCCTCGTAGGCGAATACCGCTGCCTGGGTGCGGTCCCGCAGGCCCAGTTTCACCAGGATCCGGCTCACATGGGTCTTGATGGTCGACTCCGCCACCACCAGCCGCTCGGCTATCTCCGCGTTCGACAGGCCGTGGGCGATCAGGACCAGTACCTCCGTCTCCCGTTCGGTCAGGTCGCCGTAGGACGCCTGGGCGGCCGTGCGGGACAGGCTCGGGGTGTCCGTCAGCTTGGAGAACTCCGTGATCAGACGCTTTGTGACGGAAGGCGCCAACAGAGCCTCGCCCGCCGCCACCACGCGTACCCCGTCAGCCAGTTGGCGGGCCGAGGCGTCCTTCAGCAGGAACCCCGAGGCTCCCGCGCGCAGCGCCTGGTAGACGTATTCGTCCAGGTCGAACGTGGTGAGCACCAGCACCTTCGCCGTGCCGTCCGCCGCCACGATCTCCCTGGTCGCCTCGATGCCGTTCAGCTCCGGCATACGGATGTCCATCAGGACGACGTCGGGGGTCAGTTCGCGGACCCGGTTCACCGCCTCCCGGCCGTTGACCGCCTCGCCCACGACCTCGATGTCCGGCATCGCGTTCAGCAGGACCGAGAAGCCCTCGCGCACCATCATCTGGTCGTCGGCGATCAGTACCTTGATCGTCATGCCCCACCCTCTTCGGCAGCACGCACGGGAGCGGACGGGCTCGTGGAGGGCTCGGCGGCCATCGGGACCGGCAGGAACACCGTCACCTCGTAGCCCCCCTCCCGTGTCGGTTCCGCCGTCATCTCGCCGTTCAGCATCGTGACCCGTTCCCGCATTCCGGTGATGCCGTGGCCGGCGCCGGGTGAGGGCTTGATCAGGGTCGGGTTGGGCGGGGCGCCGTTGACTATGCGCAGGCCCAGACCGCCGAGGACGTACCCGATCTCCACTCGCGCGCTCGCCCCGGGCGCGTGGCGGAGCGTGTTGCTCAGCGCCTCCTGGACTATTCGGTAGGCCGACAGCTCCACGCCCTGCGGCAGTTCGCGCACCGCGCCGGTGACCCCCTTCTCCACGTCCAGGCCGGCCTCCCGCACGTTGGCGAGCAGCCCGTCCAGCTCGGCGAGCGTGGGCTGCGGGGCGTCCGGGACCTCGTAGTCCTCGGCACGGACCACGCCCAGGACCCGGCGCAGCTCCGTGAGGGCCGCCACCGCGTTCTCCCGGATGGTCGCGAAGGCCTTCTCCAGTTCCGGCGGCGGGTTCTCCACCCGGTAGGGGGCGGCCTCCGCCTGGATGGCGACCACCGACATGTGGTGCGCGACCACGTCGTGCAGCTCGCGGGCGATCGTGGTGCGCTCCTCCAGCAGGGTGCGTCGGGACCGCTCGTGCGCCGTCACCGTCTCCTGGGCCGTCACCTTCTCCTCGGCCTGCCGACGGATGTGCCAGACCGTGATGGTGAGCAGGATGATCGCGGAGAAGACGAGCATGGGCGCGGTGTTCGTGGCGTAGTGGTCCCACCCGAAGGCCGTCTCGGCGACGAAGCCGTAGGCCGCCGTCATCAGCCACATCCACGCCGCCGTGCGGGGACGGGTGCGTATCGCCACGACCGTCAGGACGATCAGATGGGAGGCGAAACTGCCCGGGAGCCAGGGCCAGTCGCCGTAGGTCGAACCGACCAGGGCCACCGCCGTGGTCGAGGCGAGGGACAGCCAGAACGCGCCGATCGGCCGCACCAACGTCATCAGCACCGGCACCAGGGCCAGCAGGCCGAGTACAGCGCCCAGACTCCCTCCGCCGTTGTCTGCCGAGGCGATCATCATCGCCAGGACGCCGCCCGCCCCGACCACCGCGTGCCGGTACCAGGTCGCGTACTCCCGCCTGCGGCCCTTCAGCCGGCCCAGGACGGGGCCGGTGGGCTCCTTGCGGGGCAGCGGGCGGTAGGCGAAGGCGTCGTGGATCAGGTCCTGTCGCAGGCCGCGCAGGGCTTCCACGGCCGCCCGGAACTCCGGGCTGCGCGGCCGATAGGCCTCGAAGGAGTCGTCCGGCTCATCCGGGTGTGCGGTGTGCGTCTGCGTCGTCTCGGTCACGTTCAAAACGGTAGGCGTAGCCGGGGGTCGCGGTCGTCACCAGTGAGAGGGGTTCCTGTCCGTCCCTCTCAAGTACTACGGGTTCGACAGGGGACCGCCGGAGCGGTGCAGCTCGGTACCGCGACCCTAGGTGCCCCGACCCTCGGTACCGCGCCCTTCAGTACCCGGCCGGTCTCACCAGCCCCGACTCGTAGGCGAACACCGCCGCCTGGGTGCGGTCCCGCAGGCCCAGTTTCACCAGGATGCGGCCCACATGCGTCTTCACGGTCTGCTCGGCGACGAAGAGGTGGCTCGCGATCTCCGTGTTGGACAGCCCCTGGGCGATGAGGGTGAGCACCTCCGTCTCGCGTTCCGTGAGGTCGCCGACCCGTTCCTTCAGCGGAGCTCTGGGCTTGCCGTCGAGACGGGAGAACTCGGCGATCAGCTTGCGGGTGATGCCGGGGGCGAGCAGGGCGTCGCCGGCCGCGACCACCCGGACCGCCTCGGCCAGCTGGTCCGCGGAGGCGTCCTTCAGCAGGAACCCGGACGCACCGGCCCGCAGCGCGTCGTACACGTACTCGTCGAGGTCGAAGGTGGTGAGCACCAGCACCTTGATGTGGGGGTGGTCGAGGGTGATGCGGTGCGTGGCGTCGATGCCGCCGAGCTCGGGCATGCGGATGTCCATCAGGACGACGTCCGGGGTGAGTTCGGCGACCTTCGCGATCGCGTCCCGGCCGTCCACCGCATCCCCGATCACCTCGATGCCGGGGTGGGCGTTGAGGAGCACGGTGAAGCCCTGCCGGACCATCTGCTGGTCGTCGGCGATCAGTACGCGGATGGTGCCGCCGGTCGTCATCGGTTTCCTTCGCGAGTCGGGGACGGCCGGGTCGGGTCGTCCGGGCCGTCGGGGCCGTGCGGATCTTCGGGGCCGTGCGGGCCACCGGGGCCGTCGGGGCCGTCCGGGAAGAGGAGTTCCAGGCCCTCCGGCGTTCCGAGGTCGTCGGAGTCGTCGGAGTCGTCGGGAAGCGGCGCCGTGCCGTCCCTCGGCAGGAACGCCGTGACGGCGAAGCCGCCGTGCAGGGTCGGGTACGCGTTGACGTGGCCGCCCAGCATCACCGCCCGCTCCCGCATGCCGAGCAGACCGTGTCCCGCTCCCGGGGAAGGCCGTACGGGCACGCTCGGGCGGGAGTTGATGACCTCCAGATGCAGACCCCGAGGGTCGTGGGTGACCTCGACGCGCACCCGGGAACCCGGCGCGTGCCGCAGGGCGTTGCTCAGCGCCTCCTGGACTATCCGGTACGCCGACAGCTGCACGCCCGGCGGGTACACGGGCGCCTCGCCCTCGACGACCGCGACCACGTCCAGTCCCGCGGCGCGGGTGTTCTCCATCAGGGCGTCGAGTCGGTCGAGCGTGGGCTGCGGGGCGTCCGGGGCGGTACCGGCGCCGGCCGCGCCGAGGCCGTAGGGGTCGTCGGGGTTCTCCGAGCGCAGGACACCGAGCACCCGGCGCAGTTCGGCGAGCGCGTCGAGGGCGTTCTGCCGGATGCCGGCGAGGTTCTCCTTGAGTTCCTCGGACGGGTTCTCCACCAGGTGCGGGGCGACCTGCGCCTGGATGGAGATCACCGACATGTGGTGGGCGACCACGTCGTGCAGCTCGCGGGCGATCCGGTTGCGCTCCTCCAGCACGGTGCGGCGGGCGCGTTCCTCCGCGGTGATCGTCTCCTGTTCGACGAGCTGGGTGCGGGCCTCGCCGAGGCCGCGGAAGGCCGTGCCCAGGAGGACGACGGCCCCGAAGATCGCGACTGCCGTGACCCCCGTGGAGGTGTACGTCGCGCCGCCGACGAGGCCCTGGATCACCCAGGTCGTCACGGCGGTGGCCGTCAGTGCCGCCAAGGAGACCCGGGTACGCACCCGCAGCGCCATGAGCAGGAGCACGAGGGTGTGGGCCAGGATCTGGGGAACGGTCCAGGGCCAGTCCGGTCCCGGCCACGGGTGACCCACCAGGGCCGGTCGCGCGGCCACCGCGGCGACGACGACTCCGGCCAGGGACAACGCCCACGCGGGCACCGGCCGCCGCAGCGCGAGGACGACGGCCACGCCTTGCGCGAATCCGGTCAGCACACCGAGTTCCACGCCCAGGCCGTAGCGATCCAGCTGGTCCGTGCCGGCCAGCGCGATACCGAGGGCGCTACAGCACACCACCACGTACCCGAGCACCCGCAGCCAGCGGCGTCCACGCCGGGCGAAGGCTTTGCGGCGGGCCGCGCCGCCGGTGGGGGCGAGCGCCGCGCCGTCGAGCGGGGTGCGGCCCTCAGCGGAGCTCTCCTCGCCGGTCACGGGCTCAACCCTAGGCACTGCGCGCCGCCTTCGTCTCCGGCCGGCCGGAACGGTGGTGGACGCGGATCACCCGGGACCCCCGGCCGTCGGCACGGCGTGCCCCCCGATCCTGCCCCCGCTCGTAGGAGTGGAACGCCGCCCAGCACACCCCCAGCACCAGCGCGAAGACCGGCAGCCACAGCAGCCTGACCGCCACCCAGTCCAGCCCGTCGGGGACGGTGTGCAGGCCGGGCAGCCGGCCGGCCAGGAGGCCCGTCGCGGTGGTCGCCATCATCGCCGTCTGATGCCAGAGGAACACGGTCATCGCGGAGAGGTTGACCAGCGCCACTCCCGCCCAGACCACAGGGCGGGCCATGGCCCGGCGCAGTCGGTCGCGCAGCAGCAGGGCCAGTCCGCACTGGGCGAGTCCGAAGGTGACGGCGGCCAGGGTCGGCGGGTTCAGGTTGGACACCGCCGCGCCGGGCACGCCCACCATCGACGCCGGGTAGCCGGCGAAGCCGACCAGCAGGGCCGTCATCGCCGCGCCGCCGACCAGCAGTGTCCGGCCCGCCCGAGGACGCTCCAGTTCGCCGCGGGTCCAGGCCGCGCCCAGGGTGTACGGCACCAGCCAGCCCGCCGCCAGGTTCACCCAGCCGAGCCCGTCCGGGCCGCCCAGGCCGAAGCGCACCACGTCCACGTGGAGGACGACGGCCAGCGGCCACAGTGGGTTGAGCCGGGCCAGCAGCGGGGTCGCCGCCGTCAACGCGGCGAAGACCAGCAGGAACCACAGCGGGGACAGCGCGAGCTTGACCACGGTGTGCAGGGTGACGAAGGACGCGCCGCCGAGCAGCAGCCCCAGCCCGGCCGCCGTCCACACCGCCAGGACGGCCATGACCGGCTTGAACAGCCGGGCCAGGCGTGCCCGTAGCCAGTCCCGGTAGGTTCCGCCGCGCGCGCGGGTCGAGGCGAGGCTCCGGGTCGCCACATGGCCGCCCACCATGAAGAACACGGCGAGGGTCTGGAACACCCAGGAGACCGGCGCCAGCCAGGGCATCGGACCGAGCGGGCTCGCGGCGCGCAGGGTGCCGCCGTCGGCGACCAGGGCGGTCACCAGCCAGTGGCCCAGCACCACGCCGAGGATCGCGAAGGCGCGCAGGGCGTCGACGGCGCGGTCGCGCTGCGGGGGCGTCGCGGCGTCGATGCGGGCCGCCGCCCGCCGTGTCCCGGGCAGTCGGCGTGCCTGATGTGTCTCACGCATCGGTGACCTCCGAGGTCTCGCCGAGGACGATCCGGGCGATGTTGGCCAGCGCGGCCGAGCCCGGCCGGAAGTAGTCGCTGTGGCCGCCGGCGCCCGCCGCGAAGACATGGGCGCCGAACGACGCGGACATCGGGTCGGCACCGAGGCCGACCGTCGTGCCGAACAGGTCGACGCTGACGTGCGGGACGTCCGCCACCCAGTCGTCGGCGCCCCGGGCCGCCCAGACCCGCGCGCGGGTGCGCAGGTCTGCCGCGGTGTCCACGCCCGTGCCGGGGCTGCCGAGCAGCACGAGGTCGGAGACGTCCAGGCCGGGGGCCGCCCGGCCGCACACGACCGTGCCGTACGAGTGGCAGAGGAGGGAGACCTGGGTGTCCGGGCCGGTGAGGGTGCGCAGCCCGCGCAGGAACTCCCGCAGCTCGGGGGCCGCTTCGTCGGCGCGGGCCGGCGTGATCACCGTCGCGCTGACCGTGCCCGGCGTGGTGTAGCCGAACCACGCGACAACGGCCGTGCGCGCACCCGAAGCCCGGCGCGTGCCCGACTCCTGGCCCGCACCTGACTCCCGAACCGTGCCCGACGCCCGACCCGTACCCGACTCCCGAACCGTGTCGGACTCCCCCCGCGCGCCCGACTCCTCCTCAAGTCGCTCGTACAGCGCGGCCGCTCCCGCTCTGAAGCGGGCGTAGGTGTCCAGTGAGGTGTCGGAGCCCGGTATCAGGATCGCGACGCGGTCGGCGTGGGTGAGGTCCCCGAACACCTCGGTCGCGCGCCCTTGGCCACGCGCGTCGAAGGCGAGCAGAGTGCGGGACGGGGACGCGAACCCCTCGTCGGCGGCGGCGCGGTGGCGGTCGCCGTGGGCGGCGGCCATCCGGGCGGCCAGTGCGGCGTTGGCCCGGTTGGCGGCGTACGCCTTCTCCAGCGTCGCGGCCGTCACCGGGGCGAGGTCGGCAGGCGCCGGGGCCGGGATCTGCGGACCGGCCGCGGCAGCCGTGAGCGGGACGACGACCGCGGCGGTGATGAGGACGGCCAGCAGAGCGCGGAACCAACGCCGTGCCGGGGACGTTCCCCCTCGGCCGCCCCGCTGCACGCGAATGCGCCGCGCCCGAGGCGTCGCCCCCTCGCCACCCCACCGCACGCGAAAGCGCCGTGCCCTGGACGTTCCCCCTCGGCCGCCCCGCTGCACGCGAATGCGCCACGCCCGAGGCGTTACCCCCTCGCCACCCCACCGCACGCGAAAGCGCCGTGCCCTGGACGTTCCCCCATCGCCGCGCCATCGCCCGCGAAAACGAAGCTCCGCCATCCCGCCACTCCCCCGCCCGTTCGCCCGGCCATCGGGCGTTTCTGGCTTGGAAGTTACGGATCGGCGCTCGTCGTTCGCGTCCCGCCTGGGAGCTCTTCTGCGACGTAGCTCTCAGGTATTACGGGTACGACAGGTCCGCACACCTACGGGAGGCACGGGCCCCCAGCAGGGGGCTACCCAATGACCAGCCTCACCACGCCAGCTGCGCAATCTCCTCGGCGACCACCGCGCACGCGTCCGCCGCCGGGTCGATCAGCGGGAAGTGGCCGACGTCCTCCAGGAGGGTCAGGCCCACCACCTCGCCCGCCTTGGCCGCCGCGTCCGCGTACGCCTCGGCGACGGCCTGCGGGACGACCAAGTCGCTGCGGCCCTGGACCAGCGTCGTCGCGATGCCGGTCGGCAGCAGGAGCGCGGGGTCGGCGTACGGCCGTCGCTCGTCGAACTGCTCCTCCCCGCCCAGGAGTTGGCGGGACGCCCCGCCGCACACGTCCAGCTTCTCGGCGACCGCGAAGTCGGCGATCGGGGCGAGCGCGACGACGCCCCGCAGCGGGACGGGACCGCCGGTGCGCCAGGGTGCGTCGGCGGGCAGTACATGCCGGGCCGCCGCCCACAGGGCCAGGTGGCCGCCGGCCGAGTGGCCGACGAGCACCGTGCGGCGCGCGTCGGCCTGCGGCACGGCCTCCCGGGCGAGGGCGGGAAGCGCGTCGAGGGCCGCGGCGACGTCGTCGAAGGTGTCGGGCCAGCGGCCCGCGACCGGGGACGTCCCCTCCGAGGCCGGGCTCTCGGCGCCGCGCCGGTACTCCACGTTGGCCACGGCGAACCCCCGCCCCGCCAGGTACTCCGCGAACGGCGTGACGTGCCGCCGGTCGTACGGCGCCCGCCAGGCCCCGCCGTGCAGCACGACCACGAGCGGGACGGGACCGCCCGGACCCACCTCCACTCGCGGAACGTAGAAGTCGATCACCTGGTCGGGGTGGTCTCCGTACGCCGCGGTGACGTCTGGGTCGACGGGCGGATGCCCGAAGGCCGACTCTTCCTCGGCGACGGCCCGGGCTGCGACAACGTCGTCCGGCATGCTCCAACCTCTCAGCGGCGAAACAGATTTGGCGGACCAGGAGAGAATCAGGCCGTTGGCCGGGACGGTATCAGGCCCGTGACGTGCGCGGACACGCGGATATCACGCTCGGTGAGGGGAAAAACGGTTCTGCCGGGTGAACTACCGGGCGAACCCGGCAGCCCCACACCTGCCCACACCTGCCCGCGACTGCCCTGCGACAGGCCGGCACCGGACCCTGAAACAGGCCGGCACCGGACCCTGACCCAGCCCCGCACCAGGCCCCGCACCGGACCCTGACCCAGCCCCCGCACCGGGCCCCGAACCAGGCCCGGCACGAGTCCCGCACCGGGTCCGCACCGCCAGGTCCTACGCCAGCACCTACGCCAGCACCTCCGCCAGTACCCGGGCCGCCCGCTCCACCTCCGCGAACCCGACGTACAGCGGGGTGAAGCCGAAGCGCAGGACGTCCGGGTGGCGGAAGTCACCGACGATCCCGCGCTCGATCAGCCGCTTCATGACGTCGCCGGCGTCCTCGCAGCGCAGCGCCACCTGGCTGCCGCGCTCCTCGTGACGCACCGGAGTCAGCGACTCGACCCGTCCCTCGGGGACGTACGCGCCCACGCACTCCAGGAAGAAGTCCGTAAGGGCCAACGACTTCGCCCGGACCGCCTCGACCGGGACGCCGTCCCAGACCTCGAGCGCCGCCTCCAGGGCGAGCATCGACAGGATGTCCGGGGTGCCGACCCGACCGCGCAGGGCGCCCCGCGCCGGCTCGTACGCCTCCCGCATGCCGAAGGGCTCGGCGTGCGAGTTCCAGCCGGGCAGCGGGGAGTCGAAGCGGTCCTGCAGCCCCTGGCGCACATACAGATACGCCGGTGAGCCCGGGCCGCCGTTCAGGTACTTGTAGGTGCAGCCGACCGCGAGGTCGACGCCGTGCTCGTCGAGGCCCACCGGCAGGGCGCCCGCGCTGTGGCACAGGTCCCAGACGGCGACCGCGCCCGCCGCGTGCACGGCGGCGGTGAGCGAGGGCAGGTCGTGCAGCCGCCCGGTGCGGTAGTCGACGTGGTTGAGCAGCACGGCGGCCGTCCGTTCCGACAGCGCGGCCGGCACCTCGCCGGGCGCCACCGGGCGCAGCGTGCAGCCGGTCAGCCGGGCCGCGGACCCGGCGATGTAGCCGTCCGTGGGGAAGGTCGTCGCGTCGACGAGGATCTCGTCCCGGCCGCCGCCACCGTCGCCGTCCGCGGCGATCCGCACCGCGCCCACGAGGGCCTTGAAGACGTTGACGCTGGTCGAGTCGCCGACCACGATCTGGCCGGCCGCCGCGCCCACCAGCGGGGCGATCCGGTCGCCGATCCGCTCGGGGGCGGTCCACCAGCCGCTCTCGTCCCAGGAGCGGATGCGCAGCTCGCCCCACTGGCGGCGGACGACGTCCGCCACCCGGTCGGGGACGGCGGCGGGCAGCGCGCCCAGCGAGTTGCCGTCGAGGTAGACGCCGTCGTCGAGCACGAACCGGGCCCGCAGGCCGGCCAGTTCGTCGGCGGCGTCCAGTTCCTTCGCCGCGGTGGCCTTGCCGGTGAGGTCGGTGAGGTCGGTGAGGTCAGACATGGGACCTCGCCGTCCACAGCTCGGGGAACACGTTCTTCTGCGCGCGCTTCTCCAGCCAGGCCACGCCGGCCGAGCCGCCCGTGCCCGCCTTGGCGCCCATCGCGCGGCGGGTGGCCACGAGGTGGTCGTTGCGCCAGCGCCAGACCAGTTCGGCGACGTCCGTCAACGCCTCGCCGAGGCGCGCGATGTCGTCGGAGGCGTCCGCCGAGTACACGGCCGTCCACACCGACTCGACGTCCGCCGAGGGCTCGTAGCGCTGCGAGACGTCGCGTTCCAGGACGGCGGCGGGGATCGGGTGGCCGCGGCGGGCCAGCAGGCCCAGCACCTCGTCGTACAGGCTCGGCTCGTGCAGCGCCTTCTCCAGCTCCGCGTGGACGCGGGGCGCGCCGCGGTGCGGGACCAGCATGGACGCGGACTTCTCGCCGAGCAGGAACTCCATGCGCCGGTACATCGCCGACTGGAAGCCGGAGCCCTCGCCGAGCGCGGAGCGGTAGGAGTTGAACTGGCCCGGGGTCAGCTGCCCGAGCGGCCTCCAGGAGGCGTTGAGCGCCTCCAGCTCGCGGACGGAACGCTTCAGCGCGTCGATCGCCACCGGGACCCGGTCCTCGCGCAGGGCCTGCGCGGCGGTCTCCCATTCGTGCACGATGACGGTGAACCACAGCTCCATGACCTGGGTCGTGACCAGGAAGACCATCTCTCCGGGGTCGTCGGAGAGGGTGTGCTGGAGGTGGGTGAGCACGTCTGCTCTGACGTAGTCCTCGTAAGGCGTCGTGCCGGCGAAGTCGAGATGCGGAGTCTCGGGCTCCGAAGCCTCGTGAGGCTGAGCCTGCTGGGACATCGCTGTCTCCTGTTATGTACTCCGGGTAGCGGTCCGCCCCTGCCGTTACCGACACGGGGGCCCCGGTCCCCACCGGCATCCTGCGCAATCGGACACCGAAAACGCAAGGCCCGTCCGGTCACACCAGGACCGGACGGGCCATCCGCACCACCCTTACGGGCCGACCCGGGTCTAGCCCAGGGTCTGGGCGGCCGTGGGCGAGGAGTCCTTCAGGAACTGCGTGCAGCGCTCGTACTCGGCCTGCTCGCCGATCGCCTGCGCGGCGCGGGCGAGGCCGTGCAGGGCGCGCAGGAAGCCGCGGTTCGGCTCGTGCTCCCAGGGCACCGGGCCGTGGCCCTTCCAGCCGCCCCGGCGCAGGCTGTCCAGGCCGCGGTGGTAGCCCGTACGGGCGTAGGCGTACGACTCCACCACGCTGCCCCGCTCGAACGCGTCGTCGGCGAGCTGGGCCCAGGCCAGGGAGGACGTCGGGTACTTCGCGGCGACGTCGGCGGGCGCGGTGCCGCTCGCCAGGAGCTCGCGCGGCTCGGGGTCGTCGGGGAGGTGGGTCGGGGGCGGGCCCCCGAGGAGGTTTTCGTGAATGGACATGGGTCCAGTCTGCGCCACCGCCCGCCCGCCGTTCCACGCGCGCCGGCCGACCGCCGGCAGCCCGGCGCACCCCACCCCACCGCCCGCCGTTCCACGCGCGCTAGCCCAGGCGCTTGTGCGCCTGTTCGCCCTCCAGCGGAGGCGCCAGCACACTGCCGTGCCGCAGGCACTCCGGATGCGTACAGTCCGGCGCCGGACGACGAACCGTCGCAAAGGCCACCACAGCACCGGCGGCCGGCAGCCCGGCGCACCTCACCCCAGCGCCCGCCGTTCCACGCGCGCTAGCCCAGGCGCTTGTGCGCCTGTTCGCCCTCCAGCGGAGGCGCCAGCACACTGCCGTGCCGCAGGCACTCCGGATGCGTACAGTCCGGCGCCGGACGACGAACCGTCGCAAAGGCCACCACGGCACCGACCACCAGCAGCCCGGCGCACCATCCCATCGCCTGCTGGAACGCGTCGTCGAAGGCGGTCGCCGAGCGGTACGCCTCCGGGCCCATGCCGGTGAGCAGCGGCAGCGCGGCCACCGCGACCAAGCCGGCCGCCCGCGCCGCCGCGTTGTTGATGCCGCTGGCCAGGCCGGCCCGGCCGACGTCCACCGAGGCCAGGACGGTCGCGGTCAGCGGGGCGACCAGGGTGACCAGGCCGAAGCCGAGGACCAGCACGGCGGGCAGCACATCGGCGAAGTAGGAGGCGTCGGGACCGACCCGCAGCATCAGCAGCATGCCGGCGGCGCACAGCAGCGGTCCGACGGTCAGCGGGATGCGCGGGCCGATGTGCTCCGCGAGCTCGCCGGAGCGGGCCGACAGCAGCAGCATCAGCACGGTCGTCGGCAGCAGCGCCGTGCCGGCGGCCAGCGCCGACCAGCCGGACACCACCTGGAGCTGGAGGGCCGCGAGGAAGAAGAACCCGCCGAGGGCCGCGTACACGCACAGCGTGACCAGGTTGACGGCCGTGAACTGGCGGGAGGCGAAGATGTCCGGCGGCATCATGGGGTCCGGCCGCCGCCGCTCCACCATCACGAAGGCCACCCCGGCCACGATCCCCGCGACGGCCGCGGGCGCGACCAGGACCGACCCGCCCGGGGCCTCGATCAGCGCGTAGGTGACGAGCGCGAGCGCCAGCGCGCCCAGCGCCGCGCCCAGGACGTCGAAGCGGCCGTGCGTCAGCTTGTCCCGCGACTCCGGGACGTGCCGCAGCGCGACCGGCACGCACACCGCCGCCAGCGGCACGTTCAGCAGGAACACCCACCGCCAGCCCGGCCCGTCCACCAGCCAGCCGCCGAGGAAGGGGCCGACCGCGGCTCCGATGCCGCCGAAACCCGACCACAGGCCGACGGCCCGCGAGCGGTCGTCGGGGTGGAAGGAGGCCTGGATCAGCGCCAACGAGCCGGGGGTCAGCAGCGCGCCCCCGATGCCCTGGAGGGCGCGGGCCGCGATCAGCACCCCCGCGTTCGGCGCGAGCCCGCACAGCAGGGAGGCGGCGGCGAACCACACCACGCCGATCACGAAGACCTTGCGGCGCCCGTAGCGGTCGCCGAGGGAGCCGCCGAGCAGGATCAGCCCGGCCAGCGTCAGCATGTACGCGTTGACCGTCCACTGGAGCACGGCCAGGTCCGCGTCCAGGTCACGGCCGATGCGCGGCAGCGCCACGTTGACGACCGTCGAGTCGAGCAGAACCATGCTGGAGCCGAGCACGGTGGTGAGCAGAATCCATCTGCCCTGGGCCGAGGCCATCCGGATGTCCGCCATGACCCCAGGTATACAGCGAGCCCGACGCCGTCGACAGACGGACGCCGGGCTCACCGCAAAAGCGACTACGGCACGACTACGGCACGACCACCGGGCTACTTGATCTTCTGGCCCGCCGAGCGCAGGTGCTGCGTGGCCTCGACGACGCGCGCGGCCATGCCCGCCTCGGCCAGCTTGCCCCAGGTCCGCGGGTCGTAGGTCTTCTTGGAGCCGACCTCGCCGTCGACCTTCAGGACGCCGTCGTAGTTCTTGAACATGTGGTCGGCGACGGGACGAGTGAAGGCGTACTGGGTGTCCGTGTCGAGGTTCATCTTGACGACGCCGTTGTCCAGCGCGGTCGCGATCTCCTCGGCCGTGGAGCCGGAGCCGCCGTGGAAGACGAAGTCGAACGGCTGCGAGCCGGCCGGCTTGCCGTACTTGGCGGCGATGCCCTCGTTGAGCTCCTTGAGGAGGTCGGGGCGCAGGACGACGTTGCCCGGCTTGTACACGCCGTGGACGTTGCCGAAGGACGCGGCCAGCAGGTAGCGGCCCTTCTCGCCGAGGCCGAGCGCCTCGACCGTGCGGATCGCGTCGTCGACCGTGGTGTAGAGGGAGTCGTTGATCTCGTGCGAGACGCCGTCCTCCTCGCCGCCGGTCGGGGTGATCTCCACCTCGAGGATGATCTTCGCGGCGACCGCGCGGGCGAGCAGCTCCTGCCCGATCGCGAGGTTGTCGGCGAGGGTCTCGGCGGAGCCGTCCCACATGTGCGACTGGAACAGCGGGTTGCGGCCGGCCTTCACGCGCTCCTCGGAGACCGCGAGCAGCGGACGCACATACCCGTCGAGCTTGTCCTTCGGGCAGTGGTCGGTGTGCAGGGCGACGGTGACCGGGTACTTCTCGGCGACGATGTGCGCGAACTCGGCGAGGGCCACGGAGCCCGTCACCATGTCCTTGCTGTACTGGCCGCCCAGGAACTCGGCGCCACCCGTGGAGATCTGGACGATACCGTCGCTCTCCGCCTCGGCGAAGCCGCGCAGAGCCGCGTGCAGGGTCTGGGTCGAGGTGACGTTGATGGCCGGGTAGGCGAACTTGCCTGCCTTCGCCCGGTCGAGCATCTCGTTGTAGACCTCGGGGGTTGCGATGGGCATCTGTCCGCTCCTTGGTATCTGCGGGTTGGCGATCTGGCGCGTGCTACGGCCCTGACCTAGACCTTGGGGTGCGACGTCATCGTCGTCCCCATCTTTCCAGACATGCGCCGTTACTCCACGCGCTGCCCAAGTCCAGGTCAAAGCGGCCGGTCAGTCCAGTCCCAGTTCATCCTTCGAGAAGGCGAACAGGTAGGGCACCCCCGCGCCCTCGCGGATCTTCTGGTCGGCGCCGGTGGCCCGGTCCACGATGGTCGCCACGGCCACCACCTCGGCGCCCGCCTCGCGCACGGCCTCGACGGCGGCCAGCGGCGAGCCGCCGGTGGTGGAGGTGTCCTCGACGACCAGCACCCGCCGGCCGGCGATCTCCGGACCCTCGACCCGGCGCTGCAGCCCGTGCGCCTTCGCCGCCTTGCGCACGACGAAGGCGTCCAGCCTGCGCCCGCGCGCGGCGGCCGCGTGCAGCATGCTCGCGGCGACCGGGTCGGCGCCCATGGTCAGCCCGCCGACGGCGTCGAACTCCAGGCCGTCGGTCAGGTCGAGCAGCACCTGCCCGACCAGCGGAGCGGCCTCCCCGTCGAGGGTGACGCGGCGGAGGTCGACGTAGTAGTCCGCCTCCAGACCCGACGACAGGGTCACCTTGCCGTGCACCACGGCCTTGTCCTTGATCTGCTGCAGCAGCGCGCCGCGTACATCCACGTCCGTCATGCCCCTCAGCTTAGAGGCGGGTCCAGGACCAGGTCGTGGTGGCCTCCAGCGGCTCCAGCATCGTGACCAGGCGCGGGAGGGTGTTCAGACCGTCCGGCGGGCCGGTCTGCGGCTCCACGCACACGGCCGCCTCCTGCTCGTCGTAGACGACGACCCACTCCTCGGGGCTGGTCACCTTCAGCGCGAGCTGCCCGGGCCAGGTGAGGGTGACGTCGACGCCGCCGGGCATGCCGAAGCAGTCGTCCCAGGGGCCGGGCTCGGGCCCGATGCGGTTGCCGGTCGGCAGATGGTCGTCGCCGCGCTCCTCCTGCCAGGCGGGGTCGAAGGCGACCCGCACGTCCTGGCCGTCCTGGCCGCCCAGGTTGCGGTTGAACCAGGGGTGCCAGCCGAGCTGCGCCGGGAAGGACGAGTCCCAGGTCTCGACCGCCAGCTGGATCGTCAGGGTGTCCTCGGTCAGCGCGATCTCCTGGGTGACGCGGCCGGCGTAGGGCCAGGGCTCCACCAGTTCGTACGTCAGCGCGACGCCGTCCGCCGTGCGCCGCGCGACCTTCCAGGCGCCGTCGCGGGCGGTGCCGTGGATGGCGTTCGGCGCGGCGTTGAGCGGCATCTGGTGGACGGCCCCGCCGTCCCGGAACCGGCCGTCGCGGATCCGCCCGCACCAGGGGACCATCGGGAAACAGCCGAACCGCTCGCCCTGGCGCAGCAGTTCGAGGCCGCCGACGCGCAGCCCACCCACCCGGCCGCCGTTGCCCGGCTGCACGGTCACCTCCGCGTCACCCGCGGTCAGCGTGATGTCTTCGTCACTCACGGGACGACCCTACTGGGGCGATCGGCGCGAGGCCGCCACAGCTGCGCTGCGGGGCCGCCGGACACGGCCTAGCCGCGTCGGCGCAGTGCCCTGCCCACCACGATCGCCGACGCCACGACCAGCGCGGCCGCCGGAGCCGCCCAGCGCAGTGCGCTGTTGGGGACGACGGTCTGCGGGGCGGGGACCGGTGCGTAGCGTCCGCGCGGCGGGGCGTGGTCCACCTCCTCCGCGCTGCGTCCGATCATCGTGCGGCGCGCGTGCGCGGCCTCGGCGGGCGGCTCCGAGGGGCCGGTGAGGTCCTCGAAGACGGTCTCGGGGACGGCGGGCAGATCAACCCCGTCGACCTCGTCGGCGTCATCGGCTCCGTCGACGTCATCGACGTCATCGACCGCGTCCTCCTCGGACTCGGACTCGGACGCGGATGCGGACTCGGACTCGAACTCCTCGGGTTCCTCGGGCGCGGGTTCCTCCGCGGCTCCCGTTCCCAGGTTGTCCGCGAAGCGGTTCAGCAGTCGGGCGATCGCCGAGCCGACCGCTTCCGGCGGCAGCTCCGCGACCCGGCCGTCCGCCGTCGCCGTCCCCTCGAAGCCGAGGGTCGTGCCGGCGTCGGCCTCGCGCAGCCGCAGGGTGAGGGCCAGTTTCACCGAGCCGCTGCCGCGGGCCTCGGTCGCGTCGCCCGTCAGGGCGTACGTGCCGTCCTCGCGCGGTGAGACGCGTACCGCGCCCCGGTAGGTGATGGTGTGGCCGCCGATCCGCACCTTCAGCCGCCCGGCGACGGGCTCGGTGCCGACGTCCTGCTGGAGCCCGGGGACCGCCCGGGCCACCTGCGCGGGGTCGGCGAGGGCCGCCCTCAGCCGATCGGCCGGAACCGGAACGAACACCTCTTGCTCCATGAGTGCGGAGCCTACCCAGCGAGTGCCGGAAAGCACCTGCCGAAACCGGGATTCGGGTCCCCCGGCCGCCGCCCGGTGGTACGGGCCGTCACCCCTCAGCACGGCGTCGGTATCGCCTCGCCACCGCCTCAGTACCGCGGATGCACCAGGGTGGAGGGCCGGACTCCGGTCACCCGGGTCTCCTCCGCCGCTCGGGCGTCCGCCGCCAGGGCCGCCTGGGTCAGGGTGTGCAGCCGGTGTTCATGGCGGTCGAGGCTCAGGAGCGGGCGGGTGCCGGCGGTGGCCAGGACGAAGCCCCAGTCGCGGGGCTCCCGGGCGGCGTCGGCGGTGCGGTCGGGGCCCGCGGTGAAGCCGGTCGCGCGGCCGTCCACGCGGTAGGGGGCGGTGTGCAGGCCCGCCGCGCGCATCGTCGCCTCGACCGTCCAGAACACGCACGGCCGGGTCGCGACCGGGCCGGCGTGCACGACCAGGCGGCCGCCGGGGGCGAGGGCGCGCCGGGCGAGGCCGTAGAACTCCTCGGAGTAGAGCTTGGTGCTCGCCGTGATGCCGGGGTCCGGCAGGTCCGCGACGACCACGTCGTACGTCGCCGCACGCGCCCCGCGCAGCCAGTGGAAGGCGTCCTCCGCGGTGACGTGGACGCTTCGGTCGCCGTAGGCGTGCTCGTTCAGCCGGGACAGGGCCGGGTCGGTGCGGGCCAGCCGGACCAGGCCGGGGTCGAGTTCGACGATGTCGACGCTATGGACGTCGGGGTGGGTGAGGACCTCGCGGGCGGCCAGGCCGTCGCCGCCGCCGAGGATCAGCACGCGCGTGTGCGGGCCGTTCATCGCGGGGTGGACGAGGGCCTCGTGGTAGCGCCGTTCGTCGCGGCCGCCGACGCGGAGGCGGCCGTCGAGGTAGAGGTCGAGGGGGCGGCCGTCGTCGCCGCCGGTGAGGACGATCTCCTGCACGCCGGTCTTCACCGCCACCCGCACGTCGTCGCCGTACACCGCCTGGCGCGCCGCCCGTTCGAAGTCGTCGACGAGGACGGCGGCGGAGGCGAGGACGCCGAGGACGGTGAGGTTGGCGACGAGCAGCAGGCAGCGGGCCCGGCAGGTGAGGTCGCGGCGGAAGAGGCCGAGCACCAGGGCGGCCCCGGCCACCACGTTGACCGCGCCGGTCAGCAGGGAGCTGGTGAGCTGGCCCAGGAACGGCAGCAGCAGGAAGGGGAAGGCGAGGCCGCCCACCAGTGCGCCCACGTAGTCCGCGGCGAAGAGGTCGGCCACCGCGCCGCCCGCGTCCTGGCGGCGGATGCGCTGGATGAGCTCCATGAGGAGGGGGACCTCGGCGCCGATGAGCAGGCCGATGGCGAGCGAGAACCCGACGAGCAGGACGCGGGAGCCGCCCGCCCACAGGCCGCCCCAGGCGCCCGTCCAGGCGAACATCGCGTAGAGCGCCATGGCGCTGCAGCCGCCGACCAGGGCGAGGGTCGCCTCCAGGGCGCCGAAGCCGGCCGCGGCGAACCGGCGCAGCCGTTTGGCGGCGAGGGAGCCGATGCCCATCGCGAAGACCATGACGGACAGCACGACGGAGGCCTGGGTGACGGAGTCGCCCATCAAGTAGGACGCGAGGGCGACGAGTTCCAGTTCGTAGACGAGACCGCAGGCGGCGCAGACGAACACGCAGGCGAGGACCAGGAGCCGCCCGGTGTCCGGGCGGACGGGCAGCCGCGCGGGCCCGCGCCAGGGCGGCTCCCCGTCCGGCCGGACACCGGGCGGGGCCGGCGCGTGCGGTTCGATCACGACTGCGACGTTACGTCACGGCCCTCACACGCTTCGTCACCCACACGTGTGGAACCTGGGCGTCAAACCCTTGACTCCGCGCCGGTTCGCGCGCGAACGCCGACCCGGGTTCTGGTCGCCACCAACTGGCCGTCCTGGGGGTAGGCGTGCCAGGTGCGCCAGCGCACCTGGCCCTCGTGGTGGTGGGCGAGGAGGGCGGTGAAGGCGTGCGGGCTGCCGGGGAAGACGCCGGCGAGGCCGTGCGGATGCTCGGAGACGAGGGCCAGGAGTTCCTGGGCGCGGCCCGCGAACTGGCCCGGCGAGAGCACCTCGACGCGCGCCGCGAACTCGTACTCCCAGTCGCCGACCCGCTTGGCGACGCCCAGCGGGAGCGGGGTGCTGCTGCCGGGGATGCAGGCCACCGTCTCCGAACAACAGCCCTGCTCCTCCTCCAGCAGCACCTGGTGCGATGCGCCGAGCAGTCTCAACTGCAGTTTGGCACCGGACAGTTCGAGGTCGAGGGTGGCGAGGGCGGGCAGCGGTTCGCGCCCCAGTGCCCAGGCGAGATCGGCCGCGCGCGTATCGGTGTAGGAGGTGTTCAGGGTCGTGAGCATGGGTCGGCTCCGCGGAGACGCAAAGAAAAGAGGTTAGGTACGGCGCACCCCGGTCGACACCGGGGAAACGGCCCCGGTCAGCCCGGTCTGGGAAGGTCGTCCGCTCGGGACGTCCGAAGGGGTCCGAGGGGCTGCGTTGATGTTTTAGAGGGAATCATGAACTGTGGTGCCGCCACAGCGTTTTTACCCAACTTCGTGGGGTTTCCATCCCTCGGGGGGCTCCACAGCTCAACTGTTCAACCACGGCGTGCGCCGGGCGGGCCGGCACGCCCCCTTCGCGCCCGCCACGTGCACATGCCGCGCGCATGGTGCGACCGCGGAGCCCGTGGTCGGTCGGGCCCCGCGGTCCGGATACGGCTCCCCCCGCGGGAGCTCAGCTGCCCCGTGTCAGCTGCCTCCGCCGCATCCGCCGCCTCCGCCGCAGGAAGACCCACCGCCGCAGGAGTGGCCTCCGCCGTGCCCGCCGCCGGAGTCGCCGGAGCCGCCGTCGCCCCCGCCGGTCCACCAGCTGCCGCCGTCGCTGCCGGTCGCACCGGCCGCGCCGCTGCTGCTGCTGCCGCTGCCGCGGCCGCGCGAGCGGCCGCCGCGGTAGGAGCTCGTGGCGCTGTGCCTGCGGACATTCGCGAACAAGGCCGCCACGAGCAGGATTCCGATCACCGCCAGGATGATGCCGAAGATCATGGCGTCACCCTCCTTCCGTGTCCCCCGAAGCGACCCCCCGTGGGCGCCTCGCGTGGTGCGTCGGCGCCCACGTGAACGGGGGATGCCCGCCCGTCTCGACTGCCAAAGCAGAGTTGAGGAAGTCCAGAGCTTCGGCGCAGGATGGCGGGCATGACCTCCACCGCACGCCCCTTCCTCAACCGCCGTCTCGCCGAGTTCGGGACGACGATCTTCGCCGAGATGTCCGCCCTCGCGCTGACGACCGGCTCGATCAACCTGGGCCAGGGCTTCCCCGACACGGACGGCCCCGAGGAGGTCCGCGAGGCGGCCGTGCGGGCGCTGCGCGACGGCCGCGGCAACCAGTACCCGCCGGGCCCGGGCGTGCCCGAGCTGCGCACGGCGATCGCCGATCACCAGCGCCGCCGTTACGGCCTCTCCTTCGACCCGGACACGGAGGTCCTGGTCACCGCGGGCGCCACGGAGGCCATCGCGGCCACCCTGCTGGCCCTGCTGGAGCCCGGTGACGAGGTCGTCGCCCTGGAGCCCTACTACGACTCCTACGCGGCCTGCATCGCGATGGCGGGCGCCACGCGCGTGCCGGTCACCCTGCGCCCGGACCCCGAGCACGCCCGGTTCCGCCTCGACCTGGACGAGCTGCGCGACGCGGTCACCGACCGCACCCGGCTGCTGCTCGTCAACACCCCGCACAACCCGACCGGGACGGTCCTCACCCGGGCGGAGCTGACGGCGATCGCCGAGCTGGCGGTGGAGCGGGACCTGCTGGTCGTCACCGACGAGGTGTACGAGCACCTGGTCTTCGACGAGGCCGAGCACGTGCCGCTGGCGACGCTGCCCGGCATGCGGGAGCGCACGGTCACGATCGGCTCGGCCGGCAAGACGTTCTCGTTCACCGGCTGGAAGGTCGGCTGGGTCACGGCGACGCCCGGTCTGGTCACGGCGGTGCGCTCGGCGAAGCAGTTCCTGACGTATGTGTCGTCCGGCCCGTTCCAGTACGCGGTCGCCGAGGCGCTCGCGCTGCCCGACAGCTACTTCGACGCCTTCCGCGCGGACATGCTGGCCAAGCGCGATCTGCTGGCCACGGGGCTCACGGAGGCCGGCTTCGCGGTCTTCCGGCCGGCCGGCACCTACTTCATCACCACCGACATCCGCCCCCTCGGCGAGAGCGACGGCTTCGCGTTCTGCCGCTCGCTGCCCGAGCGGGCGGGCGTGGTCGCCATCCCCAACGCCGTCTTCTACGACCACCGCGAGGCGGGCGCGCCGTTCGTGCGGTTCGCGTTCTGCAAGAAGGCGAGCGTGCTGGAGGAGGCGGTGACCCGGCTGAAGGCGCTGGCCGGCTGAGCCACGGCGGCAGAAAGCGGGCGCCCGTCCACAGGCTGTGGACGGGCGCCCGCTCTTTCGGCACTCGGGCCGGGTCGTGCGACCTACTCGTCGCCGTCCTCCGGCTGCTCGTCGGACTTCGCCTCGGCGTCGTCGACGTCCTTCTCCAGGCCCAGCTGCTCCACCAGCCACTTGTCGAACTCGATGGCCGCCCGCACCCAGCTCACCGTCGAGGAGACGAACAGCTCGATGTTGACACCGGCACCGATCAGCAGCTGCGCCTCGCCGATGAGGCGGACGGTGCCGTCGTCGTGGGTGTGGGTGTAGACCTTGGGCCACAGGGTGCGCCGGTTCCAGTCGTCGATCGACTCGAGGAGCTGCGCCTTGTCGTCGATCTGGTGGGGCCGGTCGTAGAACGTCCGCACCGAGTAGACCGACTGGTCACCCTCGCCGCGGAACATGAAGTACGTACGGAACTCCTCCCACGGCGCCGCGAGGTCACCCTCGTCGTCGACGACGTACTTCAGCTCCATCTGGTCGAGGAGCTGCTTCACGAGATCCTGATCCGGGACGACGGGGCCCGCCGGTCCACCCTGGGGCTGCGGCTCGGGCTGGCCCCCGAAGTTCGGAATCGAGGACGGGTCGATGCTCACCGTGTTTTTCCCTTCGTACGGATCCCGCCATCCTCCCCCATGCGGGGAGGGGGGTGGCAAGCCCGGCCGGGACCTGTCAGCCGTGAGCTGACATGATCCGGCCTGTTGCGCGAAGCTGCGGTGACAGGGGGAGGGGATTCACATGGCGAACGAGCGAAGCGGGGCCGGTGTGCCGCCGGCTTTGGAGCCGGTGCCGGAGCCGGTGCCGCGGGGGCGGACCAGGTGGGGCGTGGTGGCGGCGATCCTGGCCCTGCCGGTGCTGCTGGTGGCCGGCCTGGTGGTGCTGTTCGCGGTCTGGGTGCTGACCGACGACGAGGAGCTGGACGGGGCCCGGATCGAGAAGGTGCCCTGCGCCGAGGCGCTGGCGTTCGGCGGGGCGAAGCTGCCGACCGGTGCCAAGGACGCCGAGTGCACGAGGGAGTCCTGGCTGGACACGAACTACCAGGCGGACTTCCGGATGCCGCGCGCGGGCGTCGACGCCTGGCTGACGGACGCCTATCCGGAGGCCCCCGAGCCGGGCGGCCCGGGGACCGAGGCCTGCGCGCACGGCACGGACTACTGCTTCCAGCTCGACGTCACCGAGCACCCCGGGGCGGACGCGTACTACGTCAACGTGAACGTGACGTACGAGAACGCCGAGACCGCGCGGGTGCGGTACTCGGCGTTCACGACGTGACGTGACGGGACGGGGGCGGCGGCAGGGGCGCTACAGCGTCTTGCCGGTCGCCGGGCCCACGATCAGGCCCTCGCCGAAGGCGTCGACGCGGACCGTGTCGCCGTCCTTCACCTCGCCCGCCAGGATCTCCTTGGCCAGCCGGTCGCCGATGGCCGTCTGGACCAGGCGGCGCAGCGGTCGGGCGCCGTACGCCGGGTCGTTGCCCTCCTCGGCGAGCCAGGCCAGGGCCGCGTCGGTGACCTCCAGGGTGAGGCGGCGCTCGGCGAGCCGCTTGGCGAGGCGGTCGATCTGGAGGCGGGCGATCCGGCCGAGCTCCTCCTTGTTCAGGGCCGAGAAGACGACCAGGTCGTCGAGCCGGTTGAGGAACTCCGGCTTGAAGGACGCCCTCACCACCTCCAGGACCCGCTGCTTCTTCTCCGCCTCGGTGGGTACCGGGTCGACCAGGTACTGGCTGCCCAGGTTGGAGGTCAGCACCAGGATCGCGTTGCGGAAGTCGACCGTGCGGCCCTGGCCGTCGGTGAGCCGGACGTCGTCCAGGACCTGGAGCAGGACGTCGAAGACCTCCGGGTGCGCCTTCTCCACCTCGTCCAGCAGGACCACGGAGTACGGGCGCCTGCGGACCGCCTCGGTGAGCTGGCCGCCCTCCTCGTAGCCGACGTAGCCGGGGGGCGCGCCGACCAGGCGGGCGACGCTGTGCTTCTCGCCGTACTCCGACATGTCGATGCGGATCATGGCCCGCTCGTCGTCGAAGAGGAAGTCGGCGAGGGCCTTGGCCAGCTCGGTCTTGCCCACGCCCGTCGGGCCCAGGAAGAGGAAGGAGCCGGTGGGGCGGTCGGGGTCGGAGATGCCGGCGCGGGAGCGGCGCACGGCGTCCGAGACGGCCTGGACGGCCTCGCTCTGGCCGATCAGCCGGCGGCCCAGTTCGTCCTCCATGCGCAGCAGCTTCTGCGTCTCGCCCTCCAGCAGGCGGCCGGCCGGGATGCCGGTCCAGGAGGCGACGACGTCGGCGATGTCGTCGGAGCCGACCTCCTCCTTGACCATGGTGTCGCCGGCGGCCTCCTCCTCGGCCTCGGAGGCCTCCTCCAGGTCGCGTTCCACGGCCGGGATCTCGCCGTAGAGCAGCTTGCTGGCGGTGTCGAAGTCGCCGTCGCGCTGGGCGCGCTCGGCCTGGCCGCGCAGCTCGTCCAGCTTCTCCTTGAGCTCGCCGACCCGGTTGAGGGACTCCTTCTCCTTCTCCCAGCGGGCGTTGAGGCCGCGCAGCTCCTCCTCCTTGTCGGCGAGGTCGCGGCGCAGCTTCTCCAGACGCTCGCGGGAGGCGGCGTCGGTCTCCTTGCTGAGGGCCAGCTCCTCCATCTTCAGCCGGTCCACGGACCGCTGCAGCTCGTCGATCTCGACCGGGGACGAGTCGATCTCCATACGGAGGCGGGAGGCCGCCTCGTCGACGAGGTCGATGGCCTTGTCGGGCAGGAAGCGGGAGGTGATGTACCGGTCGGAGAGGGTCGCGGCGGCGACCAGGGCCGCGTCGGCGATCTGCACCTTGTGGTGGGCCTCGTAGCGGCCCTTCAGACCGCGCAGGATCGCGATGGAGTCCTCGACCGACGGCTCGGCCACCAGCACCTGCTGGAAGCGGCGCTCCAGCGCCGGGTCCTTCTCGATCCGCTCCCGGTACTCGTCGAGCGTGGTCGCGCCGACCATGCGCAGCTCGCCGCGCGCGAGCATCGGCTTGAGCATGTTGCCGGCGTCCATCGCGGAGTCGCCGCCGGCGCCCGCGCCGACGACCGTGTGCAGCTCGTCGATGAACGTGATGATCTGCCCGTCGGAGTCCTTGATCTCGGCGAGGACGGTCTTCAGCCGCTCCTCGAACTCGCCGCGGTACTTGGCGCCGGCGACCATCGCGCCCAGGTCGAGCGCGACGAGCCGCTTGTTCTTGAGGGACTCGGGCACATCGCCCTTGACGATCCGCTGCGCGAGCCCCTCGACGACGGCGGTCTTGCCGACGCCGGGCTCGCCGATCAGGACGGGGTTGTTCTTCGTACGGCGGGAGAGGACCTGGACGACCCGCCGGATCTCCTGGTCCCGCCCGATGACCGGGTCGAGCTTGCCCTCGCGGGCGGCTGCGGTGAAGTCGGTGCCGAACTTCTCCAGGGCCTTGTACTGCCCCTCGGGGTCGGCGCTGGTCACCCGGCGCGCGCCGCGGGCCTTCTGGAAGGCCTCCTGGAGCTTCCTGGCGGTGGCGCCCTGCTGGGTGAGCACCTCTCCGGCCGGTCCGCCCTTGGCGGCGATGCCGAGGAGCAGATGCTCGGTCGACAGGTACTCGTCCCCCAGCTCGCGGGCGCGGCTCTGCGCGTCGGCGACGACGGCCAGCAGCTCGCGGTTGGGCTGCGGGGGCGCGACGGTGGACCCGGTCACGCTGGGTAGCGAGCCGAGCACCTTCTCGGCCCCGGCGCGCACGGCGGCCTGGTCGGCGTCGACGGCGGCCAGAAGGTCGACGATGTTCTCGTTGTCCTGCCCCTGGAGCAGTGCGAGCAGCAGGTGGGCAGGGGTGAGGTCGGCGTGTCCCTGGGACACGGCTCTGCTGCTGGCCGCGTTGATCGCGTCCCGGCTCCGGTTGGTCAGCTCGGCGTCCACGTTCGCTGTTCTCCTCCTTGCGTCAGCGCTCTCCCGTACTACTTCAGTACTGACTCAGTCAGCGTACACAAAGTTGAGTCTATTCCGCTCAAGGTTCGCGAAGATCGTCGAGCGGCGCATGCGCCGGGCGTCCGCGAAGGACTAGGTTCCGAAGCATGGCCGTACATCCCCAGGATCCGGGCGCCCCGGACGATCCGTATCTCACCTTCTGGCGCGAACGACATCTGTGCACGCTGACCACACCACGCCCGGACGGCAGTCCGCACGTGGTTCCGGTCGGAGTGACGTACGACCCCGAGAGCCGCCTCGCCCGGGTCATCGCCCTCAAGACCAGCGCGAAGGTCGGCAACGTCCTGGCGGCGGGCCCGGCCGGCGCGCGGGTCGCGGTGTGCCAGGTGGACGGGAGGCGCTGGGCGACGCTGGAGGGCCGGGCACGCGTGCGTACGGAACCGGACCGGGTCGCTGACGCGGAGCGCCGGTACGCGCAGCGCTACGGGCGCACGCCGAGCCCCAACCCCGCGCGCGTGGTGATCGAGATCGAACTGACGCGGGCGATGGGACGCGGATGACGGGGCGGCGGGGCACGGGTGACGCGGGCGGCGGGGCGCGGGTGACACGGGCGCAGGGGCGCGGGCGACGCGGGCGCAGGGGCGCGGGCGAGAAGGGCGACGTGACCGGATCCGTCCCCGTCGATTTCCGGCCAAGGCTCAACCGGGCGCATAGCGGGAAATGTCCCCGGAAACTGCAGCGGCGTCACCGTGTTCAGGTCACGGTGACGCCGCTGCGGGGGGAAGTACCTGAGCGATCTGTTACGACGGGGGAATCGCGTCAGGCACTGCGGGGGGTGGCTGAGATGGTCTTCAGGGGCGGGACCTCGGGCTCGACGAGCCTGTGGTCCCGCTGGTCCAGGTTCACAAAGATCATTCCGTATCGAATGGCACACCGCACGGGCTGCGGCGCTCCCCGGGGCTTGCGCAGGCACCGGTAGGCCCGTACGTCCTCGTCCTCGTCGCGCGTCACGACCACCGGCTCGCCGAACACGGTCACCATCAACGAGTCACCACTGTGGGGGATGGCGGTGACCAGGTCGATGAAGTGCCAGCCGGAGCGGTAGGCGGTTGCCATTTCGCGGCGGAAGGAGCGGTCGTCGGGTGGCGTGGTCATGACTCGGCGGCCCACGTACTGTCGCCTTCGCCCGCGGGAGCGACCCAGGTGCTGTCGCCGAGGGCGTCGGACGCCGTCACGACCCACGTGCTGTCCGTGGGAGTGGACCACGTGCTGTCGAGCGCCGAGACGGTCCCGGTGCCCGGGCTCCACGTACTGTCTCGCGCCGTGTCACCCGTCGTCCCCGTCAGGCCGCTCAGCGCCGCGAAGGCCAGGGCGGCGGAGAAGGCGGCGGCAAGCGCCGAGCGAAGCATTCTCTTATGCATAGTCGGCTTCGTCCTCATTTGAAGGTCACCTCTCCCCCGTCGACTACGACGATGGCCCATTCGGGCACGTCATGGCCACACAATCGATGCATCATGTTCCTGCACGTTCAGGACCCTGGGGGGTGGAGATTTGACGAAAAATGAGACAAAGCAGACACATCCTCATGCGTCGACTGAGCTGTGCGAGGAAGGTCGCCGTCTCTATGGGAACGCTCTTCGGACGGGACGCATCGCCCGTGCGGACGTGGAGCCTGCTCCGTGTTTGATGGAGTTCGCCCTGCTTCATGCCGACCCGGACGACGCGAACTGGCTGCGCCCGGTGCCCCCGTCGATCGCGCTTTCCCAACTGCTCAACCCGATCGAACGCGAGATAACCCAGCGCAGACGGCTGTCGGTGGAGCTCGCCGACGCTTTCGAGCCGTTCATGACCCTCAGCGCCCAGCCGACGCCGACGACCCACTCGATCACGGTGCTGGAGGGCATCGACCGGATCAACGCGGCGCTCGATCTGGCCACGTCCCAGTGCCAGACCGAGATGCTCACCGTCCAGCCGAGCCGCCGCCGCCTGGAGCACACCCTCGCCCAAGGGCTCGAACGCGACCGGCCGCTGATCGAACGCGGCTGCCGCATCCGGACCCTCTACCAGCACACGGCCCGCTACAGCCCCGAGACCATCGCCTACGTCTCCCAGTTCACCGACGGCAAGGTGGAGTACCGCACCATCGACGAACTCGTGGAGCGGCTGATCATCTGCGACGAGACCGTGGCCTTCATCCCCACCCGCGACGACGGCCAGGTCGCCCTCGAACTCCGGCACCCGGGGCTCGTCCGCTACCTCATCAAGGTCTTCGAGTTCATGTGGGGCCGCGCGGTCCCGCTCGCCACCGGCGCCCCCTACGAGACCGCGCCCGACGGCATCACGGACATCCAGCACTCCATCGCCAAGCTCCTCGTCGAGGGGCACGTCGACGAGGCGATAGCCCGCCGGCTCGGCATGAACGTACGCACCTGCAGAGCCCACATCGCCAAACTCGCCACCGCCCTGGGCAGTGGCAGCCGCGCGCAACTCGGCTTCCTGATAGCCCAGTCGGGGATTCTCAAACAGGAGCCCTGAGCGCGGCCTTCCGCACGTCCTCGAAGATCCGCACATCGCGAAGGGGAGGGAGAACCGCAGTGAACGCGCCGCCGCACCCCCACCACGGCGTGGAGAACCTCTGCGCCGCGGGCACGAGACTCTATGAGCAGGCCCTGCGCTTCGGCCGCGTCAAGACCGAGGAGGCCGAGGCGACGGCCCCGTGCCTGCTCGCCCTGGGCCTCGTGCACCCGGCCGTGGACGACGCGGCCCAGCTCGAACCCGTCGCCCCGGCCCTCGCCCTGCACCGGCTGCTGCGCGCCTCGGGCACCCGCATCGCCGAGGAACGGCGGCGCGAGGAGCAGCTGACGACGCTGTTCGAACCCCTCATGCGGATCACCGGCGGCCGCACCGCCCCCACGGACCCCGCCTCCCTGCGGCTCCTCAGCGGCACCGACCGGATCAACGAGGCCATCACCGAGGCGACGGCCGAGGCGACGAGCGAAGTCCTCTGCGTCCAGCCCCACGTCCACTACAGCGGGCCGCGCGGCGAGACGGCCCAGGGCGTCGCCATGGCCCGCGACCAGGCCCTGCTCGACCGGGGCTGCCGCATCCGCACCCTCTACCAGCACACCCAGCGCCATATGCCGCTCGTCCTGGCCCGCTACGAGCAGCTCCGGGGCGACGCGGAGGCCCGCACCCTGGACGAGGTCACCGACCGCCTCATCGTCATCGACGGCGCGGTCGCCTTCATCCCCGCCGGCGAGGACGGCCGGCTCGCCCTGGAGGTGCGCCACCCCGCCCTGCTGACCTACTTCACGACCACCTTCGACCGGCTCTGGCGGCTGGCCACGCCGATGTACCCGCAGGCGGTCCAGCGGCTCTCCAGGGACGGCGTCACGCCCCGCCAGCAGGCCATCGCCGCCCTGCTCGTCGAGGGCTGCACCGATGCCGTCATCGCCGACCGCCTCGGCATGAACATCCGCACCGCGCGCGTGCACATCGCCAAACTCGCCACCACCCTCGGCAGCGAGAGCCGCGCCCAGCTCGGCTACCTCATCGGGCAGTCGGGGATCCTTGACCGGGAACAGCACCAGGGACAGCACCAGGAGCAGCGCCGGGCGCGGGGTCAGGAGCCTGAGCAGGGGCCAGGTCCGGGTCCGGGGCCAGGTCCGGGTCCGGGGCCAGGTCCGGGTCCGGGGCCGGAGCCGGCACGCTGACGGGCGCGGCCGCCGGGTCCGCCGTCTGCGTCTGCGTCTGCGCCTCCCCCGACGGGCGGTCGAGGCCGACCTGGGCTATCCGCACCCCCAGCTGGGTCCGGCTGGCCGCGCCCAGGGTCTCCGAGAGACGGGCGATGTGCGCGCGGCAGGTGCGGACGCTGATGCCCAGGCGCTCGGCGATCACCGCGTCCTGGTGGCCCTCCGCCAGCAGGGCGGCGATGGACTGCTCGCGGTGCGAGATGCCCTCGATCCGGGTGTCGGGGAGCGGCGCGGTGAGCGGGACCGCCAGCCGCCACAGCCGTTCGAAGACCGTCACCAGGTAGGAGATCAGGGCCGGGTGGCGCAGCTCCAGGGCCATCGTGCGGTCGGCGTTCGCCGGGATGAAGGCGACCGTGCGGTCGAAGAGGATCAGCCGGTCGATGACCTCGTCCAGGGTGCGGGCCTCCACCGCGTCGCCCATCAGCTCCAGATAGTTGAGCAGCCCCTGGCCGTGCCGGGCGACATGGTTGTAGAGGTCCCGCATGCGCACGCCCCGGCCGCGCAGCTCGAGCGCGCGGTGCAGGCCCTCCGACAGCTCGTGCTCGCGCCGGATGCCGCCGGGCTGCACGGTGAGGACCTCGGTCGTACACGCCTCGGTCGCCGCGTCCAGGGCGGCCTGGATGCGGGAGGGGCCGTCCAGGACCCGGATCGCCGCGCCCTCACCGGCCGTCGCGGCCCGTGTCGGACCGCCCAGTCCCGCGTACCACTCGAAGGCGGCGACCGCCGAGCCCATCCGCCGCTGGCTCGCGCTCACCTCTTCGTAGAGGCCGCGCAGCAGCCGGGTCATGACCTCCTGCGGGGAGGTCGGCACCAGCCAGTCCATGTCGTCGGGGTCAGGGTGCAGCAGCGCCAGTTCCAGCAGGCACGGGACCGGCTCGGCGTCGGTCCGCGCCACCCGACCGCGCCGCACGGCCCGGGAATACACGCGATCCCCGGCCTCGCACAGTCGGTCGGCACCGTGTGGATGGTCCTCCGTCCCGTGCCCGGCCATCGTCCATCCCACCCCCGCCGTACGCCTGTTCCGGAGCGCAACTATGCGCGGCCGAGAGCGGCTCCGCAACACGGCTCCTCCGGCCAACGTCGAAGAAAACCACCCGTCTGGGTGAGTTTCTACCGGCCTCCTCCCCTCGCACTGCAACAAGCTGACGGTGGTGCAGGGTGTGGACGGCGGTGCATCGTTGAGTCCGGGGCTTTCCCCCGGGTGCTCCCCACTCGGGGGGGAAGCAGAACCAACCCGGCCGGACCACGGGGGAGTCCGGCCGGGCCAGGGGTTTCTCCGGCACATCCCGTGCACCGTCCCGCCTCGTGCGCCGTCCCGCGCCCACCCCGTGCACCGTCCCGCCCCGGCCGCGCAGCCGCACCGGGCCCACGCACCCGCACCCCCTCCGCCCCCCCTCGCACACGCGTGCACTTCCGGAAATGCCCGAGTGATCGCCGTGTTACCTGCCGCACTTACCGTCGGGCCATGGCGGACATATTTGACGCGTACGCGTTGGCCGACGCGTGGGACGAGATGTTCGAGCGGCCGGGTGAGGTCAGGACCGCCTACGAGCCGGTGCTGGCGGCACTTCAGCCGATCGAACCAGGTGAACTGCGCTTCAGGGCCGACCAGATGGCCCGCGCCTTCACCGACCGTGGCGTGACCTACGCCTTCGCGGGCGAGGAGCGGCCCTGGCCGCTGGACCTCGTGCCCAGGATCCTCGACGCACTGGAATGGGATTTCATACAACGGGGCGTCGGTCAGCGGGTCAGGGCCCTGGAGGCCTACCTCGCCGACGCCTACGGGCCCTGCCGCGCCTTCGAGGACGGGGTCGTCCCCTGGCGGCTGCTGCTGGGCTCCCCGCACTTCCACCGCGCGGCCCACGGGGTCGAACCGCCCGGCGGGGTGCGCATCCACGTCGCCGGCATCGACCTCGTCCGGGACGAGGCCGGGGACTTCCGGGTGCTGGAGGACAACGTGCGGGTGCCCAGCGGGGTGTCGTACGTCATCGAGAACAGACGGGCCATGACCCGGGTGTTCCCCTCCCTCTTCGACGGACAGCACGTCGTCCCGGTGGACGGCTACCCGGCGCGGCTGCTGGCCGCCCTGCGCGCCGCCGCACCCGAGGGGACCGCCGACCCCCGGGTCGTGGTCCTCACCCCCGGCCCCAGCAACGCCGCGTACTTCGAGCACGCCCTGCTGGCCCGGCTGATGGGCGTGCAGCTGGTCGAGGGGCACGACCTCGTGTGCCGCAACCACCGGGTGTGGATGCGGACCACCAAGGGCGAGGTGCCGGTCCATGTCGTCTACCGGCGGCTCGACGACGACTTCCTCGATCCGCTCCACTTCCGGCCCGACTCGGTGATCGGCTGCCCGGGGATCATGACCGCGGCCGTGGCCGGAAAGGTCACCCTCGCCAACGCCGTCGGCAACGGCATCGCCGACGACAAGCTCCTCTACACGTATGTCCCGGACCTGATCCGGTACTACCTCGGCGAAGAACCGATTCTCCCCAACGTCGAGTCGTACCGCCCGGACGAGCCCGGACAACTCGACGCCGTCCTCGACCAGCTGGACCGGCTGGTCATCAAGCCCGTGGACGGCGCGGGCGGACAGGGCATCGTGATCGGCCCGAAGGCCGACGCCAGGACCCTGGAGAAGACGCGCAAGGCCGTCGCCGCCGACCCGCGCGGCTTCATCGCCCAGCGGCCCGTCGCCCTGTCCACCTCGCCCACCCTCTCCGGCGAACGCATGGCGCCGCGCCACATCGACCTGCGGCCGTTCGCCGTGAACGACGGCAACGAGGTCTGGGTGCTGCCCGGCGGACTGACGCGCGTGGCGCTCCAGGAGGGCAACCTGATCGTCAACTCCAGCCAGGGCGGCGGCTCCAAGGACACCTGGGTGCTCGCCGAGGGCCCGGTCGAGGGCCCGTCCCGCACCGCCGACGACGGCCCGCTGCCGTCCGTCGTCCCCCGCCAGCTCGGCCCCGACCAGAACCCCGTCGGAGCACAGGAAGGGGCGCAGCAGTGAACGACGTGATCCTCTCCCGCATCGCCGAGGCGCTGACCTGGACCGGCCGCTACGTCGAACGGGCCGACGCCACCGCGCGCATCCTCGACGCCTACCTCCACCGCATGCTGGAGGACCCCTGGCGCGACGAGGACGTGGCCTGCCGGTCGCTGTACGCGATCCTCGGCGTCGACGCGGGCGGCCCCGCCGTGGACATGCAGCAGGTCCTCGACCAGCTCGCCTTCGACGCCCGCTCCACCTGTTCCATCGAGGGCGCGCTCGGCGCGGCCCGGCTCAACGCCCGCAGCGCCCGGGAGGCCGTCTCCTCCGCGATGTGGGAGTGCCTCAACGCCACCTGGCACGCCCTCGCCGACCAGCGGCGCGCGGCCCGCCGTACCGGCCCCTACGGCTATCTGGAGCTCGTGCGCAGCCGCGCGGCCCTGTTCTTCGGTCTCGCCGACTCCACGATGAGCCGCGACGACAGCTGGCGGTTCGTCGTGCTGGGCCGCAGCCTGGAGCGGGTGGACATGACCGTACGGCTGCTGTCGGTGCGGGTGCTGGACGCCGCGCACGCGCCCGACTGGCCGACCCTGCTGAGCGCGTCCGGCGCCGACGAGGCGTACGCGCGCGTGTACGGCGGCTTCGGCGACACTCCGCGGGTGGCCGAATTCCTCCTCCTGGACCGGGACTTCCCGCGCTCCGCCCTGCACGCCCTGACGACGGCCGAGGAGTGCCTGACCGCGCTCGGCCGGCCCCGCCACGACCCGGCGCGCCGTCCCATCGGCCGGCTGCGCACCCGTCTCGAATACCTCGACTCGCACGCCCTGGAAGAACAACTCCCCTTGCTGCTCCGTGATCTGCAGACGGCCTGCATGGCCTCGGCGGAGGCGGTCGCGGAGCGGTTCTTCCCGTACCAGGGGCCCGTCGTATGGGCCCAGGAAGGAGCGTGAGCACGATGACCACCGCGGCTGCCACCCGCCGGCTGCGCATCCGGCACACGACCCGTGTCGCCTACGCGCAGGCCGCCGTCCTCTCGCACAACGAGGTCCGGATGACCCCGCTCACCCTGCCGGGCCAGACGACGCTGGACTCCCGGGTGACCATCCGCCCGGCGGCCTCCACCTGGTCGTACTGGGACTACTGGGGAACCCAGGTCACGGCCTTCGAGCTGATGGACCCGCACGCGGACCTCACCATCACGGCGTCCAGCCTGGTGGAGACGGCCCCGCCGGACGCCCTGCCGCCGGCCCCCGCCTGGGCCGAGATCGCCGAACGCGTCGCCGACTCCCGCCTGTTGGAGTTCGCGGGCCCCACGGTCCGTACGACGGTCCCGCCGAAGCTGGTGAAGAAGGCGCGGAAGGCGGCCGCGGGCCTGGATCCGCACGGGACGGCCGTGGCCGTGTCCGCGCTGGTCGCCGACCGGGTGACCTATCTCCCGGGCGCCACCGGCGTGAACACCTCGGCCGCCGAGGCCTGGGAGCAGGGCGCCGGCGTCTGCCAGGACATCGCCCACCTCACGATCGCCCTGCTGCGCGGCCTGGGCCTGCCCACGCGCTACGTCTCCGGGTATCTCCACCCCGAGCGCGACGCGGAGCTGCACCGCCCGGTGGCCGGGCAGAGCCACGCCTGGGTCGAGTACTGGGCGGGCGACTGGCACGGCTACGACCCCACGAACCGGACCCGGGCCGACGAGTCCCACGTCGTGGTCGGCCGGGGCCGCGACTACGACGACGTCACACCGCACAAGGGGATCTACCGGGGGGTCGCCGGCGGACCGCCGGAGGTGACCGTGGAGTTCACCCGGGTGGCCTGACCGGGGGCCCGCACGGACCGGCTGACGCGAAGCCGGTGCCGCAGAGAAGCCGGTGAGGCAGAGGAGCCGGTGACGCAAATAAGCCGGTGACGCAAAAGCCCCGCCCGGCGCCGTACGCGCCGGGCGGGGTCCGCATCGGTTTCGACTACTTCAGGTCCATGGCGTCGCAGAGGGCCTTGTACTTGGCGGTGCAGATGTCGGCGACGGTGTAGATGCCGTCGGCGACGACGGTCTGCTTGATGTTCTTCTTCGTCAGCGCGACGACGGGCACCAGCTTGGCCGGAATGTCCTTGTTCGTCGGGCTGTCGACCCGGTCCCGGGTGAGGGCGTCGAACTGGATGTTGCGGCCCTGGACCCTGGCGACGGCCGCCTCGGCGGCGGCCTCGGCCTCGCCCGGGTACGGCTTGTAGACGCTCATGTACTGCTCGCCGCTGATGATCCGCTGCACGGCCGGCAGCTCCGCGTCCTGACCGGTGATCGGGGGCAGGTCGCTGTCGCTGACGCCCGCCGCCTTCAGGGCCTTGATGATGCCGCCGGCCATGGCGTCGTTGGCGGAGTAGACGCCGTCGATGTTGTCCTTGCCGATCGCGTCGATCGCCTTCGTCATGCTGGCCTGGGCGATCTCCGGGCTCCACTTGTCGGTGTCGTACGTCTTCGCGATCGTGACCCGGCCGTTGAGCTCGTTGAGCGCGCCCTCCTTGAACTGCCCGGCGTTCGGGTCGGTGGGCGAGCCGTTCACCATGACGATCTTGTCGCTGAGCTGGGCGTTGCCGATGGCCTCGACCAGGGTGCGGCCCTGCACCTCGCCGACCAGCTCGTTGTCGAAGGAGACGTACGCGTCGATCGGGCCCTCGGCGAGACGGTCGTAGGCGATGACCGGAATGTTCGCTTCTTTGGCCTTCTTCACCATGGGGGCGATTTTGTGCGAGTCGACGGCGTCCAGCAGGATGACGTCGACCTTCTTGTCGATCATCTGCTGCATCTGGTTGCTCTGCGTCTTGTCGGACGCGGCGGCGTTCGCGTACTCCGTCTTGCCCTTGTTCTGCGTGAGCTCGGCGACCTTCTTCTTGATGATGGGGTAGTCGAACTCCACGTACCGGGTGTTCGTCTCCTCCGGCATCAGGACGCCCACGGTGATGTCGTTGCTCCGGGTCGGTGTCGCACTGCCGGCGCTCTCCGAAGCACCCAGCCCGCACCCGGCGAGCGAGACGGACATCGTGGAGGCGACCACAGCTATGGCGATACGACGCATTCGGGGGCTCACTTCAGGTGCGTTCGGGGCGGTGCGGACATGGGTGCGACATGGTGACCCACGTGTCTGAAAGACAACGCGGCGCTCACCGCCGGCGTCAAGCAAAACCACTTAACGAAGTAGCAACATCACACTCCGCTTAGCGGGCGTGGGATGCGTGAAGACCGGGCGGAGACGGCGCGGAGGCGACGCACAGACACTGAAAAGACCGTACAGCCAATGCGCGAGGGGCCCGAAGGCGACTGCCTCCGGGCCCCTCTCCGTTCGACGGGTCTCAACGCGCCCCGGGGTCGTACTTCTTCAGCGAGGCCTGGACCTCGGCCGCGTACGCGCCCTCCCACCACGGGACCGTCTCGACCAGCACCGGCTTGGTGCCGGAGGCGAGGACGAGGGCCCGGCCGGGGGGCATCGCGCCGAGGTCGGAGACCTGGAGCACCCGCTCGCGGCGCGTGGACTCGCTGATCGCGCGGTTGCCGGACCAGCCGCCGAACTCCGACTCACGGCTCGTCTGGTACTCGCGCAGCTCGAACTCACCGGCCAGTTCGCTCAGGTCGCCCAGGAAGCGGGTGTCGGAGACGCCGCCGCCGTAGACGCGGACGTTCGCCGCGGACCACAGCTTCTCCATGCCGCGCTCGCCCCACACCTCGATGCCCTGCGCCCAGGACTGCAGGATCGTCATCAGGATGATGCCGCGCGAACCGTAGTGGGAGTACAGGTCGGGAAGGTTGCGCCAGCGGCACACGTTGGCCGCCTCGTCGAGCACACCGACCAGCGGCAGCGGCAGCCGTCCGCCGCGCTGCGTGGTGGCGAACTCCTCGGCGGCCTCGACGACGGCGACGGTGAGCGCGGTCACCAGCGGCCCGGCGGAGTCGCGCCCTTCCCGGCTCAGGGAGTACAGGGTGCCACCGCCGCGGACGAACTCATGCGGGTCGAACTCGCCCGCGTACTCGTCGGCGGGCGGCGTCACCCACCGGTTGACCTCGGGGTTGACCAGGCAGGACGCCATCTGCTGGGCGACGCCGTAGATGCCGCTGCGCTGCTTGTCGGGGGCGTTGATCACACCGGCCAGACCGTCCGCGGACATGGCGTGCCCGGCGCCGCGCAGGATCCGCTCCGGGGCGTCGTCCTTGGGGTTGGAGAGCCAGGTGTAGATCTGCGTGATGGGCGCCTTGGCGCAGGCGGCGGCGAGCAGCAGATTGGCGAGCAGGTCCTGGCCGGCCGGGTCGAAGAAGGCGTCGGTGGAGGCGCTCGCGTCCCGCGAACCGCTGGCGAAGTGATCGGCCATCTTGCGGGCCTTGGCGACGTCGGTGACGTACGACAGCGGGTTCCACCACCAGGTCGGCTCCTCCTGGGCGACCTGCTGCGGGTCGAACACCCACACCGGCCCGCGCGCGGTCCGCGGCCCCCGGGTGGCGTCCACGATGTCCCGCTTGTTGGAGGTGACGAGGACGGCGCCGGGCCCGTCGAGGATGGCCGGAATGGCACGCCGGGTCGTCTTGCCGGTCCGCGGCCCCCAGATGTCCACATGCATGTCCTCGTACGACCCGTACAGCGGCTGGCGCCCCTTGACGGACCGTCCGATGAACACGCCGGGCGTGGCGGACTGCACCCCGAGCCGCTCGGCGGTGGCGGCGGCGCCCTTCATCGTCAGCTTGCCGAGCTCCTCGCCCTTCGCGAGGTGCTTGGCGGCGCCGTCCACCTTGGGCTTGTTCCTGAACCGCTCGCGCACCCGGTAGGCGGCCAGGCCGAGCAGCCCGACGACCACCGCCTCCCCGGCCGCGACGGCACTGGCCGGCGAACCGGGCCAGCTGTAGTCGCCCTTGACCACCTCGACGAGGAACGTCAACGGATTCGACGCCGGCGCGGGCTTGTCGGCATACCCGGCCCCGACCTTCGCGGCGAGCCAGGCACCGGCGCCGACGAGGAGCACGACCGCGACGGCGATGACGATCTCAAAGGTCCAGTCGTCCTCGGCGCGGGGCTTCTTCTGCTGTTCTGCGGTCACCCGCGGGTCCGTCCTTTCTGGACTGTATGGACTGTCTGGATTCCATGGACTGGCTGGACTCTTTGGACGGTCGGGGGGGCTTGGCGGCCTCGGTCAGGCGCCCTTCGCCTTGCCCGTGCCGTCGCCCTCGACCGCGTTCGTGCCCTGGGGGATCGGGACGCGGTAGACGCCGGTGATCTCGTCCTGGTAGTCCCACTTGCTGAACTCGACCGACTTGCCCGGACGCGGCGCATGGATGATCTTGTGGCCCTTGGGGTCCCAGACCAGGCCGACGTGGCCCGAGTGGTTGCCCTCCGGCCGGAAGAAGATGACGTCGCCGGGCTGGGCCTCGGACAGCGGCACCTCGTACTTCTTGAGGTAGGGCTCCTGGGTGTACGTCGTCGTGCCGATGTTGATCTTCCCGTCGCTGGCCATGTAATAGGCCCACTGCGTGAAGCTGGAGCAGTCGAAGCTCGTCGGGTTCTCGCCCTGCAGCCGGGGCGCGCCGAACACGTACGGGGTGCCGATGCCTCGCTGCGCCCAGCCGAGGACCGCGCGGATCACGGGGTCGTCGGAGTCGGGGAGAACACCGGAGGCGCCGGCGCCGTCCGGGGCGACGGCCGCGCTGCCGTTCTCCTCCGCGCAGTCGGCGTACTGGGCGTCCTTGCCCTGGTCGTCGGAGTCCGCGGAGCCCGGGACCGTGCCGTAGTCGGGGTTGGCGGTGATCCGGCCCTTCATCCACTCCTGGGGGTCGACCATGCCGGGGCCCGCGTCCTGGCCGCCGACGAACGGGTTGTCGACACCCGGGACCCGCACCTCCCAGTGCAGGTGGGGTCCGGTGACATTGCCGGTCGCGCCGACCGTGCCGATCTGCTGACCGCGCTTGACCGTCTGGCCGACGGACACCTTGATGGTGGTCTGGTGCGCGTAGAGCGTGATGACGCCGTCCGCGTGCTGGATCTCGGTCATGTTGCCGTACGAGCCACCGGGGCCCGCGTGGACGATCTTGCCGTCGGCCGGTGCGTAGATCGGAGTGCCGGAGGTCGCCACGAGGTCGAGGCCGGTGTGGTAGCCGAGGCTCCACATGCTGCCGTTCTCGTGGTACCTGGTGCCGAGCGTGTAGGTGCCTTCCTTCAGCGGCCACTGCCACCCGGCCCCACCGGTGGGCTGCTTGGCGGCCGGGAAGGCGACCGTGGTGACGCCGGTCGACAGGAGGGTGTTCGCCGTGTACGCGGCCGGCTCCATGGCCGTGGTGGTCGTCTCCTCATCGCCGCCGTCCAGCGGCGGGGTGGACCACGAGCGGGGCGAGGTCGCAGCGATGCTGAGCGCCGAGCCGGGTTCGGCATTGTTGCCGACCGGCTCCGGAATGTCCGACTGCTGCCCGAGCGTGGGGAAGTCGGGGTTCTTGTCGACAGTCGCCTTCAGATGGGCGTACCAGCGCTTGATCAGGTCCTGATCGCCCGTGAGCACGCCGTGGTAGCGGGTGGCCTGGGTGATGACGACCCGCGGGTAGATCGTGTTGGACGCCGTGGAACCGGAATAGATCTGCAGCGCCTTGAAGGCCTGGGTCTCGGCCTTCTTGGCGTGCAGGAAGTTGGCAGCGGCCCAGGCCGCGTCGTCGATGTTGTAGAGGTCCTTCTTGCCGTCGCCGTTGCCGTCGGCGCCGTAGTCCGTCCAGGCGGGCGTGCCGAACTGCAGGATGCCCATGTAGCCGAGGGAGTTCTTGCCGCCGGGCGCGGCCGACTTGTCCTGGCCGTACTTGGTCTCCTGGTACATCTGCCCGGCTATGAGCGCCCAGTCGAGGCCCTCGTAGCGAGCGGCGGCGCGCATCGCGGCGAGGATCATCTTCGGCGGTATCTCGTTGCGCGCCGTCTCGCTCGGCATGTACATCTTGCCGGCCGGCAGGATCGGGTTGGTGGCTGCGGCGTCACCGGTGTTGCCGGCGTCGGCGTTGTCGGCGTAGTCGCCGCAGGCAGCCGCGACGGCGCCGTTTCCGGTCCCGCCGATCATGCCCATGAGGACGACGATCGCCAGGGACATGCCGCCGAAGGTCAGCAGCCCTCCGCTGCCGCCGAGGATGAGCCAGAGCTTGAGGTTGCTCTTGTCCTTGCCCTTGCCCTCTCCCTGACCGCCTCCCCCCGACGCGGCCTGTCGGGCCTTCTTGGCGGTCTTGGCGATCTTCGCGGCCTTCTGCGCGGCCGCGAGTACGGCGGGTGCCACCATGCCGGCTCACTCCCCCGATTCGTCAGAGGCGCCCACGTCGCCGAGGCCGAAGATGTCGAAGCCGGAGACGACCCACGCGCCGCTCTCCTCCTTGACGGTCACCAGCCACTCGTTGGACTCCGTGGTGGTCTTGCCGTTCGCGGTCAGGGCGGCGGTCACGTCCACGACGCTGGAGATCGAACGACCGCTGTCCCGCACCAGGTCGTCCGAGATCATCGCGTCCCGTACGACGGTCGCCGTGCCCTTCGACGAGCACCGGTCGGCCTCGCACTGGGCCCACGCCTTGTCGGTGGGCAGGGTGGTCGCCTGCTCCATCTGCGTCTCGCCGGTGGTCAGTCGCAGCAGCGGGGCGCTCCAGGTCGCCGGCTTGCTGGTGTGGTCGTAGGTGCTGAGGCCGGCCATGTACTTCGCCATGACCTCGTGCGCCTGCGCCACCTCGTCGAGCGCGACGATGGGAGTGGCAGCGCCGCTCGGCGCCTGCGTGTCGTCCGATCCCTGGTCCGCGTTCGCGGCGTCCTGCCCGCCGGGCGTCGCGGCGGGAGTCGCCGAACCGCCGTCGCTGCTCCCGTCCCCGTCGTCCCCGTCGAAGACGGTGAACACCGTGAGCACGGCGACCAGAAGAACTCCGAGCACCGCCAGGGCGAGCAGCCCCGAGCGCTTGCCCTCCGCAGGCAATTCCACGTTCCCGCGCCTCCCTTGTGCTGAGCCGGTACGGCGGGTGACCGGGACACGGTAGGTGGCGGAGGAGGCGGGGAGTCGGGGGAATTCCCGGCGAGGAAAGACAGGAGCCGGGTGTCGGGAAACGGGAGGAAAGCCGGGGCCGGGCTCACCTCACGGCGGTGCCGTCCACGGCACGCGGATCCGACGGCCCGCCACGGGCGGTCACTCGGGCCGCGGGTCCACCGGCAGCGGGTCGAACGGGTAGGCCGTGTGCCCGTCCTTGGGCGAACAGGCCGCGAACGGGCCCGCGTCGGCGTCCATCAGCACGCGCAGATGCGGGTCCGCGTGATGCAGCCACCACGTCGACATGCCGAGCGCGGGGTCCTGACGCAGGTGCTCCCAGGCCAGCCAGAGCGCGGAGAGGCGGGCGCCGGCCTCGGGGTGCTCCCACCACCTCGGGCACCAGGTGGCCGAAGAGCCGTTGAGACGGCGGCGGATCACCTGGGCGAGGTAGTCGGAGACGAAGACGAAGACGTCCGCGAAGTAGAACTCGGGCTCCTCGGCGGCGGGTTCGGCACCGGTCATCGTTCGACTCCTGCGGGCTGCTGCTGAGGTACCGGGGGCGGCAAGGTCAGGGCCACGGCGGGATTGAGGACCCCATGGCCCGCGGTCGGCCCGCGCGGGGCAGCGGGACGGGCGACGGGGCGTACATCGACGCCGGGGAGGAACTCGTTGCCGGCCGCACGCTGCACCGGCTTCGCCCTGGCGTTCAACTCCTCGTACGAATCCGCCAGTTGGAGTCGCCACAGGGCCGCTTCGTGGCCGTCGCGCAGCTTCTCGGGTACGTCGACGCCGCCGAGCTTCCGGGCGAACTCCTTCGGGGACTTCGCCGGGTCGAAGTCGTCCATGCACACCTGTGCCCGCATGGCGTCGTTCGTGATCAACTCGTCGATCTCCGGCGGCAGATGACCGTGCCGCGGTGCGGGCAAGGGGAACTTGATGTTGTCCTTGCCGACGTTGTCGTGGGCGAGCAGCCGAGGCAGTTCGTCCTTGCCGAGGACGGACGACCTCACGATGTCGGTGGCGAAGGCGACGACGGGTCCCTGGGCGGCTTCGGCATAACGCTGCGAGACCGTCGACCAGACCTCGGGGGCGAGATCCGCCACCTCGGCGGAGTCCAGCTCGTAGTCCCTGACGAGCGCGCTCTGCACATGCTTGTTCCACAGCTGGTACGAGTCGAGCCGACTGCCCGCCGGGGAGTCCTCCAGCACCTGGAGGTCCCTCGACTTCCCGCACGCCTGCGCCAGGAAACGGTGCCCCACCGGTTCCGGCGCGCCCTCGGGCTGCGACATGAACGACCAGAACGCCCGTACGGCGCCGCGGCCCTCGTGGGTGACGGACTCGTTCTGCGCCACGTCACGAACGAAGGAGGCCAGGTCCGGTACCTGACGGCCCTGCTCGTGGGCCGCGCGCCAGTCCGCGTAGATCCGCTCGGCCACCGCCGCCCCCTCCTCCCGCGACTGCGGCTGCGCCTGTCGGGAGGAACTCTGCAGCGCCAGCGCGTCCGCGATCTCGGCCTGCGTCGGAGGAGCGTCGAAACTCACCCGGCCTCCCGCACGGCCGGGTACACGGACAGGCTGATCATCGATCCGCCCGGCCGATCCTGAGTCCACGTGGGGAACGACACCGACTGCTCCAGGACGAACGCCGCGCCGCCCTCGCCCGGGGTCGTCCAGTGGGCGAGCCGGTACGGGCTGCGGCGCCGCAGCCGGGACTCCCGCGCCTCCCAGAACGTGGGGGCCGGCGGTTCCGGGAAGTCCTCGGCGTCCCAGGCGCCCGTCCATACCGGAGCGCCCAGCACACCCGCGGCCGCGTCCAGGCAGACGGGCCAGTGCTGGTCCGCGGCGGCCAGCACGGCGCTGTTGGCGCCCGCCTCGTCGGCCTTCACATGCCAGGCGTCGTATCCCACGCCGGAGACGGGGGCCCACTGGCCGTCCGAGTAGAACGTCAGCTTCCCCCCGCTCGGGCCGCGCACGGCCAGCTGCCGGTCGAACGTCAGGGGCTCCCACCCGTACCGCCCGCACCACTCCCGCAGCACGCTCTCCGGGCCCCACGGCGGACCCGGCCACACCGAAGCCCAGTCAACTCCCCGCAGCACCGTCAGCTCGGCGGCGAGGTCCTGTGCCGTGCGGCCGGTCGTCTCCGTCAGCATGGCTACCCCTCTCAATCAGGCCATCAGGTCAGGACGATACCGAGCAGCAACAGCAGCACCACGATCGCGCCCATCACGATGCGCGCCGTCGGGTCCTCGCGTTCCCACAGGTCGTGGACGACGGTCCAGCCGGTCATACGGGCGGCACGGCCGCTCTGCAGCCGCGCGCCCACGGGCTGCTGTTCCTCGCTGTCGTCGTCCCCGTCGGACGTCGACGGCTCGTCGCCGTCGATCCCGACCGGCAGACCCTGCTGCTCCTGGGCCACCAGGACCATCTGCTCGAGGAGTTCGGGAATCGTGTTCGGCGTGAGGGGATAGGCGAAGGTGCCGTACGGCGTCTCCACACAGAGTCGGGCCTGCCACGGGTTGCCGGGCTCATAGCCGTCGACCCACGCGCGGTCGGACTGGAAGAACTGCGGGGTCTGCAGGGCCGGGGGCAGCTGTCCGCCCGCCTGCACCTGGTGGGGCACGCCCGGGATACGGGGATCGGGCTGCTGCGAAAGCCCGTGGTCGTCGCTCAACTCTCGTCCTTCGCCAGGTCCGTCGGGTCCAGGGGTGGTGCCGGGTACGTCGATGCGTCGGGCAGACGCGCCCCGGGCATTGTGGGCCGAGGACCTTCGGCGCGCCGACGCCTCTTCCCGACCTGCCCCTGCCAGTTTTCCCGGCGGCTTTCCCGAAGGAGACCGGCCGGGAATCCTCCGACTCCCGACGAGGAAAGCGACACCGATCCCGTGACGCGTCTTTGTCACACTGCCAGCGCACCTGGCTGGGCCAGGGCCCGTCGTGCGGTGCGGCCGTGACCCGCCCCGGCGGACGGACGGGGAATCGACTCGCTGGAGTAACCGACTCGATGACAGACCACAACAGCCCTGCTGGCGCGGTCGGCGGAGGCCAGCCTTCCGGGCAGCCCGGGTCCTTCGGTCCTTCCCAGCAGCCTCAGCAGCAGGCGTGGCAGGGGCAAGGGCAGGGTCAGGGGCAGCACGGTGCCGCCCCCCAGCAGCCACAGGCATCCCAGCCCCAGCCGCAGCAGCTCCCCTCCGACGCGGCCCGCGCTCAGGTCGCGGCCGCCTGGGTGCGCAACACGCCCCGGGCCGGCCAGGCCGCCGTACCGTCGCTGCCGCCGCGTGAGACGCGTCCCCCGGGCGAGTCGAAGCAGGAGAAGCGCGAGCGGGAGCGGGCCGCGCGCAAGGCGGCGTACGAGCAGAAGAAGGCGGAGAAGGAGCAGCGCAAGAGGGGCGGTGCGGCTACGGCCGCCGCTGCTCCCGCAGCCGCACCCGCGCCTGCCGTGACCGCGGGAGCCCGGTCCGCGCCCCAGGCCCCCGCGGCCGCCAACCAGACGCTCTCCCTCAAGGCAGCCCCGGCCCGGGCCACCACCGCGGCCGGTGCGGCCGGCCCCGCCCAGGCCACGGCCCCCCACCGCGACTTCGTCGTCCCCAAGCCCGGTGGCCGTATCTCCGCAGGTGGCCGCCGTACGCACGTCGCGCTCCGCGCCACCCTGCTGATCACCACCTGTGTGTTCGCGCTGGGCTCCTGCGGCGTGATGGGACTGGTGGTCGGCAAGTCGTCCGGGCCCTCGACCGCCGGGCTGGACACCGCCGATGTGAACAAGTACCGCCTCACCGACTTCCCGACCCAGCAGGCGGCGACCTTCGCGGAGCAGTACGCCCTGCTGTGCATGACGTTCTCCCCGGAGACCGCGTCCGCGCGCCGGGTGAACCTCGCTCGCTACGCGTCCTCCGGCGTCGACGCCGAGTGCGGCTGGAGCGGCGAGGGAACCTCCACCGCCGTCTCCGCCACCTGGGACGGAACCGCCGAGAAGCTTCCCGAGTACGGTGACAACGGCCGCTACATCGGGGTCCAGGTCCGCACCGACGACGGCACGCTCACCACGCTCACCGTCCCGGTGTACGTGAAGAACCTCACGACGGGCGAGGGCATGCGCGTCGCCGGCGACGTCGGCCAGATGCCGTTGCCGGCCCGCGCGGACGTGCCGGAGATCGACCAGGACGACGAGGTCGTGGACGACGCCCTGGCACAGCAGCTCCAGCAGAAGGTGCTGCCGGGCTACTTCGCGGCCTGGGGCGCCTCCGACGCGACGGCCATGGCCCGCTTCACCACGCCCGACGCCTCGCAGTCGGCCACGTCGGGCCTGTCCGGCCGGCTGGCGACCCCGACGATCAACGACGTCGTCGCGCTCGTCCCGACGAGTCTGCAGAAGACCGACCCCTACACCTACCCCGTCGGACAGGCCGTCGAGGTTCGCGTGGTCGTCGACTGGGGCGATCCGAAGAGCGAGACGGTGCGTCGCGCCTATCGGATGACGGTGGTGAACACGGCCCAGGGCTGGTTCATCAAGGACATCCGCGGCGGTGTGCTCGACTCACAGGGCGGACGGGCCGACAACGGCGGGGACGCGGACGCCGCCACAGGCACCGCCTCCCCCTCGGCCGGTCCCTCGTCCTCCGCTTCCGCGTCCGCCCCCACGACCGTCCAGTCGCCCAAGGGCCAGTAGTCCGACGCGTCCTGACCCGCACTCGCTCACCTACCGCTTCACCACCTGAGAGGAAACACCGTGTACCTGGCCGCCACCACGATGGAGGACATGTTCGGAGAGATCGAGACGATCCTCCGCAACGCCGGCACGATGGTCGCCGTCATCGCCCTCCTGATCCTCGGCATCCGCATGCTTCTGTCGATGAAGCGCGGCGACGGCATGCGCGAGGCCTTCCAGGGCTTCGGCATGATCGCGCTCGCCGCGCTCATCATCGGCGGCGCCACCGGCCTCGCCGGTCTGCTCATCGACCTCGGCGGCCAGATCGGCGGCGGCAACGGCTGACGTCCGTCTTCGGAAGGACCGTCAGTAGCCGTCCCAACCAGGGGAGTTCGCAGACATGAGCCAGGAGGCACCACCGGAGCCGCTGGTCGCGTACGACCACACCGATCTGGTCAACCGTCCCAAGCGGATCTGGAACTGGGGCAACATCCCGCTGCCGGGCCTGCTGCTGCCCGCGCTGGGCGCGGCCTTCGGCTTCGGGCTGCTCTGGCTCATCACGCTGTTCACGATGTCGGCGTTCCTGCCGTTCCTCGGCATGTCGATGTGGACGTCGATCCTCTACTTCGGACCGCCGTTCGCCGTCTACTTCGTCTGGGGACGGCCGCTGCCCTCGGCGCTCACGCTGAGCCAGCAGATCGTGGTGTGGACCGACTGGTGGTTCCAGCCCAAACGCCTGCAAGGCCTCGCCGCGGACCAGGAACCCGAGCAACTGCACTGGCAGGTCATCCTCTTCACGCCCGGTTCGCCGCGCTGGCAGGCCCGCTACGACGCCGCTCGCCGGGCCGCCGCAGAGCGCGGCAGCGCCTTCTCCACCTATCGATGAGCCACACCACTGATCCACTTGAGCCACTCACCGAGCCACCGCTGACCTCTTACACGCCAACTACCGCAGGATGACTCCCCCATGTTCATGCTGATCCTTCTGGGCGGGGCGGCCGCCTTCTTCGTGGTCGCCATGATCATGGCCGCCACGTCGAGCAAGAAGAACGGCCAGGGCGGCCAGGGCGGCTCGAACCGGTCGTCCTCGGCCCGCTCCAAGCCGTCCGGCTCCTCGGCGGGCGCCCGCCGCGAGGACCTCCGCCTCCCCTACCGCTACGCCGACGACATGATCTTCGTGCACGGCGACTCGGTGTGGACGGGCATGGTCCTGCCCAACGCCATCGACGAGTACCTGAACGCCGGCGAGCTCCAGGCGATGGCCGAGGGCCCGGCCCGCGGTCTGCTCAACCTGGCCCGCGGCGACCGCAACGTCGAGTGCCACTACCGCAAGGTCTACCAGCCGATCACCGCGCTGACCTGGGCGGAGGAGCTGAACGCGATCGCCTGGGAGCCGACCGACAACTACAAGGCGTACAACCTGCGCAAGGCCGAGTACCAGGAGCGCATCGGCGCCAAGCGGGAGCGCAACATCCTGCTGGTGAAGCTGGGCTCGCTGAAGCGCACCAGCGGCGGCTCCGGTGTCGTCGCCCAGGACGACGAGCCGTACGACGAGCCCGGTCTCCTGCAGGGCGTCCGCGGCGCCGCCGACCAGGCCGCCGCCACCGCGACCGGCGTCGCGGACGAGTACCTCTCCCCGCACGTCCTCGCCGAGTGGACGCAGACGGCCGTCGAGGTCCACGAGAGCCTGGAGGGCCTCAAGGGCACCCCGCTCAGCCGCGAGGAGCTCGTCTGGCTGATCCGCAAGCCGCTCCACGGCGACCTCCCGGTCCCGCCGGAGCCGGTGCTCGGCTCGCGCGCGTGGGGCCCCAACCAGTTCGACCTGGTCGTCGACTTCTCCGGCGAGAACCGCAAGACGCACATCGTGCTGAACCAGTACGACGAGGTCACCGGCGAGCAGCAGACCAGCTACACCACCACCCTCGTCGCCGCCAACTGGCCCGCCGAGACCCGCTTCCGCCAGTCGACCGCCTGGGCCCGCTACGCCGCCCAGCACGTGGAGTTCCCGGTCGAGATCGACATGCGGTTCACGCTCATCCCGTACCTGAAGTTCAAGGACCGCGCCGACAAGATCCGCGGCAACCTGGTCGACGAGATGAACGACATGGCCAACTCGGGCCGCAGCCCCGACACCAAGCTGGCCACGCAGGTCACCCGCGCGCAGGAGCTCGTCGACGACATCGACGAGCACAAGATGCCGGGCATGGAGGCGCAGATCCGCTTCACGATCTCGGCGCACGACGTGAAGGAGCTGGAGCGCCGCCGCCGCGTTCTGGAGATGCAGTTCAAGCAGGACCTGAAGGTCACGCTGCTGCGCCCGACCCGTCAGCAGTGGCGCCTGCTCCAGTCCCAACTTCCGGGTGATGCACCCAAGTTGCCGATCGCTCCTTACCTGCGGTTGCAGGAGGTCGAGCAGCTGGGCGCCGGACTCCCGACCGCCGGAACCGAACTGGGCGACAACCCCGAGCAGCGGTCCGGCAAGCGGCTGGGCTGGGTCGGCAACCTGGTCGGCTGGGCGGGCAAGATGCCGGTCCACTACTCGCTGCACGTCGGCCCGGCCCGCAACGACGGCGGTGGCCTCGCGATCGTCGGCGCGTCGGGTGGTGGAAAGTCGTCCCTCGCCCTCCAGAAGTTCTACGAGGAATCGGAGTCGGGCGTCCGCTGCCTGGTCATCGACCCGAAGACCGACTTCGCCCAGATGTGCTACTACCTGGCCTACGGCTCCCAGGTGAACGACCCGGCCTTCGCGAGCGACGCGGAGCAGGGTCTGCTGGGCACCCAGCAGAGCCGCTTCCAGCCGGTGAACCCCGAGTTCTGGGCGGAGACGGAGGTCGTCGACCTCCTCAAGGGCCAGGCCGGCGTCCTGGACCCGTGGGTCATCGCCCGGGACGTCCCCGCGGGCCGGCTGCTCGCCGAGTCCATGCTCCGCGGCTTCCTCGGCGACGACGACTACCAGCGCGTGCGCCTCCCCGTCATCGAGGGCATGGCGACGGTCATCGGCCGCTACAACTCCGCGATCCGCCAGGCGGTCGAGCAGGGCTACACGGCCCGCGACGCCGAACTCGCCGTCCCCCGCCCGACGTTGTGGCAGGTCGTCGACGAGGTCGTGGCGGCGTACGACCAGGCGGTCGCGTCCGGCGACCGGGAGGCGATCAAGGACCTGAAGCTCGCGCAGATGCTCCTCACGGAACTGCGCACGCTGCCGTACGCCCGCCTCTCCTTCGCCGAGCGCCCGCAGCCGCTGTCCAGCATGCGCAAGCGCCGCACGGTCATCACCCTGCGCGGTTTCCAGTCCCCCGCGGCCTCCGACCCGCGCAGCTGGAACCCGGCGGAACGCCTCGCCGCGACGGCCCTGATGGCGGTCGTGGAACTGGGCAGCCAGATGCTCGACGTCGGCTACGAGAAGAACCCGGTGACCGGCGAGATCGGTCTGCGCCCCAAGGCGCTGTTCGTCGACGAGGCGTACGTCGTCACCGCGACCGAGTCCGGCCGCGACCTGATGCGCCGCGCGCTCAAGCAGGGCCGTTCCTATCTCGCGGTCACCGTCCTGATCACCCAGCAGGCCATCGACCTGGTCCAGATCGAGGACTCCGAGGCCCGCAGCGGCGGCGCCAACCAGATCCACACGGTCTTCGCCTTCAAGCAGAAGTCGGCGCAGGAGGCGTCCCTGGTGGCCCCGCTCCTGGGCCGCCCGGAGAACGACCCGAAGGTCATCGCCGCGCTGCAGGAACTCCGCACGGGTGTCTGCCTCCAGCGTGACGCCGACAAGCGCGTCGGCACGGTCGCCGTCGACCTGGTCTTCAAGGAGATCCTGGCCGCCACGGACACCAACGGCACCACCCGCCCGGCCCGGCAGGGCATCAACCCGCCCCTGAGCGTGTGGGACTGGACGTTCCTCCAGGAGGTCGAGGAGGACCCGGCCACGGCGCAACGCTCCGACCAGAACGCAGCCGCCCAGCCGGCATGACCGCGCGCGAACCCGCCGCCGACCAACCCCCATCAGCACTGAGGACGGACACCATGCGAATCAAGCGAGCGCTCGCGATCGGCGCCACCCTCGTCGCGTTGACGGCGGTGGGGGCGTGCGGGGGCGGTGACGACAAGGACAAGAGCGGCGGCGACGAGAAGAGTTCGGCCTCGGCCGGCAGCACCGAGCAGGCCGCGGGCAGTTCGCTGCCCAAGGCGTCGGACATGGCGTCCATCGCGTACTACCTGAACAAGTACACCCCCTGCCTGGACCTGTCGACGGGCAAGGAGTACGACGCCAACCACGACAGCGAGAACAGCGCCTGGGGCGCCGACGAGGCCGCGGACCCGTCCTGGGGCATCAAGGAGCGCGGTGTCTGCACGGACGAGTCCGGACACCCCATCGCGTTGCTGTCCGTCGAGGACATGGAGAAGTTCCAGACGGCCGTCAAGAAGGACGGCTCCGAGTTCCTGGTCGGTCAGGACTTCGCGGTCGTCCCGGTGGGCGACACGGCACGCCAGGGCCTGCAGAAGTCCGAGCTCAGGTTCCTCACCTGCGACGCGGACTTCTCGGCGCCCAGCGGCTTCACCAAGGAGGCCGCAGCCGTCGACGGCTGCGTGCTGAGCGACTACTTCCCCAGCTGACCCGAACCCCGACCCTCCCCCATCCCGCCCCCGCGTTCCCCGAAGGACTACAGATGCCCTCGCGCACAGCGCTGCGCCGCGCCCTCACCAGGGCAGGCACAGCCGTCCGCGCCCTCCTCTTCGTGGCGCTGACCCTGACGGCCCTCACCCTGGCCATGCCGACCCCGGCGTACGCGGGCTTCTCCTGCGACTTCACCGGCGACGACAGCTACCAGATGGACACGCCGGGCAACAACGGCGAGTCGATGTTCGCCGCGGTGATCCAGTGGGACAAGGACACCAAGCAGTCGACGACGCTCCTGGACGACTCCGGGACGACGACCGGCGCGGTGAAGATGCCGAAGAGCCCCGACAAGTACACGATGTACGAACTCGACGGCATGCGCGGCATGAACTGGTCCCAGACCTTCAAGGGCCGCGGTGACGCCTCCGAGGACAACGGGAACCTGGGCAGCGGCGCCGACGACTGCTCGGTGATGTCGATGGTCAACAACGGCATCGCCGACTCCATCCTCAACGGCACCAAGATCTTCACCCGGGCCGCCATCTCCATCAAGGAGTCCGCGTCCAACCCCAGCCCGCTCGCCGGTCTCTACGAGGGCCGCGACAGCGTCGTGACCACGCTGAAGGAGAACGTGCTGCGTCCGGCCGTGCCGGTCATGATCGTGCTGGTCGGGCTGTGGGTGTTCACCAAGTGGCGCAAGGGCGACATGCGTGAGGTGTGGGCCGGCATCTCGTGGTCGGCGTTGACGATCATCGCCGTCACCGCGTTCCTGACGGGCGGCAACTACGACAAGTTCGTGAGCACGGCCGACTCCTACATCGCCCGGGCCAACTCGGCGCTGACGGAGACCGTCCTGGCCGGCGTGTCCGGTGAGACACAGGCGCCCTGCGACCTCGACAAGGGCGAGTACAACCGTGGCCTGCGCATATCCAGCTGCGCCATGTACGACACGCTCGTCTTCCGACCGTGGGCGCTCGGACAGTTCGGCGACCCGGGCAAGAACTGCATCTTCAAGAAGGACGGCGGCGGCGAGATCACGAACGGCGTCTGCGTTCCCGCCGACAAGAACGAGACGTGCGACTGGGGCAAGGGGGCCCGCTGCGAGGACCTTCGGGTGATCCAGCTCGTGGCCCAGTCCAAGACCAACGTCGACGCGTTCAGCGGCAAGAAGCTCGACAAGTTCGAGGACTCGTGGGTGCCCATCCGCCAGCAGATCGCCGGCGGCAAGGACGACGGCGACGACGTGGACGACATGCACATCTACCCGGTCGCCTTCGACGACTGGGCGGGCAAGCACGCCGGCAACCGGGTGGGGCTCGCCTTCTACTCCATCATCGCCGCGCTCATCGTCGGGCTGATGGTCATCGTGCTCAGCGCCCTGACCCTGCTGTGGCACGCGGTCACCCTGATCCTGGTCATCCTGCTGCCGCTGGTGGCCACGCTCGGCATCCACCCGTCCCAGCAGAAGCTGCTGCGGAGCTGGCTGGAGACGTTCATCCACAGCTTTGTGCTGCGGGCGGGCTTCGGCGTGATCCTGACCGTGCTGCTGGTGCTGTACCAGATGATCCTGCCGGCCAAGGTCGCCCTGGGCACCCAGCTGCTGATGCTGCTCCTGGTGACCATCGCCATCGTGATGATGCTGAAGAAACTCCTCGGCGGGAACTTCACCCCGCAGGTCGCGGGCGGCGAGGACGTACTCGGCATCCGTGACACCGCCGGCAAGGTGACCGCCATGGCACCGGGTCTCGCCGCGTCCGCCGCCAAGACCTCGGGTCGCGTCGCGGGCGGAACGGCCAAGGGAATCGACAGGGTCGTCGCCGGCGGCAGGGGCCGGGACAAGATGCAGCAGTGGGGCTGGATCGGTCAGTCCAAGCGCGAGCAGCGCAAGACCCAGCACCAGTCGGCCGACACGACGCGCATGAAGCACGAGATGACCCGGGAGGAATTCGAAGCGCGGAAGGCAGCGGAGCCGGAGCCGTCCCCCGCCCCGACGCGCGGTCGCCGGGTCAGCGGCGGCGGCCAGTCCGCCGCGCAGTCACCGCCCCCGTCCGAGCCTCGCCCGATGCCCGCCGCCCCTGCTCCCGCTCCTGCGCCTTCGCCTGTTCCGCAGCAGTCACAGCACCAGCCCCAACCGCCCGCCCCCCGTCCCCGCCCCAACCCCACCACACCGCCGCCCGCAACCCCGGCCCCGCCCCCGCCGCCGCCCCGGGACCCCCGCGGTCCCAGCGGCCGCGTCTGACCCGCGGCCACTGCCCCAGCTCACCCGCCTGCAAAGCCTCCGAGGAGCCTCCGATGCCCGCCGTGACCGCCGACCGCACCCCCGGCCAACTGGTCGTGGAGCTGGAGCGGCTCATCGGCGTGGACTGGCCCACGGTGTGGGCGGGTGTTCCTGAGGACGAGGAGAAGCAGGCGGGTGGAACAGCCGAGGACGACGGCCCCGGCGGGCGGCCGGCTCCCAAAGCCGAGGCGTCCGCGGCGCCCGACCTACAGAAACAAACGACAGGACCGGGGCTGGGATGAGCTCAAAGACGAGCAAGCAGGCGAAGTCGAAGTCGAGCCCGAAGCCGGGCCAGAAGCCGAAGCCGCCCCTCGAACCCAAACGGAGCACCCGCCCAGCACAAAGCCCCACGGGCCCCACTAGCTCCACGGACCCCACCGGTTCCACCGGCTCCACGGGAGGCCCGCTCCCCCACCTCCGCCGTCTCCTCCACCAGGACGAGAACGACCCCTGGGCGGTCAAGCTCCTCCCCCGCGTCGTCTTCGGCCTTGCCGCCGCCTACACGCTTTTCGCCATCGCCTCCGAGAGCGGCTCCAGCTTCATCACGGTCTGTGCCCTGGTCGTCCTCGGCGCGGTGGTCTGGCTGCTCCGCCGCCGAGGCCAGCTTCTCCTGGGCCTCGGGTCGACGATCCTCTCGGCCGCGTTCACCGGACTGTTCTCCGCGGTGGGCGACTCGGCCCGTATGTCCACAAGTGCGACCGTCACCGGCCAAGCCGCCTTCGGCTACTGGGCGCTCGCCGGCATGGCGCTTCTCGGCGCGTGGATGGTGAAGGAACACCCGGGCCGACGCGGCGTCACCGTCGTGCTCGCGGATGTGATCCTCGTCATCGCGTCGGTCGTCGGGATGTTCCTGCCCGAAGCGGGCGTACCACTCGGTTTCCTGGGAGTGATCGGCGTACTCGCCTTGCGCGGAAACAGCGCGAAGGCCGTGGTAGCCCGTACCCGGCGGGTACTTGGCCGACTGCGGCCGCGCAAAGCCAGTGACCCGGCGGACAGTTGAGGCCCGTGTGAACTTTTCGTCTCGTCACTGTGCCAGAACGGCACATGCTTTGCAGATGCGTTGCACCGGGTTGACGGGTCGTTCTAGAGTCCCCTCCGATCACGGATCATCACGGGGGATTACAAACATGCGTATGGCCAGCCATACGGTGCTGCACGCGCGGCCGCCGCGCGGACCGGTACATGGGCCCGGAGCTCATATACCGGACGCCGCCCTGCCCTGCCAGCGCCGACCGGACGTCTTCCAGCACCCGCTGCTGGAGGCGTCGACCGACATCCCGGACATCTCTCCCGAACAGCGCCATCAGCACCTCGTCCTGCTGCGCACCGCCCGCGACCTGTGCGCTTCCTGTCCGTTGTGGCAGGAGTGCCTCCAGGACGCGATCGCACACGCGGAGCCGTCCGGCTACACGGCCGCCACCACGCTCGAGGACCGTCGCTGGATCCGCCGATCGCTCGGCATCGGCGACGGCAACGGCAACCTCCCGACCCACACCAGCGACGGCCTCGGCGGCACGGGCAGCGGCACCGGCGGTGCCGGAGGTACCGGTGACACCTCCCGTCGCCTACTGCGCCTGCGCTCCCGCACCACCGACGCGGCCGCCCTGCACGCCGCCGAGCGCGGACTGCCCGAGCTGGAGCGGATCCTCGACGCGTTCGACGCCCGCCAGGAGCAACTTGCCAGCCTGCGCCGCGAGTTGCCCGCGATACCCAGGCAATTGCACGAGCACACCGCCACGCGGCCCGCACAGCCCACGCACAGCCAGGGCCCCGGACACCACCCCCAGCCGCACCCCCACCCACACCCCCACCCGGAAAGCAGGAGCGAGGACATGCCATCGGCCGAGTCCGGGCAGCGGATCGCCTTCTCGTACGAGGATCCCGCCCAGGCCGTACGACAGGCCCTGCTGGTCCCGCTGATCCGCTCCGCCCTGCCCACGCTCGACAGCCTGGAGCAGCTGGTCACGATGCTGGCGAGCGTGCCCGGCGGCGACATCGCACCGGAGCTGCCGGACCACCTCCGCGCCGTGCGGAAGGCCGTGGAGGCGGTGGCCCCGGAGGGCTGCTGCGACGACCCCGCCGAGGCCGCCGCCGACACCGGCGCCCCGCTCCGCGCCCTGACCGGCTCGGTCTCCGTCGAGCTCGCCACCACCGACCCGGTGGCGGCCCTGCGCCGCGACTTCCTGGAACCGCTGCTGCGCGAACTGGCCTCCGGCCTCGCCAACATAGAGAAGGTGGCGACGATGCTCGCCGCGACCTCGGCCGGCGACGAGGGCCGTCTGGAGCCGATCCGCACCGCGCTGCAGGGCGTCCGCGCATGCCTCCCGCACCCGGCCCCGGCCGGCAAGGCGTCGCCCGCCGCCACGGGCCAGGCCCCCCACACCACGCCGCCCGACACCCCCAGCATCCGCGCGGCCGTCGAGACCGCCGTGGCCACGTTCCCGGGCCCGTTCTCCTCCCGCGACGTCCTGCGCGCGCTGCCGCCCGGCGTCTACGGCGACCCCTCGAAGACGATCAGCAACGTCCTGTCCGCCCTGGTCAAGTCGGGCCGCCTACAACGCCTCGCCCGTGGCACGTACGCTCGCACCGTGGACGTCCCCGACGTCCCCGTCCTGCCCGGCCGACCCGAGCAGGACGCGGCGAAGAGCGCCTGAGCCGGAAGGAACCCACCGCCCCGATGACCGAACCGACGCCCACACCCCCGCCCCCGGCCACGGCGGACGCCCAGGTGCACGTCTTCTCCCCCAACGCGGGCCTGATCGACGGTGTCCCGGTCACGGCTCCGCCCTACGGCGACATCCAGGACGTCGTCCTGTCGATCCTCCAGCAGCGCGCCCAGCAACTCGGCGCGCCCACCCCGGCCACCATCACCGACAACCGCTACGGCGGCGCGATCCGCCTCCTCATCCACCCGGACGGCACGACGGAACAGCTGGGCTGAAGCCCGACGACGCCCCCTGCCAGCTCTGATGTGTGAGTGAGCCGAGCCGATGGCCGCCGAGTTGCACACACGAGGCCGACCGGGCTGACCGGGCTGAAGTGATTCACGGACATCGCCCGGCAGGTCGATCAGGTGGCCCCGGCCTCGGCCTCGGGTCGCTCGCCGCCGTGTACAACTCGCCCGTCCCGCCGTCTAGTTCGCGGGCACGGCGACGACCGTCCATCTGCCGCCCGGGAAGTGCTCGATCTCCGTCAGCCTCCAGGACTCCCCGTCCACGACGAAGGTGTCGTTCAGATGCAGGGTCACATCCCGTTCCGCGCCGTCCGCTTCGAGAACGGTCAATGTGACCTGAGCCGGCTCTGAAGCGGTGGCCCGAGCGCTGCTCACCCCGCCGATTCTCCCGGCTCCGGTCGTGGTGACCTGACCCGAGCGGATCACCAGTTTTTCGCGCGCCATATCGACCTGCTCCTCTCTAGGTGAGCGTGGCATAATAGCCCGCCTTCTTTCCGCTCACGTCGTCGACTTTATGACTGAAGTAATCGATGAATTCATCGGTCGGAATCGGATCCGGGTGACGGAAGCCCCAAGGATTCTTCAAGTGGACCATGCCGTCCTCCGCTCCGACCACTTCGTACGCATGCCCCTCAACCAGCCTGTACGGCAGTTCCTTCTCGCCTGCCTCATGGTCTGCCTGACGGGTACCGGCCAGGATCGGCTTGTTGTCCGCGAGTTGGCTCTGAAGGTGACCCTCGAGTGCCTGGCCGCCACCCGGACCGTCCGGAAAGGCATACACAGCGCTGTCGTCGCCCGTCAGCTGGGTGAGCATTTCGGCCTGATCCCACTGGGACGAACCCTGGTTGAGCCGTTCATATCCAACCGGCGTCGGACCATCGGGATGCTTCTCATCGTCTTTGGCGTACTGCCAGCGCGATTCCCAGTTGTCCTGGCGATCGGAGTCCCAGGTCTGGTCGACTCCGGCCATCGCCTTCTCGAGCACCGCCCCCCAGGCACTCGACCCCATCTGCGCGAACGCCGGCGTGTCCGGGGCATCCTCGCGAACAGGCAACTCCGGTGTGACGGACAGTTCGACCTTCTGCGCGGTAGAACGGTAGACACCGTCCTCGCCACGCTTCGTTTCGTAGAGGCTGACCGCGTAGGTACCGTCGGGATTCTCGTGGACGCTGTTCTCGATGGCGTCCGGGCGATGGCCCGCAACAGCTCGGATCGAACAGACGACACCGCAGTCCCCCAGACCCCCCTGACTCATCTGTTCACGCGTGGGCGGACCGTCGAACAGGGGGACCTTGTCCTCCTGGCCTTCGTTGATCGGATCCCCGTAGGTCAGGTTTCGGGGTTCGCTGCCCTCGTCGTCGTACATGTGCTCGATGCGGGGTCGATCGACGGTCTCGTGCAGCGCGTCCGCCTCATCCAGTGCCTCCGGCTCCGCGGACTCGTGGTTCTCTTCCGCTTCCACGTCTTCCACGACGTCCGAATCAGGCACCTCCGCCTCGGCCTCGGCCTCCGACTCGGCCTCCGACTCCTCGGCCTCCGACTCCTCGACCTCCGACTCCTCGACCTCCGACTCCTCGACCTCGGGCTCCTCGACCTCGGGCTCCTCCGGCTCCTCGACCTCTGGTTCCTCCGGCTCTTCTGCATCCTCGACCGCCAGCGGGCTCTCGCTGCCCTCCGAAGCGTCAACCCCTTGCTCGGCGACCTCCTCGACAACCTCCTCGGCATCCCCGGGCTCTTCGGGCTCTTCGGGCTCCTCCGATTCCGCGGGTTCCTCCGACTTCGCAGGCTCCTCCGGCTCCGCCCACGCGTCCGCAGACTCGACCGCGGAAAGAGTCGCCCGTGTCTCCGCCTCACGGGCGGCGGCGTCTGCGGCGGCGGTCGCCCCCTGCTCCGTCGCGTGCAACTCGCTCATTCCGACCCCCCGCTACGCGACGCCTCCGCGACCACCGCGACCGGCTTCCGAATCTTGCGGTCGAGGCATGACAAAGCGGCAGCGAACCGCCGCCCCCACTCCTCCGACGGGTCCACGCACCCGACGATCCGTTCCAGCGTCGACGGCGCGTACCGTCCGTGGTAGTACTCCCGGGTCTTCGTGCCCTTGCGGGCCTTCCAGCGCGATTCGCCCACCGGGCAGGGGTCATGCCCGGCCAACTGGGCGCGCATCATCGTCGCCACGTGTTCGCTCAGTGCCCCCGGGTCCGCCGGAGCGCCCACGCGGCTGTGTACCGCCGCGTCGACGGCCTGACCGATCGCGCAGTCCAGGAGGCGGCCCCGGTAGGGGTCCAGGTCGCGGCGCATCTCCTCGCCCGGCAGCGGGGTCGTCCAGCCCAGCAGGTGGGCGGCCACCGCCATCTCCGCCCACAGGGTGATCCGGAGTTCGGTCCGGGCCGTGAGGCGTTGCGCCCTGCGCAGGTCTCGGAGCGTGCAGGGGGTCGTCGTCGAGCAGTCCGCCGCGCAGGCCCGGCTGCGCGGGCCCGTCAGTCCCGCCGCCGTCGACGGACGGATCGCGCCCGCGTCCTCGCGGGACGTTCCGTCGCGCATGCGCACCAGCAGCGGGTAGTCCATGCCGTCCGTGAAGACGGCGGCCTCGCCCGGCCGCAGGGTGACCAGGTACTCGGACTGCGCCGGCGTGATGTTCATCGTCGCGCCGACTGCCTCCCGGTCGTCCTGTGCCGGGAGCCGGTGGACGACCTTCGCCGCCGTGTTCTTGATGACGTCGGGCAGGAGTTTGCTCGGGATCTGGTCGGCGATGACCAGGCCTTCGCCATACGCCCGGATCTCCGCCAGCAGGCCGGCGAACATCTCCACCGCGTGGGCGCTCGCGCCGCCCTCCTCCGCGCGGCGCAGCAGCCGGTGGGCTTCCTCGAAGACCGTCAAGTGACGCAGGGGAAAGGAGAGTTGACGGGTCACCCGCTGTTCCATGCGCAGGTACTCGACGAGCCTGATGAGGATCGTGCCCATCAGGAACGCCTTGTCCTTGTCGTCGCCCACGTCCTCGATCTCGAAGACGACGTTACGGCGCAGCAGTTCGCCGAAGTCGATCGGACGTCCGCCCTCCAGGAACCGGCCGGTCGTGCCGAGGCGCAGGCCGGCCAGGCGGATCTTGATGAAGCCCTGGACGTTGTCGGCGACCTCCTTGCCGTAGCCGATGTCCCGCACCACCTTGAGCGCCGTGTGCTCCAGGTCCTCCAGGGTCGGGTAGCGCGGCTCGGTGCCCGGGATCGTCGGCTCGCCCAGCGCCAGGTCCCAGCCGAGGTCCTCGTAGCAGCGGGTCAGCGCGGCGCTCAGGACCTGCGGGAACGGCTCCTGCGGGTCGAAGGACGCCAGGAACAGCGCGCGCACCATGTCGAGGTGGGTCTGGAGCGGGAAGCGCTCGCCGCTCGCGTAGGCGGACGGCTCCAGGGGGTTCAGGCCCGCCGGCAGCGACTCCGGGTCCCCCGGCTTGATGACGACCACCTCGGCGTCGTCCCCGAGCCGCGCCGACATGAAGCGGTACTCGGCCTTGGCGGGCTCCACGACCAGCCACGGAATGCCCGCGTGCGTGGCCGACTCCAGCAGCCCGCGCACGGTCTGCGACTTGCCGCCGCCGGTCGCCCCGCACACGAAGGTGTGCCGGTTGAGGGTGGAGCGGGTCAGTTCGAGGTCGCCGACGGGACTGCGGTTGCGGTCGAGGACCGAGCCCAGCCGGACGGGCCCGGCTCCGGGCGGCGCCGGACGGCCCGCGGTCTCGGGGGTGACGTCGAACTCCGGGCGCAGGGCGAACCGTACGCCGGGGATCTCCTGGGCCGGGGGCCGGGCGAGGGCCGCGAGCAGGTCCGAACCGGCGTGGAAGGGGTACTCCTCGGGGGCCGGCAGGACTCCGCCGAGGGCGGTGGGCAGATCGCCGACCCGCCCGGTCGGACGCAGCGCGTACGGCAGTCCCTCCAGGTCGGCCGACGCGCACAGCAGAGCGGCCACCCGGGTCGCCTCCTCGGGCGTGCGGCCGCCGGCCAGCAGCCGGATGCGCCACAGCCCGGTGGCGGAGGCCCTGGCCAGCTCCTTGTGCCGGCGCTCCAGCCGGGCGACGGCGATGGCGTACTCGGGCGAGCCCTCCGCCTTGGTCTGTGCCCTGCGTCGTTCGTCGGCCACGTCGCCGGTGAGTTCGTCGAGTTCCGCGGGCGGCGCCGGCTCGGCGAACACCAGCCAGGCGAACGGTTCCTGCCAGACCCCGAGGAGACAGTCCTCCAGGGTGGGCCGCCGGCGGGGCGCTCCCGGGTTCGCGTACCTCGGCTCGTCGTCGACCAGCAGTCCGTCGGTCACCCCGGCGACCGCGCTCCAGCAGGGGAAGGAGGCCATCAGCGCGGCGGCCGTCCCCGTCGGCTGACGCTGTCCGCGCGCGCCCGCGGGCAGCCGCAGCAGGGACGCCGTCGGGTCGGATTCCTCGGCCCGGCCGCCCAGCAGGGAGCTGCCGCCGATCACGACGTCCAGCGGGCCGTCGGCCGCCCGGCGCGCCCAGCCGACCAGCACCGCGCCGCCCGCCGGATCGTGCGGGTGCGGTGCGTGGTGGGCGGAGACCAGGGCGGCGAGGCGCTGCGCCCGCAGCTCGTCCTCGCTGCCGACGGGCCGGTCCGCGGACGGCCGCTGCCTAGGAACCTCGCGCAGCAGCGCGGCCTCGGCACTCGCGAACCGCTGCCAGGCGCCGCCGACAGGACTGTCCGTCATATGAGGTCCGTCCGCGTGGCGGGTTCCGTCCGCGTGGCCGGTTCCCTCCGCGCAACGAGTTCGCTTCGGAGAACGCACACAGACCCGGATTCCATCTGGGCATGCACATGCGCAGGCAGTGTGGTTGGCAACGTGTCCCCCGTCGATCCCCAGCTGTCGATCTTTCCTTGCAACTGTAACGTCACTTTCCAGGAATCCCGGTGGACTTGGGAAGTCCCGTCAGGCACCATGTGTCGGCTTGCAGATCAATGACTGACATCCGCTTCGGCGGACACGGGGGCGAGTTCAATCATCAGAGGCGTGCTTTGTGCTGCCCTCGGGACGGTCATTTCTCACCTGTCCACATTTGAGCGCCTTCTGGCGTCCATGTCTCTCAGGGCGATCCCATATGACCCATCCCGTTGACCCTCGCCGGCCCCAGAATCCGTACGGACACGGCGGCCCAGGCGATCCCGACGAGCAGGCGACCCCACCCGGCCAGCCGCAGCAGCAGCAGCCCTATCCGGCTGCTCCGCCGCAGCAGCCGCCGTACCCGCAGACGCCCTACCAGGCAGCTCCGCCGTCCCAGCCGCCGTACCCGCAGCAGCCGCAGCAGCCGCAGCAGCCACAGCAGCCACAGCCTGGTTACCAACCTCCGGCGCAGCCACCGCAGTTCGCGCCCGGCCAGCCGCCCCAGTACGCGCCGCAGCAGCCGCCGTACGGTCAGCCCCAGCAGCCGCAGCCGCAGCCGCAGCCGCAGCCACCGTACGGCCAGCCGCAGCCGCCCTACGCACCGCCGCAGCAACACCCGCAGCACCCGCAGCAACACCCGCCGTATCAACAGCCGTACCAGCAGTCGTTCGCACCGCCGCAGTATCCGCACCCTCAGCAGACGCCGTACCAGGTACCGCACCAAGCGCCCCAGCAGGCACCGCAGTTGGCGTATCCGCCGCAACAGCAGCAGCCGCCGCAGTACGCGCCGAACGGGGCCCCGACCGGCGTCCCGCAGGTGCGGCGCGGCGCCGATGCGTCCTCGGTGGCCGTGCTGCTGCTCAACGTGCCGCTCTTCCTGGGCAGTCTGCTGGTGATCTGGCTGATCTCGCGCGCCCTGCCGAGCGGCCTCGACACCGCCCTCATCCTCGCCTGGCTCGCCTCGGGCGCACTGGTGTTCCACCGGCCGACCGAACGCAGCCTCGCCAGGATGCTGTTCCGGATGCGTCAGCCCACCGGTGCCGAACTGGCCGCGCTCCAGCCGCTCTGGGACGACGTCACCCGGCGGGCCGGGATCGACGGCTCGCAGTACACGCTGTGGATGGAGGACACCGACGAGCTCAACGCGTCGGCCGCCGCCGGGCACATCGTCGGTGTGACGCGCGGGGCGATGCGGCAGCCGCCGCACCAGCTGTCGGCGATTCTCGCCCACGAGCTGGGACATCATGTGGGCGGTCACTCCTGGGCGCTCCTGCTCGGGATCTGGTACGCCGTCCCGGTCCGGATGTTCATGACGGTCGTGAAGTTCGTGACGCGCTTCCTGTTCTACTTCACCGCCCATCTCTCCTGCCTGGCGGCCGCCGTCTTCGTGCTGGTCTTCGGCGCCCTCGCCGTCGCGACCTTCCTCACCTTCCCGCCCGCCGTCGCGCTCTACGCGCTCCCGTTCCTGCTCGCCTGGGCCGGACGGCAGGGCGAACTGCGGGCCGACCGGTTCGCCGGCCAGCTCGGCTACGGGCCCGTGCTGATGTCCGTGTTCGCGGGCTGGCAGGCGGAGGGCCACGACGACGCCGCGCGCAAGGAGGGCCCGGTCGCCCGGCTCATGTCCTCGCATCCGCCGCTGCACCAGCGCATTCGCGCGCTCGAGACCTTCGTCTCCTGACCGGCCGGGAGCCCTGACCCATGACTGTCGAGAACACCGAGGCCGGACGGCTCGGCCGCTATCTGCGCCTCTTCGACGCCGGCCAGCGCCTCGGCTGGATCTACCGTGACCCCGAATCGCTGCGCCACCCGTTCGTCGAGCCCGAACCGCAGCGGGAGCAGGTGGCGGCCGGGTACGAGAACCAGGCGACGGCCGCCCGGCTCGACCACCAGGACCGACGCGGCTCCGCCCTCAAGATCGGCGGCGGTGTCGCGGCGGCCTGCTTCGTCCTGAGCTTCTACTTCGGCCCCGCGATGGCGATCATCGGCGTCGTGGTCCTCGTCCTCGGACTGGCCCGGCTCGCCCTCGCCCAGCAGAAGCTGTCCTCGGCCACCGGGGCGCTCACGGCCCAGCACGGCGCGCTGGAGCAGCGGTTCCAGTCCTCCTGGCAGGTGTGGCAGCAGCGCCGGCAGTACCACGAGAGCCAGCAGGAGCAGTGGGTCCGCAGCCTCGACGCCTGGGGTACGCGGCCGATCGGCCCCGACACCCGGCGGCTGGACGTCTTCGGCGGCAGCCAGCGCGGCCGCGAGGGCTTCCTCACCGTCTTCGGCACGTCCACGCTCCAGGAGCGGCCGGTCATCGTCGTCGACCTGACCCAGGCGCTGGTGTGCCGGGAGCTGTCGATGCTCGCGGAGGCCGCGGGGGTGCCGGTCGACGTGCAGCTGCTGCCCGGCCGGATGGCGGAGAGCAGCATCGTCGGCGGGCTCGCGCCGCACGAGCTGGTGCACGCACTGGTCGAGGCCGTCCACGGGGACAACCCCGAGGCGGGACGCGCCGAGCGGGCCGTCGACACGCGCATCCTGACCCAGCTGTGCGGGGCGCTCGGCGCCGACGTCTCCCTGGCCCGGCTGGGCGCGGGGCTGCGCGTCCTGATGGGCGAGACCGACGACACCAAGTGCCTCGGCCGCGACGAGCGCAACCGCATCGCGGACGACCTGCTGAACGACAAGAACAAGGACCAGGTGCGGGACAGCCTGTTCCGCCTGGTGTCCTTCGTCCACCCGCTGGAGCAGCTGGGCACCGCCCGGGGCGGACGCGGCCCCGGCTATCTCACCTGCCTCGCCCTGGACTTCGGCGCGGGCTCGGCGAGCACCGAGCTGCTGGCGGACCTGGCCGTGCAGAGCGTGATGCGACGGCTGTCCACCTTCGAGGAGACGGCCCCGTCGGTCGTCGTGGCCCTCGGCGAACAGGGTCTGCAACGCCGCCACTTGGAACAGCTGGCGCAGGTCTGCGAGCGCAGAGGCGCGCAACTGGTGCTGTCCCACCCGCACTTGAGGGACGCGGCGGAGCAGATGATAGGCGGCGGCACGGTCGCGTTCATGAAGCTCGGCAACCACCAGGAGGCCAATGTCGCGGCGGACTTCATCGGCCGCGAGCACTCCTTCGTCCTGCACTCGCTGACGGACACCGAGGGGCGCACGGTCAACACCTCCGTCGCCAGGACGATCGGCTCGTCGGTCAGCCGGGGCACGACGCACAGCGAGTCCGTCACCCGAGGAAGCAACTGGGGCAGCAGCAGCTCCACCAGCTACCAGGCCGGGGCCAGCCCCTTCTCGGCGTCGACGTCGACCTCCACCAGCTCCGGCGGCAGCTACAGCGAGACGACCGGCATCTCGACCAGCGTCACGCACTCCACCAACGAGTCCACGACCCGCACCACCGGCGACAGCGACAGCACCAGCCTGGCGACGGGACGACAGCGCGTCTACGAGTACGTCCTCGAGCCCACCCAGCTCCAGGCCCTCGCCGAGTTCAGCCTCCTGGTCGTGGAACGCCGGGCGGGCGGCGCGGTCCAGGTGCACCCGGTGGACTGCAACCCCAACATCGTCTTCCTGGACCGGGTGAGCATGTCCCCACTCCCGCAGTTCACCCCGCCACCGCCACCGTCGCCGGCGGCGGCGGCGGCGGCAACAACGCAGATCGCAGCCCCCCAGCAGCCGTACGGCCGGCCGCCGTACCCGACCACACCCCAACAGCCCTACGCCCCGGGCTTCCAGCAGCCACAGTGGCCGAACCAGGGCCGGCCCCAGCAACCGGGCGGCTGGACCCAGGGCCCACCCCCGAACTGGCCGGGCCAGCAGCCGGGGGGCTATCGGTAGGGGCGGTCGGTCGGTCAGTCGGTCAGTCGGTGGGGGCGGTGCCCGGGGGCGGGGTGCCGGCCTCATCGATGTCGGCGAGCACAGCTCGAGAGTTCCTGATGCTCAGTTCGAGCACTTCACGACGGAAGTTGCCCGGCTCCCGCCGGTAGCGGCTTTTACCCACCTCGGAGGTGAAAGCACTGGCGGGAACCGCATCCTGCCCCGGCGGGATGAACTTGATGACCTCTTCATAAGCGGCGAGCGCATAGGCCACGGCATCGCGATGCTTGTAATGCTCGGATTCAGGTGTGTTGAGCAGCTGAACCCCGGTGGATTCCGCGATCCGGAAAGCGACGTCGAGGAATTCTCCCGGGTCGATGATCTGCGACGGCTCGGGTCCACCGAATGCAGGCGGAGGCGGCGGAACCTCCTCCGCCATCCGGAAGACGAAACGACAAGTCGTGCCGCACTGCCGGCACGCACCCTCGTACACCGCCACGAGATCATCCCCGTGCTGCTCCAGCCGATGCTGCCGATCGAAGTCGCCGGAACCGCACTCACAGGGATGCAGATCCATGTAGAGGTGGGCTTCGAAGGCTGAGCGCGCAGTCAACATGACATGATCCTACGGGCCGTTGATGAACATGTAGACGGAAGGTACGGGGGACGTGCTGCTACCGGAATCCGAAGAGGCCACTGACGCACAGCTGCGTGCCCGGCAGGCGACGCTGGTCGCGGCGGCGGAACGCGATCTGGGAGCCGTGGCGTCCATCGTCCTGGGGGAACGTTTCGGCGCATTTCATAAAGTAGAGGGTACAAGGGAAGAAAGGGAGCACTTCCTTCTGGAGGACTCCCAGGGCGGTTCCGCCAAGATCTGCGTGGATGCCATTCCGATGGAAACGGGCACTCTCGCATACACGGTGACGAACACGACGTCGGGCTATTACCTCCTGCAGATATCCGACCGGCTGCCGAGCGAACACCTGTCCCGCGTCCTCGCCCACGAGGTCGGAGAACTCGTCGCCGTACGCGACCGTTCCGGTGAAGGGCTTGCGCCGGTACGCGAGAATCTCCTGAACCAGGGGACCGAAATCGGTGACCGGCCCGAACTGTCGAGCCAGGATCATGGGCGCGTCGGCCAGTTGAACTGGCTCGCGGATCGCAACGCCGGGGCTGACCTGTCGGAGCAAGAACGAATACAGGCTCGGGCCGACTTCTCGGCGCTGCTCGACGACACAGGCCTTCGGCCGGTGGCCGCCGTGGCCGACGAGGAGGCGTTCCAGGCGCAGAACGCCGCCGCCCGGAAGCGATTCTTCGCATCGACGCCGCACCTCTCGCCTGATGCCCGCCTCCTGGTCGACACCCTCGCCCACCCCATAGAACACCTCTCCCCCGCCGACGCCACCGCCCTACAGGCCTCCCGGGACGCAGCCCTCCGTGCCGACCGCCAGGTCGACGCGTTCATCGGGCGCCGGGACGTCACCATGCCCCTCCCCGGCTACGACCAGAACGGCCTCCCCCTCCCCCGCGACGAGTTGGAAGCCTCTGCCACGGCGTGGGCGGGCTACCGCGCCCAGGTCAGCGAGCGCACCGTGCAGAACCTGGAGGGGCAGCTCGCCGCCGGGCAGTTCCCCCTGCGGCAGGTGGTGATCGGCGGCGGAGCGAGCCTCACGGGACGCGACCCGGACGCCCTCTTGATCGACGGCGTCGGCCGCTGGCACCTGGACCCCGGCGACGGAATCGTCCAGTCCGCAGACCAGGACCGGGATCTCGCCGAATGGATGGGCGTCGACCCGTACTCGGCGGTCCAGGATCCCCGGAACCGCATCTCCATCCACGCCGTCCGCGTCTGGGAGGACCAACTGGCCACCCAGGGCGACCTGGTGAACGGCCATGCCCGGCTGCGGCTCGGCCGGAACGGCGAACTCCTCGCCGAGGTCCGGCCGTTGGGCGACGACGGCAAGGAGAGCGCGGACCCGCTCTGGGTCGCCTGCGACGGAACCCCCGGCATCGCCACCGGTCTGACGCCGGAACTCGTGCCCGGAACGCCGCGCGGAGCCTCCGGAGTGGAGAGCCGCGGCGAGGCCGTACGCCTGATCAGCGACCGTCTGCGGGAGCTGGAGGGCCAGGGGCTCGCCGAAGCAAGCGACATACGCGCCTGGCTGACCCAGGCCGAGCGGGGAGGCGCGGACACCCGCACCGTCCTCGACGCCCTGAACTCCTTCCCGTCGCTGCGGGAGTCCCTCACCTCCGGCCTGGGCACCGCGGACGCCGCCCGCATGGGCAACTGCTTCACCGCCCTCGAATCGACGCAGAAGTGGGAGTCGGCACGCGAGGCGGCGCCGGGTCGGGCGCTGCTGGGCGACGAGGTCGCCGAGAGCCGTTTCGACCCCCATGCCGCCAAGGAGTGGATCGTCGTGGGCACGGGCGGAACCGCCGTCGCCAACGCGGAGATCATCCTGATCCAGAATCCCGACGCCCACGTCACGATCGTCGGCACGGGAACGCCGCCCGCGCTGAAGCACCAGGTCCAGTTCCCGGCGATGATGGAGACGTACGGACAGGACAAGGAAGGTCAGAAAAAGCGTCTGACCTTCATCCAGGCCCGCGTCGGAGCCATCGAGACCTACCAGGACGCAGAGGGAGAGACCCACTTCCAGGTCCCCTACATCGACCAGGAGACCAAGGAACCCCGGGTGGCCAAGGCCGACGGCTACGTCACCAGCCTCGGCCGCACCAACCCGCTCCCGCCCGCCCTCCAGGTCCTCGCGAACGAGGTCCGCGACCGGGGCGGCGAGATCTCCGGCGACCTGCTGTTCGACAGGGACGACCAGTACATCGGCTACGGCCTCACCTTCGCCGTCGACGGCCATGAACACCGCGTCGACGTGGACGGCGCCGCCTCCTGGCAGTTGCCGCGCGAGATATTCGCCCCCGAGACGGGGATCCAGGCCGAGCTGAACCAGATGGGCCTCCGCGGACTGCCGTCCGAGACCGGCAACGCCGCCCCCGGCTTCTCCCCGATCGCCCGCCAGAGCGCCCTGCGCGCACGCGCCGTCGCGGCGGCGGCAGCGGGCGACGAGAACGCCGTCCGGCGCACGCACGAGATCCCGGAACGCTGGCGCCGCCCGGATCAAAGCCAGAACATGGCAGCCCCCGCGCCGGCCGCCCCCGCGCCGGCCACCCCGAAACCGGCCGCCGCCCCCACCCCCCGCGTCCCCGGCGCACACCTCTGGCAGGCGGGCCGCCCCCAGGGCGTCACCGCCCGTCCGCCCACCGCCCCCGCCCAACAGCCGCAGCAGCAACCCCCCGGCTACGAACCGCCGACGCCGAACATGGGCATCGGCGACTGACCCACAGCAACGAGCGAGCAACCAAGCAAGCACGGGAAAGGGGCGGCACCAGGCCGCCCCTCCCTCATATGCACGCGTATGCCTCAGTCGGACGACTAGTCGGACGACTGCTGCCGCTTGGGTCGCCACACCACCAGCGCGCTCGTCTGCTGGACCTCCTGGTACGGCACCAGGTCCCGGCGGTACGAGGCGTGCACCGCCGCTTCGCGTTGCTGCATGGCCGCAGCCGCGCCGTCCAGCGCCGATTCCATTTCCGCGACGCGGGACTGGAGCGCGGCGACCTGGTTCTCCAGTTCGATGATCCGCTTGATGCCAGCCAGGTTGATGCCCTCGTCCTGGGACAGCGCCTGCACCGTGCGGAGCAGTTCGATGTCCCGGGCCGAGTAGCGTCGGCCCCGGCCGGCGGTGCGGTCGGGGGAGACGAGGCCCAGGCGGTCGTACTGACGCAGGGTCTGCGGGTGCAGGCCGGAGAGCTGGGCCGCCACCGAGATGACGTAGACCGGGGTCTCCTCGGTCAGTTCATACGGGTTACGTCGACGGCCGTCCATCACTCTCAGGCTCCCTTCGCGGCCTCGAACAGCTCCGCCCGCGGGTCCTCGCCCACGGTCGCCTCGCGATACGCCTCCAGCGCGTCACGAGCCTTCCCCGACAGGTCCTTGGGCACACTCACCTCGACGGTGACCAGGAGGTCGCCGCGCGTGCCGTCCTTGCGGACCGCGCCCTTGCCCCGCGCCCGCATGGTGCGGCCGTTGGGCGTGCCGGGCGGCAGCTTCAGGGTGAGGGACGGTCCACCGAGCGTCGGCACCCTGATCTCGCCGCCGAGCGCCGCCTCGGTGAACGTCACCGGCACGGTCACCGTCAGGTTGTCTTCCTTACGGCCGAAGACGGGGTGCACGCCGACATGGACGACGACGTACAGGTCGCCCGACGGGCCGCCCCGTTCGCCCGGACCGCCCTTGCCGCGCAGGCGGATGCGCTGTCCGTCCGTCACCCCCGCGGGGATGCGGACCTGCATGGTCCGGGACGACTTCGCGCGACCGCTGCCCTTGCAGTCCAGGCACGGATGCTCGGCGATCAGACCGCGGCCCTTGCAGTCGGGGCAGGGGTCGGTGAGGGAGAACCCTCCGCCGGAGCCCCGCGCCACCTGGCCGGTGCCGACGCAGGTCGGGCACACGCGCGGTGTGCCGTTCTTGTCGCCGGTGCCCGAACACGCCTTGCAGGGAGCCTGCGAGGACATGCGCAGCGGAACCGTCGCCCCCTCGATCGCCTCGGTGAAGGTGAGGGTGACCTCGGTGTCGATGTCCTGCCCGCGCCGGGGCTGGGTACGGGTCGGACCGCCCGCGCCGCCTCGGTTGAACAGGCCGCCGAACACGTCCCCGATGCCGCCGCCGAAGCCGCCCTGGGCGCCGCCGCCCTGGGCGCCGCCTCCGAAGAGGTCGCCCAGGTCGAAGTTGAACGAGCCGCCCGCGCCCGGGCCCGGGCGGAAGCCGCCGTTGCCGAAGAGAGCGCGCGCGTCGTCGTACTCCTTGCGCTTCTTGGGGTCTCCCAGGACGTCGTTCGCCTCGGAGATCTCCTTGAAGCGCTCCTCGGCCTTGGCGTTGCCCTTGTTGGCGTCCGGATGGAACTCGCGGGCGAGCTTCCGGTACGCCTTCTTGATCTCGGCCTCGGTGGCGTCCTTGGGGACGCCGAGGACCTTGTAGAAGTCCTTCTCGATGAAGTCCTTGGTGCTCATCCTCGACGTGCCCCCTTTCCGGTGTTCCGCTGGCTGTCTACGTCAGCCCTCCTCAGGGCCGTTGTCCTTGTCCTCGCCTGCCTCGGTGCCGTCCTCGGCCTTCACGGGCTGCGCCCCGGGCTGCGGTTCGGCGACGGCCACCCGCGCGGGGCGGATGGTGCGCTCGCCGAAGCGATACCCCGGCTGCAGAATCGCCACGCACGTCGTCTCGGTGACGTCGGGCGCGTACGAGTGCATGAGGGCTTCGTGGATCGTCGGGTCGAAGGGCTCGCCCTCCTTGCCGAACTGCTGCAGGCCCATCTTCGCCGCGACGACCTCCAGCGACTCGGCCACCGACTTGAAGCCGCCGACGAGTTCGCCGTGGTCCCGCGCGCGACCGATGTCGTCGAGCACGGGCAGGAGCTCGGTCAGGAGGTTCGCGATGGCGATCTCCTTGACCGCGATCCGGTCGCGCTCGACCCGGCGGCGGTAGTTCTGGTACTCGGCCTGGAGCCGCTGGAGGTCCGCGGTGCGCTCGCCGAGGGCGGTGCGCACCTGGTCCAACTGGGCCACCAGACCGGCTGTCTGGTTCGCGTCCCCGGCCGGGGCCGCCCCCTCCGCCGCAGCGGAGGTGGGGGCGGCCTTCGGCTCGGCGTCGTCAGGGGTGGCGCCGGAGGGGACGTCGGGCTTCTCCTCGAAGCCCGGGGTCTCCTCCGTCACGCGGCACCGTCCTTGCGCTCGTCGTCCACGATCTCGGCGTCCACGACGTCGTCGTCAGCTCGCGGGGCGTCGGCCTGGGGGGCCTCGGCGCCCTGCGCGCCGGCCTCGGCGTACATGGCCTGGCCGACCTTCTGCGAGACGGCGGCGACCTTCTCGGTGGCCGTGCGGATCTCGGCGGTGTCCTCGCCCTTGAGCGCGGCCTTCAGCTCCTCGACGGCGGCCTCGACCTCGGTCTTGACCTCGGCCGGGACCTTGTCCTCGTTGTCCTTGAGGAACTTCTCCGTCTGGTAGACGAGCTGCTCGCCCTGGTTGCGGGCCTCGGCGGCCTCGCGGCGACGGTGGTCCTCGTCCGCGTACTGCTCGGCCTCCTGGCGCATGCGGTCGACCTCGTCCTTCGGCAGCGAGGAGCCGCCGGTGACGGTCATCTTCTGCTCCTTGCCCGTGCCCAGGTCCTTCGCGGTCACGTGCATGATGCCGTTGGCGTCGATGTCGAAGGCGACCTCGATCTGCGGGACGCCGCGCGGGGCGGGCGGCAGACCGGTCAGCTCGAACATGCCGAGCTTCTTGTTGTAGGCCGCGATCTCGCGCTCGCCCTGGTAGACCTGGATCTGGACGGACGGCTGGTTGTCCTCGGCCGTCGTGAAGATCTCCGAGCGCTTGGTCGGGATCGTGGTGTTGCGCTCGATGAGCTTGGTCATGATCCCTCCCTTGGTCTCGATGCCGAGGGACAGCGGGGTCACGTCGAGCAGCAGGACGTCCTTGACCTCGCCCTTGAGGACACCGGCCTGGAGCGCGGCGCCGATGGCGACGACCTCGTCCGGGTTCACGCCCTTGTTGGCGTCCTGACCGCCGGTCAGCTCCTTGACGAGCTCGGCGACGGCGGGCATACGGGTGGAGCCGCCCACGAGAACGACGTGGTCGATCTCGGAGAGGTTGATCCCGGCGTCCTTGATGACGTTGTGGAACGGCGTCTTGCAGCGCTCCAGCAGGTCGGCCGTCAGCTGCTGGAACTGGGCGCGGGTGAGCTTCTCGTCCAGGTGCAGCGGGCCCTCGGCGGACGCCGTGATGTAGGGCAGGTTGATCGAGGTCTCGGTGGACGAGGACAGCTCGATCTTCGCCTTCTCGGCGGCCTCGCGCAGACGCTGCAGCGCCATCTTGTCCTTGGCGAGGTCCACGCCGTGGCCGGCCTTGAACTGCTGCACCAGGTAGTCGACGACGCGCTGGTCCCAGTCGTCGCCGCCGAGGTGGTTGTCGCCGTTGGTGGCCTTCACCTCGACGACGCCGTCACCGATCTCCAGGAGGGACACGTCGAACGTGCCGCCGCCGAGGTCGAAGACGAGGATCGTCTGGTCGTCCTTGTCGAGGCCGTACGCGAGCGCGGCCGCGGTGGGCTCGTTGACGATACGAAGGACGTTGAGACCGGCGATCTCGCCGGCTTCCTTCGTCGCCTGACGCTCGGAGTCGTTGAAGTACGCCGGGACGGTGATGACCGCGTCGGCCACCTTCTCGCCCAGGTACGCCTCGGCGTCGCGCTTGAGCTTCTGCAGGATGAAGGCGCTCATCTGCTGCGGGTTGAAGTGCTTCCCGTCGAGCTCGATCGTCCAGTCGGTGCCCATGTGACGCTTCACCGAACGGATGGTCCGGTCCACGTTGGTGACCGCCTGGCGCTTGGCGACCTCGCCGACAAGCACCTCGCCGTTCTTCGCGAAGGCGACGACGGACGGCGTGGTCCTGGCACCCTCGGCGTTGGTGATGACGGTGGGCTCGCCGCCCTCCAGAACGCTTACGACGGAGTTGGTTGTGCCCAGGTCGATGCCGACCGCACGTGCCATGGTGATCTTCCTCCAGCTGACTTGAGTGGAACGGACTCAAGTGTGCACGAGGCTCGCCTTCGGGTCAACAGACCTGAGTCGGACCCGCTCAACTCTTATCCGTTCCTTACACGCAATCCAGCGTTGACCTGCGACGACACGGACGGCGTGGCCCGCCTCACTCCGAACTCCGGGTGACCCGCAGCGGCCTCGGGTTGACGCCGGGGCCCGTACACGGGCGCGGGACGCACCTCCCGGGAGGCGGCCCCTCGGGAGGCGGCCTCTCGGGAGGCGGGACGGGCCCGACGGGCGCGACGGGCCCGGGAGCCGTCCGTCTGTGGCGCGCGCGCATCGCGCGGCCGTGGCGCACGCGCGCGTGGCGGCCCGTACACCGGGACCCGCAGCAGCCCGAGCGGGACGACGGCCGCCACGCCGGCCACCCACAGCACGGCCCGCGCGTCCGCCCACCCGCCGTGCACCAGCACTCCGACGAGCACCGCGCCGAAGGCCGCGACGCCGAGCAGGACGCTCACGCCCTGAGGAGTGAGCCCGAGCCGTCGCAGCCGGTGGGCGAGATGGTCGGGCGCGGCGCGCAGCAGGGGCCGTCCGGCCAGCCGCCGGGACACGGCCACCAGCAGGACGTCGGCCCCGGCGACCGCGGTGAGCGCGAACAGCACCCCCGCGCCGACGACCGGATCGTGCCCCGCGCGGGCGATCACGGCGGCCGCGGCGAGCAGGAAGCCCGCGAAGAGCGACCCGCACGTCCCGAGGGCGACACGCGCGGGGGGCCAGTTGTGCATGAGGAACCCGGTCAGCGCGGCGGCGAGCACGCTGAGCAGCACCACCAGCCCGTCCATGACCTCGACGGCGACGCACGCGGCCACTCCGAAGGCGGTGACGACCCCGACGGTCCCGGCCACCCCGTCGGCGTGGTCGAGCGCCCGGAAGGCGAGGGCCACGAAGGTGATCCAGCCGACGCCCACCGCCGCGGCGACCGGCCCGGTGTCGCCGTAGGGCACCACGAAGGCCGCCGCGACGGCCGTCCCGACCACCAGGAACCGCGCCTTGAGCCGCCAGACGTCCGCGACGAGCCCGAGCGCGGCGACGGCGCCTCCCGCGACGAGCAGCGCCTCGATGCCCTCCCCGAGGGGCGCCACGCCCGTCCAGTCCCCGGCGACCGAGACGAGACAGGTGGCGAGCGCGACGGCGGCGCCCCCGAACAGCGGAACCCGTCGTTGCCGCTGCCGCCGGTCGATCAGCCCGAGTCTCAGTGCGGGCACGCGCAGCAGCGCGGCGAGTACGGCGGCGAGGAGCAGGGCGGTGGCGGCAGCGACAATCCCGTAGAGCACGGCTATAAATTAGTCATAAATGTACCAATTTGGTACGAATAACACGGCCGGGTTTATCTCGAGTTCTGAGGCAACCCTGAGCGACTCAGATCACTCCACACCCCGCTACAGTGCGACGCAGAATGAGGGGTACTCTCAGACGGACTACATAAGTTACCGCTTAGTAATCTCCACCGAAGTCCCTCGCAGGCCCGAGGAGCCCCCAAATGCAACTCGCCGCGATCATCGTGTCGCTGGTTCTGATCGTGGTCGGCGTGGCCCTGTTCGCCCGCGCGATCCTTCAGATCTACAACTTCATGCGGCTCGGCCAGAGCGTGCCCGCGGGCACCCGCACCGACGAGCCCGTCCAGCGCACCGTCACCGTGGCCAGGGAGTTCCTCGGCCATACCCGGATGAACCGCTGGGGCATCGTCGGTGTCGCGCACTGGTTCGTGGCGGTGGGCTTCTTCTCGCTGCTGCTGACGATCGTCAACGCCGTCGGCCAGCTGTTCCAGGCCGACTGGATGCTGCCGATCATCGGCGAGTGGGCGCCGTACAACGTCTTCGTCGAGTTCATCGGCACGATGACGGTCCTCGGCATCCTGACCCTCATCGTGATCCGCCAGCTGAACAAGCCGAACAAGCCGGGACGCAAGTCCCGCTTCGCCGGCTCCAACTTCGGCCAGGCGTACTTCGTCGAGGCCGTCATCCTCATCGTCGGCGTCTGCATCTTCATGCTGCACGCGCTGGAGGGCGCCCAGCACCATGTGGACGGCTACGAGGCCTCGTTCTTCATCTCGTACCCCGTGGTGTCGGCGCTGGAGGGCCTGGACGTCTCCACGCTCCAGAACCTCACCTACTTCTTCGCCGGCCTGAAGATCGCGACCTCCTTCATCTGGATGATCACGGTCGCCCTCAAGACGGACATGGGCGTCGCCTGGCACCGCTTCCTCGCCTTCCCGAACATCTGGTTCAAGCGCAACGCCAAGGGCGAGACCTCGCTCGGCGCGCTGCTCCCGATGACCTCGGGCGGCAAGCCGATCGACTTCACCGACCCCGGCGACGACGACGTCTTCGGCGTCTCCCAGGTCGAGCAGTTCTCCTGGAAGGGCCTGCTGGACTTCTCCACCTGCACCGAGTGCGGCCGCTGCCAGTCGCAGTGCCCCGCCTGGAACACCGGCAAGCCGCTCTCCCCCAAGCTCCTGATCATGTCGCTGCGCGACCACGCGCACGCCAAGGCGCCGTACCTGCTCGCCGGCGGCGGCAAGACGGCGGAGGGCGAGGAGAAGGGCTCCGAGGAGCAGCTGAAGGACGTCCCCGCGGCCGCTCTGGCCGAGGCCGAGCGCCCGCTGATCGGCACCGCCGAGGAGAACGGCGTCATCGACCCGGACGTCCTGTGGTCCTGCACCACCTGCGGCGCCTGCGTCGAGCAGTGCCCGGTGGACATCGAGCACGTCGACCACATCGTCGACATGCGCCGCTACCAGGTGATGATCGAGTCCGCGTTCCCGTCCGAGGCGGGCACGATGCTCAAGAACCTGGAGAAGAAGGGCAACCCCTGGGGCCTGGCGAAGAAGCAGCGCCTCGAGTGGCTCAAGGAGGTCGACTTCGAGATCCCGGTCGTCGGCAAGGACATCGAGGACCTGACCGAGGTCGAGTACCTGTACTGGGTCGGCTGCGCGGGAGCCCTGGAAGACCGCGCGAAGAAGACCACGAAGGCCTTCGCCGAGCTGCTGCACATCGCGGGCGTCAAGTTCGCGATCATGGGCGGCGACGAGAAGTGCACGGGTGACTCGGCGCGGCGTCTCGGCAACGAGCCGCTGTTCCAGGAGCTCGGCATGGAGAACGTCATGGCGCTGAACACGGCGTTCGGCGAGGAGCTGGACGACGACGGCAAGGTGACCGAGGAGTCCCGCAAGCCGAAGTCGGCGAAGAAGATCGTCGCCACCTGCCCGCACTGCCTCAACACCATCGGCAACGAGTACCCGCAGCTCGGCGGCGACTACGAGGTCATCCACCACACCCAGTTGCTCCAGCACCTGGTGGACGAGGGCAAGCTGATCCCGGTGACCCCGGTCGAGGGCATCATCACCTACCACGACCCGTGCTACCTGGGCCGCCACAACAAGATCTACTCGCCCCCGCGCGAGATCATGTCGGCCGTCCCGGGCCTGCGTCAGCAGGAGATGCACCGCCACAAGGAGCGCGGCTTCTGCTGCGGCGCCGGCGGCGCGCGGATGTGGATGGAGGAGCGGATCGGCAAGCGCATCAACAACGAGCGCGTCGACGAGGCCCTGTCCCTGAACCCGGACATCGTCTCCACCGCCTGCCCGTTCTGCCTGGTGATGCTCACGGACTCGGTCAACGGCAAGAAGAACGAGGGCAAGGCCAAGGAGTCCATCACGGTCGTGGACGTCGCCCAGCTCCTCCTGGAGTCGGTCAAGACCCCCGTCACCGACGACGAGCCCCCGGCGGGCGAGACGGAGACCGAGAACGCGCCGGAGCCGACGCCGGTGCAGTAGCGCAGCAAGTGCGGTAACAGGTTCCTCATGACGGCGGTAACAGGTTCCTCATGACGGGTGCACGAAGGCGCCCCGGGTCCGGTGACCCGGGGCGCCTTCGTGCACCCTGAAGCTCCCTCAAGGCCTGGTGAGACCCCCTGAGGCACCCTCAGATCCGCCCCCTAGGGGATGTCACAGCTCGGCAGCAAACCCGTCCCCGTACGCCCCGCCCAGCCGCACGAGTCGACCGGACCAGGTACGTTCGATGACGTGGCTGGATTCAGGATCGGACGCGGCCGGGACAACCCCGCCCCCCAAGCGCGACCGCAACAACCCCCGTACGGGCAGGCGCCCCAGGGACAGTCGGCACGGCCTTCGGGCCCGTCGTACGGCTACCCCTCGGCCCAGCAGCCGTACCCGCAGCAGCAGCGGCCGCAGTACGGCGGCAGCACGGGCGCGGGCGGCGGCCAGTGGCCGCAGGCGAACGGCGGCGGATACGGCGGCCAGGGCGGACAGAGCGGCGACGAGCCGGAGTACTTCGGCGGCGACGCCCCGTACGGCGGCCCCGGTGGTCCGGGTGGGCCCGGTGCTCCGGGCAGCGGCCCCGGCGGCGCCCCGTACGACCCGTACGCCGCGAACAACCCGGGTAACACCCAGGCCTTCTCGGTCGACGACCACCACCAGTACGACCAGTACAACCAGGGTGGTACGTACCACGCCGGTGCGGCGGCCCCGGCGGGCCCGGTCGGTCCGCGGCTGCACTGGAAGGAACTGCTGAAGGGCATCGTCGTCGCCCCCAACCAGACGTTCCTCCAGATGCGGGACTACACGATGTGGGGCCCCGCCCTCATCGTCACGTTCCTCTACGGAATGCTCGCGGTCTTCGGCTTCGACGGCGCCCGCAAGGACGCGATAAACGCGACGCTCTCCAACGCGATCCCGATCGTCCTGACGACGGCCGTGGCGATGGTGCTGAGCTCGCTCGTCCTGGGCGTGGTCACCCACACGCTGGCCCGCCAGCTCGGCGGCGACGGCGCCTGGCAGCCCACGGTCGGCCTCTCCATGCTGATCATGTCCCTCACGGACGCGCCGCGTCTGGTCGTCGCGATGTTCTTCGGCGGCGACGCGTCGTTCGTACAGCTCCTGGGCTGGGCGACCTGGGTCGCGGCCGGCGCGCTCCTCACCCTGATGGTCAGCAAGTCACACGACCTGCCGTGGCCGAAGGCGCTGGGCGCGTCCTCGATCCAGCTGCTGGCACTGCTGTCGATCGTGAAGCTGGGCACGTTCTAGCACCTGGCGGGCACCGGCCAGTACCTGGCGGACACCAGTAGGGCCCTCGGCGGGTGGCCGGGGGCCCTTGGCATGCCGTCACCGAAAGCGAACTTTCACGGACACACGGCTGGACAAACCAGTCGAATAGTCGCATGTCATACCACCACAACTACGGAGCGTAAATATAATGTGACTGTTCCCTACAACCTCCTACAAGGAGTGTGCGTGAAAGCTCGCTTTGGCATGAGGCAGGGAACGGTGCTCGTGGCCGCCCTGCTGGTCGCCCTCAGCGCCGCGACCCTTCCGGTTTCGGCAGCCGCAAACACGGACGACAACCACAACGACCACTGGGGCGTGATCGCCCGCAACACGATCGGCTCTCCCGTCGCCGAACTCCGCAACGGACCCTTCGGCCCGTTCGGCGTGACGCCATCCGCCGCCAGACCGCCGTACGGGCAAGGCAGCCTCGGCATCGAGGTGGCGAACAACTCCACCACGCTGACCCCTCCCAGCGAGAAGGTCGACTTCGGCAATGAAGTGGACTTCTTCGGCCAACAGGTGCTGCGGGTGCGGCAAGTGGGCTTCCACGTGTTCCAGACGAACGAGAACGTCGGCTACGGAGGCCCGACGAACATGCCGAACATCAGGTTCGAGATCGACCCTGACGTGACGTCCACCGACGACTACTCCACGCTGGTGTGGGTGCCGAACGCATCCCCGGTCACCAGCGGCTGGAGCCCGTTCCTCGACGCCACGAAGACCGGCTACTGGTACCTCACCGGCAACGAGACGAGCTGCACCCAGGCCGCGCGGTGCACCTTCACCCAGCTCAAGGCCTCGTTCCGGACCCTCAACGCCAGGCCGACCATCTACTCGGTCGCCGTGGGCAAGGGACGGGACTTCATGTGGATCGGCGCGATCGACGGCCTCCGACTGAACGACCGCATCTACGACTTCGAGCGCTACGGCGTCAGGGAGATTCGCGTGAAGTGACGCGGAGGAACGGAATCCCCCGGACCTGACCGGGCGGGGCCGACACCGGAAACGGCCGGCCCCGCCCCACGTCACACGGCCGACCGGTGGACTTCCCTACAACCGGCTGGAGACCTTCCCTGCAACCGGCCAGAGGACTTCCTTGCGACCGGCTAGAGGGCTTCCTTGGAGGGCACGACAGCCTCGCCCGCCTTACGCACGACCGGCAGGACGCTCCACGGAAAGTTGATCCAGTCGTCGGTCCGCTTCCATACGTACTCGCACTTCACGAGCGAGTGCGACTTCTCGTAGATGACGGCACTGCGCACCTCGGCGACGGCGTCCAGGCAGAAGTCGCGGACGAGCTTCAGCGTCTTGCCCGTGTCGGCGACGTCGTCGGTGATCAGGACCTTCTTGTCGGAGAAGTCGATGACGTTCGGGACGGGCGCGAGCATGACGGGCATCTCGAGGGTCGTCCCCACCCCGGTGTAGAACTCCACGTTAAAGTTCAGAGGCGCAATCACCAGGCAATATGCCCGACGATCGCGCCTCAACTCAGCACCTGCTCAGCACAGGTTGTGCCGAGTTCCCGTTGCTCAGCCCGCCTTCTGGATCTGTCAGGGGTGGATCAGCGGGCGAGGTCGGCGGCGACGCCCCACAGGGGCCGCTGGAGATGTTCGGGGCAGCGGTGGGAGAACATACCTCCCACCGCGTTGAGCTGTCCCACGACAGACTTGCGGTGCAATCCGACGAGCGCGGCCCCCACGCCCACCAAGCCGTGTCGGTTTGAGCATGAGGTCCATTCCCGTGAATTCGGTGAGGACCGCGGCAGTCCGTTCGGGCGCCCACGGCACACCGTCGGGATGTTCCGCACTCCCGCCGCCAGGCCGCTTCCCTGTACTCCGTGCCAGACCAGAGCGAGTTCCTCGATCGTCGTGACACGGCCGAGAGGCTCGGTGAACAGAGCCGCCAGCACCCGCGGCACCGGATCGCACGGAATCCCTCCGGTGTCGATCCGCTGCCGCACCCGGGAGGTGTCGGTCGACAGCTGGGGGTGGCCCATGGACGCTGCCTCCCGGTTGACCAGCCGCGCGAGTTCACCCTTGGACCAGTCGGCAAGGCCGAACAAGTCCGTAAGGCGGGGTGTTGGGTTGCCTGCTCACGTCAAGCCCCCAGATTCTCGGCTGAGTTGACAGTAGCCCGGTAAAAGTGGCCGGGCGACTATTCGCCAGGGTTCGCTGGGGTGCGCGAGATGGTGTGCCAGTGGCCATCGAGTGTGAGGTGGACGTGGCCGCCCTGAGTCAGAGCTGGGCGGACCGTCCGTTGGACTTCGGAGGGAGGTGAACATGCAGAAGCGGGCCAAGCCCCGTCGACGTAGGCAGCTCGACCCGACTGCCCGGGCGCAGATGATCACTGCTGTACTCGGCGCGGTCACCGCGCTAGTAGGGCTGTTGGCTCAGTTCGCGCGATAGCGCGGACCAGACATGTGGGGCCGGACGGCACAGTCACGGCCTGCGCGAAGCGGGTCCGACCGGCACATGATCGGCCGGCCCCACCTCAACGCCCACACGCCCGGTCGGGGCTCTGGTGGCACCCAGAGCCCCGGCCGCACTCACGTGTGGCCTCTGGTAGAACCAGAGGAGCCTTCACGTGGTAATTATCGAGTGAGTCCCGGGCACGTCGCCCTAGCGCGCCTAAGGTTTCGGCTGGCGGACGCTGGCGAAAAGGAGCCTGATCATCCTCAGAGTTCAGAACAGGATCTGAGTCAGCACCCCTACGCCGAGCGGATCCGGCTGAGCGACTCGGACAGATCACGGGCGACGGCCCGCGCCACAGCACCCTTGATCCGCTCTTCCGCGCCCGGGAGGAGATGGATGTACACCTGTTCGGTGGTCTTGCTACTGGCGTGCCCCATCCATACGGCCAGTTCCGGAAGTGGGACGCCGGCCGCGATGGCCACCGAGGCGAAGTAGTGCCGGAGGGACTTGGGAGTCAACCCCCGATGCTTCAGCCCCGCATCGTCAGTCGCCTTGTTCCACCGGTCGGCGAAGGTCGTCCGCGACGGGAAGCGGTTGGCGTACGTCTCAGACTCGTAGAACCATCCTTCGTCGCCCCAGGTGCCATACGTGGCGATGTGGGCGCGCCACGCTTCGTCAGCGATCTCCGGAACCGGGACCTTGCGGCCGGTCCTGGACCACTTCACCTCATCCCGAATAGCCGTTCCGCGTCCCGCGCCCTCGTTCGCGCCGAAGGTGGAGAGCTGAGCGTTGACCGTCACGAAGCCAGTGCTCTGCTCCCATTTCTGCTCGCACAGCGCCAACGCCTCACCTACTCGGAGTCCACACCCCGCCATGCTCCAGACCACCGAGCGGTAGTACGGCTTGATCTCGTCAAAGATCGCCTCAACCTCACCGGTCGTCGGCACTTCGGACGGATCGATCGGACGGTACGCCGATACCCTGCGCTTTCGCGCTTCCGCCTTCTTGCACGGATTGCGCGGGATGATCTCGGCTGACCACGCGTACTTGAAGAGCGAGGCGAGGACGACCTTGCGCGTGTGAATCCCGTAAGGCTTGTACCCCTTCTCCTTCTGGAGCGTTTCCCACCTGGCGATATCGCTTGCCGTGACGGCTCCGATGGGACGCGGGCCGAAGAACTCTGCGTAGTGGTTCTTGTAGATGCTCACGTACTGCGCACGTGACGAGACGGCCAACTGACCCTCGTCCGACCCCGCGTTGAGCCACTCGTCCCAGACGTCAGCGAACGTCCGCTTGGACTGCTCAGGGTCGATGTACGACCCGGTGTCCTTGTCGCGTTCGACCTTCCGTTCCCACTTGACGGCTAACTTCTTGCCGGTCGCCCCCGACTCGAAGGATTTCTCTCGCTGCCGTCCCGAGCGACCGCCAGGCTCCCGCCAGCGAGCTACCCAGGGGTGCGGACACCGGTCCCACGCCGTGACGACACACTCACACCGCTTGATGATCGAGCCCATGAACGAGGTTCTCCCTACTTCTCCTGGCGACTCAGCACCAATATTCTAGACGTGCTAATTAACGACGTGCTGGGTTAACCAGGTTTCCAAGTCCCTTTCTCTGAAGCGGAGATGCTTGCCAACGCGGTATGCCGTCAGCCCCCACGCCCTCCAGTTGCCGTAGAGCGTGTTCAGGGACACCGACAGGAACTCGGCCGTCTGAGCAGGTGTCAGAAGTGCCCACTGGCGCTACACGGGCTCTGGCCACACCCCCGGCGCAGCCCTCATCGCCGCCGGAATCGCCGAAGACCTCGCCCGCAACCGAGAGGCCGTCATCCGTGACCGCGTCTGGGATGTCGATGTGACCTACGTGGTGGGCGCGTTCGGCGCGGAGTGCTGCGTAGGTGGTGGAGTAGGCGCGTGACTTGGTGAGGATGTGGCCCCGGTAGCCGAGGGTGTGGGTCCAGGCCCGGAGGCGGAGGGGTTCGTACTCGGGGAGGTCGCCGAGTCGCCAGCAGGTCCGCATGAGGGTGCGGACGTGTTCGCTCACTGGTGTCGCGTCGATGTCGTCCCAGGTGGTGACCTTGTGGTCGGTGCCGGCGCCGGTCTCGTCCGCACCCTTGGTGACGTATCTGGCGACGTATGCGGCTACCGCGTCGTCGTCGGGACCGTCGTCGTGGGGGCGCAGGTGGCGTATGTCGATCTGTGCGCCCCAGTTGAGGGCGTGCTCGCCGAGGGCGGGACTGTAGGGGGTGCGGACCAGGACCCGCCTCGCGGAGGCCTGTACCGCAGCAGTCAGGCGCTCAGCGGTGCCCCAGGGCGGGGGTTCGTCGGTCGGTCCGTTTGGGCCGTCGAGGCGGACCACGGCGTGAACGTGGACGGCTGCCCGTTTCTGGTACTCGGCGACACGGGCGAAGGACAGCCGGGCGTGAGCGGCGAAGCGGGACTGCACGATGCCGGCCGAGGAGGCGAGGCGACGTCGGACGTCGATGACGAACCGGTCCCACAGCTTGGAGGCGTGTGCGTGCCACAGCACGTGTGCTGTGTGGTCGTAGCAGTCGGGGCACAGGGGTTGGCCGACGGCGGGTGAGTCCGAGGTGTGAACTGTGCCGCAGCCGAGGGGGCGGTCGTGTTCGCAGGTGTCGCCGTCGCGTCGAGGTCGGCAGCGTTCGCCGGCACGATGCACCGGGCCGAATGAGGGCGCGGTGAGGGTGACGAAGAGTCGAGGCCGGTTGCGGACGGTTGCGGGGACGTTCTTGCCGCCGATCAGTCCCGCGCGGACCAGGTGGAAGGTGTCGCCTGCGTGCAGGCGGGAGCATGCGGGGCAGATGATTGCGCGGCGGTTACGGCAGCGGACGAGGAGGCGTTCACCGGGTTCGTTGCGGGTGTCGTAGTGGCGGAGGATCTCGCCGGTCGCTCCGTCCAGGGTGGTGGTGGAGCCGGAGACGTGGACGGGATGGGAGCAGCCGCCGGTTGCGGTGATCTGTTCCAGCCAGCGGGGGAACTTGGGGTCTTGGGCGATGCGGATTGCGTCGCGGTCGGCTTCGGGGAGCTGACGCAGGCGCGCCGCGCGGTCGAGGGCAGCGCGCCTGTCAGCCGGGGTGTACTGCGGGGTGATGGTGGTGACCTTCCGGGGTGAGCCGCCGCAGCGGCACGGATGTGGGTGGGTGGTGCGAGGTGGGTCATGGGGATCACTCCCTGTGTGGAGGGGTGTGGTGGGGTTCAGCGGATGGTGCCGGTACCGCGGCAGACGCGGCAGCGCCGGATCCTTCCGGTCCAGGTCTTACGGGCTCCGTCGCCCTTGCAGTGGGGGCACCTCACGCGAGGCATAGGCATGGGGGGACGTCCCTTCTCTCTGCTCAGGTGTGGGAGAAGCCGCTGATGAACCAGGTCACGAGCCCGTGGATGGTGAAGACCACGGGGGTCTGCCCGAGGTAGATGCCGAAGAGGCCGACGCAGACGGCTTCCCAGGGGCGGACGTCGCGGGAGCGGACGAGGAGGACGGTGATGATCCCGAAGATCACCGCGAACGTGAACGCCGTTCCTTCGCCGATCACTTGCCGTCTCCTTTCAGCGCCGCGAGGGCGCGGCCGACGAGGGGCAGGTCCGGGGTCATCGCGGCGTACTTCCGTGCCGTGGCCACGGCCTCATCGGTGGGGGTGAGATGGGAGCGAGCGCGGCTCCATCCGCCGTCCGGGCCGGTACAGACGGCCACCCCGCGCTCTTCCGGCGTGATGGATTGGGCGACGGCGACGGCGTCTTTGTTGAGGTCGCCGAGGGTCATTTCGGCGGTGCCGGGGTCGTTGACCCGGTGGCAGATACGGCCGCCGAGCTGGGCGCGCAGGGCGGTGACGCCGGGGCCGAGGTCGGATCCGACGCGTTGGCCGGCCACGACCAGGTGGATGCCGAGGGCGGCTCCGAGCTGGGCGAGGCGCAGCAGGAGTGTGGAGCACTGTTCGGCTTCCGCTTTGCTCTCGCGGGTGCCGTCGGACAGGTACAGTTCCGCGATCTCGTCGACCAGGACCACGACCGGCACCGGGCGGAGCTTGTCCGGGAGCTCCCAGACGGAGCGGACCCCGGCCGACCGGCAGGCGCTCATCCGGTCGTGCATGTCGACGACGAGGGCGGAGAGGACCGCGACCGCCTCACGCCGTGAGGTGGCCAGCGCACTGAGCCGTGCGGTGAACAGGCCGAGTTCCATGCCGCCCTTGCAGTCGACGCCGACCAGGGCGACGCGCTGTGTGGCGAGTTGGGTGATGAGCCGGGCCATCAGGGTGGACTTGCCGGATCGGGTGGCCCCGGTGATGAGCCAGTGCGGGACCAGGCGCAGGTTCATCACCCACGCCCCGCCCGTCTCCAGTGCGCCGATCAACGCGGAGAGGAGTTCGGCCGGGGCCGTGACTAAGCCCGGCCGTTCCAGCGGGTCATGGGCCATGGCTGTCAGCAGCACAAGCCCACGTTCCGGCGAGGTGACCCGTACCGCGTGCACTCTCCAGGCGTGCACGAAGGCGTCCGCCGCCTTCAGGTAGGTCGCCGGGGTCTGCCCCGCGTGCAGCCGGATGATGAGCGTCAGGCCCATCGGAGTGACGCGCGGGAAGGAGCAGCGCGGAGCCACCGGCCGCACCGGGTCGCCCTTGACGAGCAGGTGTCCGACGAGGGTACGGGCAGGAAGCCGGGACACCGCCAGGTCGTTGAGCACGGCGACGCGTCGCCAGGTGAACACCACCCGCCATGCGGTCACGGGGTAGCCGACGAGGTACCAGTGCCAGACCGGCCGGTGCCGACGCACCAGGTCCCCGACGACGAGCATCCAGGCCAGCACGGCGAGGGCGAAGGCGAGCACGATGGGTCCCATCACGCGTCACCGCCCTTGCCGTGCGCGGCAGTCGTGCGGACGGGGGTGATGGCGTCGGCGCGGAAGCTGACGCCGTGGCGGTCGCCCATCGACCACATGAACGCCGTCAGGCCGGTGACCTTGACGATCTGTCCTTCTTCGATGCCGGTGGGCTCGCCGCTGACGGCGATCTCGATGACGGAGATACGCCGCCGGTCCTGCCGCACGGTGACGGCCACGGTGTAGACGGGGTTGCCGTCCCGGTCCTTCTTCACCTCCTGTGTCTCGGAGTTGCTGATCTTCACTTCCGGCGCGATGGCGCACCGCAGTACGCCGAGCCGTGTCGTGTCCACGGGAATGGACTGCATTTCTTCGGCCTCCCTGGCCAGTTGAGACGCCAGTCTGATACTGACGTCACTTGTCCTTACGAGTGATGAGTGTGTGGTGCTGTACGGCGAGTGCGCAACTACTTATGCTGACGAGTGACGCCGCGCGTGCGACGTGCCTATGACCCCGACCCGTCGGAGATGCCCAGATGTCGGAGATCCAGCGCCCCGGAGCCCTCTACCAGCAGGTCGCCGCCGCCATCCGCGAAGCAATCCTGTCCGGCGAACATGAGCCCGGCGCTCCCCTGCCGTCGGAAGCGCAGCTCATGGAGCGCTACCAGGTGTCCCGCCCGACCGTCCGCAACGCGGTCGCCGCCCTGCGCGCGGAAGGGCTGATCGACGTCCGCCACGGCAAGGGCAGCTTCGTCCGCGCCGACCGCGGCCCCGCCACCGACATCTCCCGCTACGTCGGCAAGACGCCGGCCGGACGCTTCACGCTGTACGGCGTAGCCGCCTGGCAACAGACCGAAGAACCCACCACCTACCGCACACACGCCACCGAAACCACAGCCCACCAGCTGGAACTCAAGGTGGAAGACGCACTGTTCGGCTGTGACCGCCTGCTCACCGACCCGGCCACCGGGGCGCGCGCGATGCACCGCACGCTCATCCCCTTCACCACCGCCGAGGCTGTACCCGCTCTCGCCGAGGCACCGGACACCGAACCAGCGACGGTGTACGCGCTGCTGACGAAGGCCGGACACAAGCTGTGGTGGTCCGAGACGGTCCGCGCCCGCATGCCGCTGCCCGACGAGCGCACCGCGCTGCGCCTGCCCGACGCGACCCCGGTCCTGCACGTCTCCCGCGTGACGTGCGGCACCGACGACCAGGCCCTGATCCTCGAAGAACTCCGCATCGGAGCAGACCGCGCCGCACTCGGCTACCGGATCACCGCCGACAAGGAGCCCACCCGACGCCGCCCGGCATGACCGCGAACGGCAATCGGTCGAAACAGTCTTCACTTCCTCAAGGGCGCGCCTGCGGCGCGCCGGGCCGCCCGGCCGCCCCGGCCGGGCGTGCGGCGTGGCCGCCGGTCCCGGCCGAGCGCCGGACGCCCCACACCGCAGCCAGCCGAAGGGGTCGAAGCGTCGACCGGCCGTCGAGGGCCGGGGCATGGGTGGCCGGGGGTCGCCGGCGTGCCCACGCGCGCCACCCACCAACGGAAAGACACCTCACAGCGCACCACCGTCGCCATCAGCGAGCGCCTCCAGAAGCCCGGCAAGCCGATCCACCGCGCCCGGCCGGCCCGCCAGACGCACGACCCCGCGCCCGTTCTCGTCCGTCGAGGCGACGGCCCGCGCCTCCGAGAGTTCGAACCCCGCGCCGAGGAACGCCCGGTTCAGTCGGTCAGCGGATTCGCGCGCCATACGCCAACCCGTCATGTAGTCGACGCCACGAACCCACAGAGCGGACTCCACGCTTGTGATGTCGTCCAGCCCATCCCTGAGCCAGTCCTCACCGAAGTCAGGCACCTTCGCTCACCTCAACCTAACTGGTCGTCAACTCCCTTGATTCCAGGGTCAGAAGCAGACGCAGCACTGCGACCCCGGTACCATTTGGCACCGGGGATCGCAGTGTCCCCAGCCGGGCCACCCTTCGCTTTCCAGGGCTGATGGGGTGGCCCGGTCTCGGTATGAGGTTGTGAAGCGCGGCCCCTCTACGGGAGGGGAGACAACGAGCCCTCGAAGGGCCGCGCTCCCCGGCCGAAGCGGTCAACTCCAGCCGGTGACCGGCGCATCGCCGACTCCCGATCGCGAGGGAGCACGAGGAGGCGACGCGCCGGCGTCAGTCAGGCCGAATGCTCGGCCCACAGCTGTTCGAGGTCGAAGCGGCACCAGACGGTCTTGCCTCCCTCACGCTCCGGCGACCACCACACCGCTTCCGCCAGACGCTGAGCGATCAGCAGCCCACGGCCCCTGTCCGGCAGCAGCGCCTCAGCGAAGCCGCCCGCCAGCTCGGGCGATACGACCTCTCCGGCGGGAAGGTCGGGAGGAGTCGAGTCCTCGTCCCGTACACCGAGTACGAGCAGCTCCGGCCAGGTCACCACCGACACGTCGATACGACGTCCGGCACCAGGGCGCGCAAGGACGTTGTCCGGGACCGCGTGATGCACAACGTTGCCGACCAGCTCCGACACGACGAGCCGCACCGCGTCGACCGCGTACGCCAACCCCCAGGTCTGGAGATACGAACCGAGCATGTCCCGCGCCGCTTTGGCACAGTCCGGCGATTCGGCGTACAGCGTCATTCTCCGGAAATGCCCCGCGCCGGGATCGTGGACCGAGCGACGAGGAAATCTCACAGCCAAGGTGTTCGCTGCGCATTTGCTCTGCTGTGCTTCCACCGCGTTCCCTCCCGGACACTGACGGACTCCGCAGTCCGCCGATCTGTGCGACCAGTGAACGACGCAAGGGGTTCAGCCGGGAGTGTTCACCAGGGGGTTCACATGAACACCGGCAAATGCGACGGGGGTTCGCTTTTGAACCCCCCGGGTTCAAACGGTGTGACACGATGGTGACTCATCGTCATTCTCGGGTTGGCAGGGGAGCATGAGCCGAGAGCCGAACGCGCAGTTGATCTCCCTCATGGACGAGGCCGGGTTCTCGAACAAGGGTCTCGCCAAGCGCATGCGAGATCTCGCGCAGCAGCGCGGCAGCACACTCGGAACGACCCATGTCGCCGTACAGCGCTGGCGGGATGGAGCGGGTATCCGGGCGCAGGCCGCCGCAATCATGGCGGACGTGTTCGGCTCCAAGTTGGGACGCCGCATCACTCCGGGAGATCTCGGCCTGTTCGGAGCCCCGGAGCCGGCCGTACCCCAGCCAGTTGCGTATGCCGCCGTTCTGCCAGACGCCCTGACCGCGCTGGAAGGTCTCTCCGAGGAGCGCCCCGAGCCGGAATCGGCCAGCCTTCTGATCATCCCGGACGGAGAGATAAACGCCGCTGTCCTGTCCTGGATGGTGGCCCGGCCCGATGGAGTGCAAGCCGACAGGCACGAGTCTCAGCGAGTCGGCATGCGCGACGTACGCGCGATCCAGACCGCTACCGAGATGTTCATGCGCCTGGACTTCCTGTATGGCGGAGGCCACGGCCACAAGGCATTAAGACACTATTTCCGGCACGAGGTATTACCCCTCCTGAATGCCAGCTACTCGGAAAAGGTCGGCCATGCCCTCTTCACGGTGGCGGCGGAGACAGCCGAAGTGCTGGGATGGATGGCATACGACATCGGGAATCACGGACTGGCGAACCGCTATCTCCTCCATGCCCTGCGACTCACCCAGGTCACCGGCGACCGGATGTTCGGCGCATCCGTCCTGGCCAACCTCAGCCACCAGGCGAACTACCTGGGACAGACGTCACGCGCCTTGCAGTTGGCGCGATCCGCAGTCGAAGGCGCCAAGGGCAGCGCAACGCCACGCGCCAAGGCCATGTATGCGATCCATGAGGCCCGCGCCCTGTCCAGTGCCGGAGACCTCTCCGGAGCGTCACGCGCGATGAACGAGGCAGAACGCCACTTCGAGGGAGCCGCAGCCGACGGCCCCGAATGGCTGGCATACTTCGACGAAGCGGAACTGATCGGCGAGTTCTCCCACTGCTTCCGCGACCTCAAGCGGCCCGCCGAGTCACTCCGATTCGCCGAAAAAGCCGTCGCCAAGACAGACCCTCAGTACGCGCGCACGCTGGGATTCTGCCGCATGGTACTCGCGGAGAGCCACATCTTGAACGGCGACCTGGACAGCGCGATCGTCGCAGCCACACAGGCAGTCGACGAAGGCGAATCCCTGCAATCGACCCGATTCCTTCGCTACGTCACCGACTTTCAGCAAGGAATCAGTACCCACGCAGGAGTGCCGATCGTGACGCAATTCAACAACCGGGTATCCGAAGCACTGGCCAGCTTGGACGAGTAGGCGCTATGCCCTCAGTAGGGGAGCCACCGGCGCGGTGCACTCTCGTCTCGCAACGACGCCATCCGCCGAGCGAACTCCGCCGCCACCTCTTCCCCCTCGGTCACGTTCTGCATGAGCCAGGTAGTCATCTTGAACTCCTGGATAGCACACAGCGTCGCGAATCCCGGCCACTTCCTCAGGTCACGTCCGTATGCACCCACGAAATCGCCATACTGCTCATCCGTCACCCAGTCCAGCCGGTCGTACTCGTGCGCTGCTACCTCAAGATCCCACTCGGGGTGGTCAACGCAGAAGTTCTCGAAGTCGATCAGATACACGACGCCATTCCGACCCACCATCAGGTTGTCGGTGTGAGCATCCCCGTGCACCGGCCCCAACGACGACTCGAACCGCAACCCCGCCAACCGCTCCTTCAGTTCCTGCCCCCGCTTGCGCAAGAAGTCGAGATCGTCATCCGCTACCCCGACCCCCCGCTCAAGCCGCAAGTCCGAACGCCCGAAAGCGTCGTACTGCGGTAGCTCCAAGCCGTCCGGCAGCGTCAGCGAGTGAAGATCCCGCAGGACCGCGCCCAACTCCCCATAGGTAGCCGCTCGGCCGTCCTCAACGATCAGATGCCAGAAGGTCACCGGGTGCCCGTCGACCACGACCGGCTGTTCAAGGTCGTCGACCACACGAGCCGCGGGAAACCCCTCACGCGCCAGCCACCGAGACACGGCAACCTCTCTACGCGCCGACGGCAGGTACTCAATCGACCGGGCGATACGCACGATCACCGGCACCGAGGCCAGCCTGAAGAGAGCGTTCTCCCCTAACCTGATCAACTCCGCGCCAGCGGCATCAAGCCCGACCACCCGGCAAGCGCCGACCATCACACGCGTCGCCCCTACCGACGTGAACGCTTCTTCCGATCCCCGAGCAGCGTCAACCGCCATGCCCGTACCAGCTCCCCTAGTCGCGCGCGATCAACCAGCGCACGCCCACGGGTGACCAACCCGACGCACGCCAGACACGACAACGACCGTACCGACTGGCCTGCGGACAGACGAGGGCGCCTCTCCCCCGAAAAGTGGATGCTGCGGATGCAAAGGAAGTGCGCCGGTGAGAAGCTGGAAGATAAGCGCAAACATTTGGGCGTTCGTGACGTATTCCGCTGCAGGGGCGAACTCTCAGCGATGAGACGTCCCCTAAAGGAGAAACCCGGCCTGGACACTCGTTCACCTCGCAACTACATAATAGTTGTCGCGTTAAATAGGTGGACGGTGCCGAGTGATGGGTTTAACTGGTGGAAGTTCCAGCATGCGGGGCCAGCATGGAACGTACATCCAAGCATGTTTGGTGGTACAGCCGGTTCCTTCCGGTTGCACCCCTAGCAATCATTGGAATGGTTGCTGGAGGGCAAGTCGGTTGCGCGGGTAAGTCGGGGCAACCGGAACAGCAAGTGGTTGTGATTTCGACTGGGACCGCCACTGAGCCGACGCCAACGCTCAGCGACGGCATTCGGGAGACGCTTCAGGGGATTGCCGAGAGCGAGTCCGGAGGAAAAGCCGACATATTTGAATCGGAATCTCCGACTCGAACCGTCGTTCACCTAACCCCGCTCCGGCGAAATGGACAGACAGAGAACATCGATGCCAGGCGCGAAAAGTTGATCAAAGAAAACCTCGATAAAGCGACTGACGCCGTTAACGACCTGAAAGCAAGCACTGCTGGAATGGATCTCCTAGAGGGCATCTCTTTGGCTGTTCGCGCTTACAACGATTCGGCCGACACCCCGCGTACTCTAGTAGTGATTAGCAGCGGGCTGAGTACGCGAGGTGCAGTGGATTTGCGTCAAGTCACCTGGCAGAAGGAGGTGAAGGAACTGGTGAAAGAATTGAAGAGTCGCGACTTGCTACCTCAACTGTCTGGGTGGCACGTTGTATTCAGCGGGCTGGGTGAAACCGCCGGCGCACAGCCAACCTTGCCGCAGCCGATCAGGGACACATTGGAACGATACTGGCTCAGCATTTGCACTGCCTCGGGAGCGCAGCCTTGCAGTGTGGATAATTCGCCTCGTGACAAGCAGCCCCCTGCGGCAACGGTTCCAGAGCCCATAATTCCGGTTGACCCGATAAAGTCCATTCAAGGGCCGCACGGAGAAAGAAAGTTGGTTGTTTCTGATTCCCTGTTGGGTTTCGCTGGAAATTCTGCCGTTTTGCCACCCAGCTCGCAAAGCACCATCGAATCGGTTGCGGACAAGATTGCTGATCAATTCGGCAAGGACCAGCGGAAGTCGGTCATTAAGCTCACCGGTTTCACAGCAGATCCTCCAGGCTCAACTGCTGCCGGATGTAAGCGTTTGTCCCAGCAGCGAGCCGACGCCGTATCCAAAGCACTTGACAAAGCACTTAATGAGCGTGGGATCCGGGTAAGGATAGAGGCCGTTGGCCTCGGAATATCCCCTGGGACCTCGTCCATCGACGACGGAAAGTTCGATGAGAAGCAGGCCGCAAAGATGCGGCGTGTTGAGATTCTTTATTGATCACAGCATGAGAGTCGAGCAGCGCCATGACTCCTAGTGACACGCCTTCCCCGCTTTCTTCGCACGCGGCCGCTCATCTTGACCGGCTCGAAGGTCAAGCGGCACAGCATCAGCGTCTTGCCGATGGAGCATTCGCTGTCGAGGTGCCTGGGGCTCGCGGCGGCGTAATGACCGTAGCGGAAGCCCAGCGTTGCAGTGACGCAATTGCCAAGCAGATTGGGCAAGAGGAAGGCAATGGCAGTCGCCGTCACAGGCTGGTGGCACGGTGGGTCAAGGTCCTAGTCTGGATTTTCACCGCAGTCATTGACTTTCCCATAATGCTCTGGTTCACCGTATCGGTCTTCAATGTGGACTTGGCGAATCCTAGTGGCTTTACCTTCGCTCTCGCCCTAGTTGTCGCATTGCTTCCAACTTATGGTTCAACTTTCGCACTGTATGAAATTGGCCATAATCTGCGCGACCATAAAACTCATGATCGCGACCTGAGGTGGACGGAAATTCCGACTGCCGCAAGAATCGGGCTGACGGCGATCGCCCTACTTCTCATCTTCATATTTGTGTCGCTCTCGATCCGCATTTTCGTCGAGGGGACATATAGTGGTGACTATCGCCTTACCCCGCTGCTGGCCGTTCTTGTGTCACTCGTTATGTTGATAACAAATGCCCTAGTTTTTTGGACTGCATTCTGCGACGGATCGCTTGAGCAGGATGATCTTCGATACTACACGAGGTTGGTTCTGAAGCACCTCAGGAAGAAGCGGGAACACGAGCTCAAGGCGCTTCGCTTGCGCTCTCAGATTGAGCGTGTTCTGAAACAGGCTGTTCGAGATCACGCATATAAATACCCGCTCGGGCCAGAGGAGCCAACGGCCGTACAGTTTGCGGCGAATTCCTCCGATCTACTTCCCAGCGCAAAGAAAGCAATCGATGAGACGGCGGTAGCCATTTCTGATGCCGTGAGGAATTCTTCGCTGCGGAACTCTATCGCTCTCGTCGGCTACACTGCCGATCCTCCAGACGTCACAATCACCAGGTGCCAGAGCCTTGCGAGGCTGCGCGCCAAATCTGTGGAGGCGCAGCTAAACGAGGCGCTCCATGCGCGGGGAGTGCACCCTTCTGTAAACATCTACGGAGGAGGTATTGCCCCTGGTGACTCTTCGATCATCGATGGCATTTTCGATGAGAGTCGGGCGGCAGGAATGCGTCGGGTTGAAATTAAGTATTGAACCTCCATGGTGACCACCTAACGACCCGGTGGCATGAGGGAGATGGGACGAGCTTGAGGTGGCCCCACCCGCACACAGACAGCCCGCGGTTGCGATCAAAGTGACGGTTCAGACACTCGCCGACGATGGAGCCTGGGTCGGCTCGCCCTCCTGGGAGGAGGTCTGCGACGTGATCCGAGCCGTCACCGGCTGCCAACTGTGCAGCAGGCCTCCGACCATCAAGATGGCTGAGTACGCATCGGCCTTCGCCGTCTCTGCTACTTCCGGGTGCGCCCCCAGGTCACACATGAACTTGAGGGCACGCCGCACCTGCTCGGCACGCAGCGGGTAGCCAACGCTCGTCCTATTGGACTCCTTACGGAGTGCGTTAGCTGCCGCTTGAACATCTGCCGCCGCGTCCTCCTCCTCGGCTTTCTTACCGACGACCGCCGCGAGGGCCTGACGGAGCGCTTCCACCGTCAGGCGCCACTCCTGCTTGATGTACTGCTTCTCAGCGTCCCGGTAGTAGTCCATAGCGGCGGCAAACTCAGCCGAGCGGGTGGCATCTGGTGCATCGATCTCGATGAGGAGCAGGCGGCGGTACTGCATCTGTTCAAGGATCGCCGCCCAATTGCTTTGGCTGACCTCACACTCGATGCTGCCGACGCCAATACGCTCGAGGTTGCCATCCCTCATAGCAGTACCGGTGACTTCCAGGTTGAACTTGATCCCACCCGTGCGGTGCTCCTCGATGATCTGGAGCTGCCGGTGGTCGAGGTCGACAACGAGGACGAACGTCGTTGTCGCTGCGAGGCTATGCAGGGTGACGGGCGAGGACTCAACCGCCAACCGCCCCAGGTAGCCGCTCGACGTACCAAGGCCGACGGCGTTGACCTTGCCCTCGAACCACATCGGGCGTTGCGCTGACGCGTCATGTCGACATGACGCCTCAAACTGGAAGCGGAGTTGCATCACGCCCAGGCCGCTGGTGCCGTGCACTGCCTTGAGTTCCAACCGGGCTGCGTTGTTCACGCCGCCCACGTTCACCCAGATCTCGTTCATGATCATCTTTCAGTTGGTGGAGACGACGTTCCAGGATCGGACCGAAGCCGAGGCGAGGCAAGCGAATAGAGCGGCGCGCAAGGTGGCGGAGAACCACAGCCCAGCGTGAAGCTTGCCGGATCGTCCCTTCCTAATACCCGCGGCCGGCGCAGTTGGCTCTGCCAGGCAGCGAGGTCCAAGGCTGACGCGACGAACGTCGAGTTCCTCAAGGGCACGTTCGAGGCGATCCCCCTCCCCGCGAACACCATCGACGTCGTGATCTCCAAGTGCGTGATCAACCTGTCCACCGGCAAGCCCGCCGTCTTCGCCGAGGCCTACCGCATGCTCAAAACCGGGCGGCCGGATCGGCGTGTCGACGTGGTCGCCGACGACTCACCGACCCAACACGCCGAACGCGGCGACCACGTGGGCTGCGTCACGGGCGCTCTCTCCTACGCGGAGTACAGCGCAGGACTGGAAGCGAGCGGGTTCACGGACGTCGAGATCATTGCGACGCACGCGATCGCCGAGGCATGCGCTCCGCGACCGTCCGACTGCGCAGCCCGACACCCGGACGGACACGGCAGCCGACACATGCTGCGGAGTGAACGCCTGCTGCACCAGCACGAGACGTCAGACGCCCCGGGTCGGGATGCGCGGGCGCTGGGCGGTCAGCACCAGCTCAGCACACGGACCATGATCAGCGACAATTAACGCAAACGAACAGCAAGATCAAACTAGCCCTACAGATCGCCTCACCTGCCCGTTTGCCATGGCCAGACACCGAGTGCTAAGCAGCCAGCCCAAAGTACTCCACGTTCACCAGGTGCAGGTTCTTGCAGTCGAGGGCGTAGGCGAGCCCGCCGGCGACGAAGACGCCCCCGCGGGCGATGCTGAGGACTATGTCGGGTACGTACCCGTCGTCGGCGATCGTCTGCGCGAGTTCGCGGACGGCGACCCCGAACCGCTCGTAGGTCAGGTTCTCCCGAGCCACGCCCGTGTCACTCATACCTGGGTCCGATGGAAGTTGAGGAAGGACCGGGAGGCGGTCGGACCGCGCTGCCCCTGATACCGGGACCCGGACCGCTCACTGCCGTACGGGGACTCGGCCGGCGAGGTGAGCTTGAACATGCACAGCTGGCCGATCTTCATCCCGGGCCAGAGCTTGATGGGGAGCGTGGCGAGGTTGGACAGCTCGAGCGTCACGTGCCCGCTGAACCCGGGGTCGATGAACCCGGCGGTGGAGTGGGTGACGAGCCCGAGCCGCCCGAGGGAGCTCTTCCCCTCGAGCCGCGAGGCGAGATCGTCGGGAAGCGAGATGACCTCATACGTGGAGGCGAGCACGAACTCACCCGGATGAAGAATGAACGGCTCGTCGCCCTCGGGCTCCACCAGCCGGGTCAGGTCGACCTGCTCGACGGACGGATCGATATGCGGATACCGGTGGTTCTCGAACACCCGGAAGTACCGATCGAGCCGTACATCGATGCTCGACGGCTGCACCATGGATTCGTCGTAGGGGTCGATCCGTACGCGCCCGGAGTCGATCTCGGCCCGGATGTCCTTGTCTGAGAGAAGCACGTCCCGAGGATACGCACGGCGCGCGGAGCCACCACAATCGGGACGACTCCACGCGCCGGGCCGCTGACTGGCCGGTTTGCCTACCGCTTCTCGAGAATCACCGGCACGACACTTCGCAACCGGGCACAACGAGGGCACCGGACGAGTCGCCCGGGACCGAGCCGCTCGGCCTGCTGCATCGGGAACGAAGCGGTGCTGAACACGTGCCCATCGGCACAACGGACGACGGTGCGCTCCATCAAGTCCTAGAGTCCCTTCCCCAAAGAGCCGCGTCCGGCTGCTGCTCGCCGGACACTGAAAGCCACATTACGGGACGAACGGGACGACCCTCCAGGCGGCACTCCGACCCCGCCCGGTCCCTCTTCCGCACCCCCACCGTACGCCCCAACTCCGGTCCCCCGCACCCGGATCCCACCCCCGAAACACACTCAGACCCCAGGGCTTCAGCGCCCGGGGCCTGGCATGAGGTAGAGTGACGGAGCGTTCCGACACCGGCTGTGACCGGCGTCTTACGCGGGTGTAGTTTAATGGTAGAACATCAGCTTCCCAAGCTGAGAGCGCGAGTTCGATTCTCGTCACCCGCTCCAGAATTTGCCCCCAGGTCAGCGGCCTGGGGGTTGTTTATTGTCTAGTCCAATTCGGGGTGGCGTGCCCTCTGCTTGCCCTACTGAGTTTGAACTCGGGTTGTCGTTGGTGTGAGCGATAGTCCGGTTCAGCAGGTGCGGATCCACGTTCCGTGGAGCTGTATGAACTCGCCTCCGATGATGGAGGCGGCGGAGGCGGTACCCATGTAGGTGGGCGCGCCGAAGATGATCGTGGCTGCCGGATTGGGGTCACCTCGGCACCCGCCTCCGCCGCGCCCCACACCGATCGCCGATCGCCGATCGCCGAGTGGCTTCTGGTCATTTGCCGCCGTCCCTGGAAGTACGGGTTCAGCGGACGGTCGGCCGACTCCGCTCCGGGAGATGGGTCTTCGCCCACTTCGCAAGTTCTTTGAGCGCGGGCTCCAACGCCACCGTGCGCACGACGAGATCCGTGGCGGCGAGCTCGGTCAGGCGATTGGAGAGCATGCGCTCACTGATTCCGGGTATCGCCCGGCGCAGGTCGGCGAAGTACGTCGGTCCCGTGATCAGCACGGACATGATGAGGCCGGTCCAGCGCTTTCCGAGGAGCTGAAAGACGCGTGTGATGCCCTCGTCGACCTGTGGACCGGTCTGCATGGCTTGGCGGTTCCACGTGTGAGATGCCCCCGCATCCGGCATGCGCGGTGCTCGGACGGCGGAACGCGACCCACATGGGAGCGGCGGAAGCCACGGTCTGATCTCGCGGTCGCGCGCGTAGGTCATGGCGTCTCCTCGGCGGGCGGATGCTGGGACGACTTGGGGTGTGTGGTGCTCGTGGCAGGACGATCAGCCCTGGGTCAGCCTCTGAAGATTCGCTCGGACCGGTCGCGGTGGGTGGTGTGCAGGTCCCAGTGGAGGAGGGAGAGTTGGTCAGCCGTGGCCCGTGGTTGTCCGTAGAAGGTGGGGGTGCCGATCGTCGCGTCGATGCCGATGTGAGCGGCCTGGATGCCGGTGACGGCCAGTTCCTTGTGCAGGTTCATCGCCCAGTTGCGCAGCGCGGCCGTGGCAGTGCTGATCGGGGCGGTCGGCGTCTGGGGGTTCATGGAGGCGGCACTGGTGGTGAACAGTAGGGTGCCCGTTCCGGCTTCGTGCATCGCGGGCAGCACCGCCTTGGTGGCGGCGATGGCACCGTAGAGCTGGAACTCGATCTCGTGCTGTACGTGCGTGGGTTCGGTGTCGGCCGGGGTAGTCGCCTCGATGGTGTCGAGCCCGGCCGACGGGGAGTATTCCAGGACATCGATCCCGCCGAACTCTGCGGCGGCGTCCTTCAGCGCCCGGGTGAGGGCATCGCGGTCGAGTACGTCCGCCGGGAACGCTGCGGCGGTGATGCCCTCGGCGGTGAGAGTGCTCACGAGGTCGTCGAGCTTGGCGCGGTTGCGGGCGATCAGGGCGACGTCGTAGCCCTGGGAACCGAAGGTGCGGGCGATGGCCAGGCCGAGCTGGGGGCCGGCTCCGACAATGGCGATGCTGGTCACAACGATCCTTTATGGAAGGGGTCGGAGTATGTCGGGTGACTCGGTGATGTCGCCGTCGCCGGCCGGTGGCTTCCGGTTTCGTCACCCTGGAACACCTGCCTGAACAGCGGCATGACTTCGGCTGCCAGTGAGTCGCCGTTGGTCGCCTGCACCATCAGCAGTAGAGCGGCTGCCGTGTCGAGGTCCTCGACGGTCAGGTCCTCTCCGTCACGCATGCGGACCAGAGCGCCTCTGAACGCCTCGACGAGACGTGCCGAGTGGGGGTCGAACGGCATCGAGTCGATGGCTGACGGGTCGGTGACTGTGGTCATTTCTGTTTCCTTGCGGGTAGGGAAGAGCCGAAGGCGGAAATGGCGCCGGCGTCTCATGGGGCTGTTGACGACCAGCGCTCCGTGATGCGCCGGTCGGAAGGTGTGGGGTCCAAAGCGGCCCCAACTGGTTCGTCTTGAGGACGCCGGAGGCCGCGAGGGCCACGGGCAGGAGGCTCTGCACCAACGACAGGAGCACGTTCATCAGTACGGCCCTCTTCCGGGATCGCGCCGCGGTATGGCAGACCGCGGCGCGATCAAGGTTCGTCGACGGCAGTGGTGCGGTGTCAGCCGCGAGGGAAGCCCTTGTCATCGAGCTTGAAGACGAGCTCGTCCTCGTCGCGCCTGGTGGTGTGCAGCTCCCAGTACATCGGTGAGATCTGCTCGGGCCGGGCCGCTTCCACGCCAGGGAGGACGGAGACGCCGATCGAGGAGTCGATGCCGACGTGGGCTGCCTGGATGCCGGTGCCGAGCAGTTCCTTGTGCAGGTTCATCGCCCAGTTGCGCAGCGCCGCCGCGGCGGCGTTGACGTTGGCGACCCGCGGGTCGGGCCAGATCGAGCCGGCGCCGGTGGTGTAGAGCAGGGTGCCCGCACCGGCCTCGCGCATCGCGGGCAGCACCGCCTTGGTGGCGGCGATGGCACCGTACAACTGGAAGTTCATCTCGAACTCCACATGGGACGGTTCGGTCCCGGAGGGAGTGGTCAGCGTGGTGACGCCGAACGTGCCCACAGGGGAGTACTCCAGGACGTCGATCCCGCCGAACTCTGCGGCGGCGTCCTTCAGCGCCCGGGTGAGGGCGTCGCGGTCGAGTACGTCCGCGGGGAACGCTGCGGCGGTGATGCCCTCGGCGGTGAGAGTGCTCACGAGGTCGTCGAGCTTGGCGCGGTTGCGGGCGATCAGGGCGACGTCGTAGCCCTGGGAGCCGAAGGTGCGGGCGATGGCCAGGCCGAGCTGGGGGCCGGCTCCGACAATGGCGATGCTGGTCACAGCGATCCTTTCGCAGTGCGCCGTCGAGGAGTCACGAGCGGCGCCGAAGAGACGGAGAGATATGGAGTGGGCTATCCGTTTCGGGATCCGGATAGCCCATTCCGGTTCACTTCAACCACCGTAGCACAGGAAATGGATAGGGCTTTCCGATTGCTAGACTGCTCCCATGAACCCCGGCGACCAGCACTCCGACGCCCCCGCCGCCCAGCCTGTGCGCAGTGACGTCGAGCGCAACCGGGGGCGGATCCTCGCCGCCGCACGCACCGTGTTCGGACGCGACGGCCTGGGTGCCTCCATGGCCTCCGTGGCCCGCGAGACAGGTGTCGGGATCGCCACCGTCTTCCGTCACTTCCCCACGAAGGAGGCGCTGGTCGCAGCCGTCTTCTCCGACCGCATGGACGCCTACGCCGACGCGGTCGTCACCGCCCTCGAAGACCCCGACCCCTGGCACGGTTTCACCGGCTACATCGAGGCCGCCTGCGCGATGCAGGCCGCCGACAACGGCTTCGCCGACGTCCTGACCATGACCTTCCCCACCGCCAAGGCCATGGAGAAGCGCCGGAACGAGGCGTACGAGGGCATGGTGGAACTCATCGGCCGCGCCAAGGCCACGGGGCGACTGCGCGAGGACTTCGACCCTTCGGACCTGGTGCTGCTGCACATGGCCAACCTCGGCGTCGTCAACGCCTGCGGCGACGCCGCTCCCGACGCCTGGCGACGCGTCGTAGCCCTGATGATCCAGTCCTTCGAAGCCCCGGCCCGGGCCCCCCTTCCCGCCTCGCCCGCGCACGACGACCTCTACAGGGCCATGCTCCGCGCCCTGCCGGCAGGCGACACTGTCGCGCGGAAGCCCGACCCGAAGGGCTGACCTTCCGGGCCCCTCCGCCGACTCAGGGAGGGCGACAGGCCCGTCACGGGCTCACCGGTGGAGTCGGCCGGCAAGCATCGCCATGGCGAGTCCCACGCGTGAGCCGTGGCCCGTGTGGCCCGTGCGGGAGAACAGTCGCGGCGTCGCGACGCTGACCCGAGAACTAGACGTGCACCAGACGTGCTCTCTTCCCTGACGGCGCCTTCGGGTGCCCCGGCCAGACCGCGCGTATGCAGCTGCAACAGCACTTCGACCGCTGGTCTAAGAACGGCGCAGCCCATGCGCGGTGCACCGTAAGCCGCGCCGCCTTCTCCCCTTCCGAGGTTCCGTGCCCTTCGCGTGCCCATACGGACGGAAAACCACGGTCAACAGCGGTGCGGTCCGCCACACACGACCTTCCCTAGAAGCAGGCACGGTGATCCTCACCTACGCGTGGGACCGCCTGCTGGTCGACCCGCTACCGGGCCCCCGCGGAAGCAACGACTTCACCGGCCTCGAACCGATCACCCCCACCGTGTGGAAGGTGCCGGCGGAGGCCCGCCCGATCGCTCCGGCCGGCTCGACTCTCCCCCGACTCGCGGCAGAGCTCCCGCACACATTCGCACTGATCGACCCGAGGCAGGGCGCCGAGGGAGTCACGCGCCAGATCGAAGAACTGGTCACCCACATACAGCCGACCACAATCGATCTCCTGGACGTCGGCGGAGACGTGCTGGCCCAAGGCGACGAACCCACACTGAAGAGCCCACTCGCCGACTCCCTGACGCTGGCAGCCTGCGGCCAAGTGAACGCGCCGGTCCGCCTGTTGATCGCGGGCCCCGGCCTGGACGGCGAGCTGTCACACGAGGACGTGCGAGGCGTGCTCGGCCCGGTCGTCCACACCTTCACGGCGAAGGATGTGGAGCCGGTCAGCTCGGTCCTGGAGTGGCACCCCTCCGAGGCAACCGGGATGCTCGCCGCAACAGCCCGAGGCGTGCGCGGCACATGCGAAATCCGAGACGCCGGCCTTCCCGTCCCTCTCACCGACGAAAGCCCGACGGTCCACGCAGTCGACCTGGACGAGGCCCTCAGCCGCAACGAGTTGGCCCGCGCCATCATGGCGACAGCCACCCTGGACGAGGCAGAGGCACTGAGCCGCGAGATCTGCGGCTTCTCCGAGATCGACTACGAGCGCAACAAGGCTCTCTGGCTCAAGGAGCAACGGCCGACGAGGCTCGCCGCCGAGTCGGCACTATCCCAGCTCGCCCAGTTCGAGACCAAGGCCCGAAGCCGCGGAGTCACTCACACGACGTTCCGCCACCTCACCGAGGCTCTGAACCTCCATGGATCACAGCGCGATGATCTCCGCCGCCTGCTCATCAACACACGGCCGGAGCAGTACGCAGCCCCGCTGTGGAGCATCACGAGCGCCAAGAGCACCCACACAAGACAGACGCCGTGAGCGCGTTCAGCAGCGATCCAGACCTCAACGTGGAGGACACCACCGGCAACGGCACAGAAGTCGACGTTGCCACCAACCTGCTGAACGGCGACATCAGGCTCTCGATCCTCTGGACACAAGACATCCTCTTGTCCGCAGACACCGCCGAACAAGTGGCAGACGCTCTTCGACGAGCCGCAGCACAATCCCGCAGCATCCCAGCCGCCCCACAAGCACCGCCTGAGTAACAACCTTCTTCACGGGTTCAAGCACCCGTCGTCGCTCCGCTCCCGCCCAAGTGGCAGCCATACGGGCATGAGGTCAGAACATGTCGTGGCTGGGGCGGTCGACTCCACAACTTTAAGGATCATGGCCTCAACGTCATGCTTTAACGGGCAGGTCCACAGACTGCCCGACTCGCCGGAAGCCTACGGGGCCGTGATCACTCGCCCCAAAGCAACTCACGTTGATCTCCGCCGACCTCGTCACGGACGATGAAAGTCACGTCGCGCCACCGTTAACGGGAGTCCTGATCAAGGTCGAATATCGCCAGACTGGCCCGTACGTGGACCAGGGCCAGGAGCACCAGGAGCACCAGGAAGAAGTAGACCTCGCCTTGGCCAGCAGCCGTGCTGACCTGCGCTGGTACTACTTCCTGTCCGACCTTGCGTTCACGATCGACGAGGCCGAGCTGACCCCGCCGTGGTCGTGGACACCCGTGTTCGACTTCCTGTGGTCGATGAAGGGTGCACTCGAACACCTGGAGCGGGGCGAACACACAACGATCGGCTTCACCGAGAACGCCGAGCTGATCAGCTTCGTCCCGGAAGGCGAGAAGGTTCGAGTCTCGTGCACGTACACAGCGGCAGAGGCTGTCTGCGAACGCGTTGATCTCAGGAACGCCTGGCTGGCCTTTCGAGAGGCCGTGCTGACGCAGCTCAGCGTCGAGTATCCGAGGCTCGCGGCTAACCGAGTGTTCGCAGAGCTCCGGCTCTGAGAGCCTCTGGCTGAGGCGGCCCGGGCAGCTCACGCCGGGTCAACGCCACAAGGCCGGCAGCGTGGCTGAGGCCGGTGAGGGTGCAGCGAGGCACACGCGCGCCTGATCGATCAGTGTGCCCGCCGTCGTGGCTGACTTTCGTCGGCTGAGGCACAACCAACCGATCTCCGAGACGAGGTGCCGCCCGCTCCGATGCGGGCACCCCCCACCGCCTTGACTCGGTCATGGAAACTCCGCCGACCTTCGTGGGCCGACTGCCCTGTGTGAAGTCACTTACGGATCACGGCCTGCGGCCACCGTGGGGGGTAGTCCCTTGCGCGGGAAGTATGTCGAACCTGTGCACCAATCTGGCACCGGTGCCCAGATTGCATGCGTGACGCGGGTGTTCACCCGGGATGATCACATGGTTCTGTACACCTGCTTGGCTTCTGAGTGCACTTCGGGGGACCTCATGTACCGCTTCACCCGCCACACTGGCAGTGCTCTGACTGCCGTCGCGCTGATTACCGGCATGGCAACTTCCTGTTCTGACTCGCCTGCGACGTCCAAGGCTCCGCAGTCCCAGAAGACGGCGAGCTCCGCCGCGGCTCCCACAGCGCAGTCACCCTCTCAGTCCGGCCGGGAGCAGCTGAACAAGGAAGCCCGCGACTTGCTCAACATGACGGATCGCTTGGAGTCGGACGAGGGCTTGGTCTCGTCCGGCTCCCTCGCGGTGCCCGGGCAGAACTTGGACGAGACCATCAAGTCCGGCACCGCCCTGCGGGTGGAGGTGGCATGTGCAGGGGAGGGCACAGTCACTTTCACAGTCGCCTCAGGCACCGCCAAGACAGCTAAGCGCGTCGACTGCACGCAGCCGATGACGAACGGGTTCGACTTCACCACGGCCGGGCCGGGTCTCGCGATCCAGGCGGACTCACCCGAGGAAGAAAGTGTGGGCACCGCCTACATAGTGAGCCACATCTCCTGACGGTCCCGGCTGACGGCCCTCGTCGCCCTGGTCCGGCTGTTGCGGTACAGCAGCGAAGTACAGCAACCACAGCAACCGACTCTGCCCGGTAGCCTCCTCGTAGGGCCATGAGGCGACAGGTATGACCGCTACCGACCGATCCATACAGAGCTACGGATCAAAAGACACCGTGCCCCACCCGTGCCCGATCGTGCGGGGACTCGCGGGGAACCACGGTGGCGAGCAGGCACCACACAGCACAACGGCCCCTGACCATATGACCTGGTCAGGGGCCGTTCACCTGCGGTGGGTGTGGGATTTGAACCCACGGTGACATCGCTGCCACGACGGTTTTCGAGATCGCCCGCGCATCACTGCCAAGTAGGCCCGTGACCTGGTCGTTCATCGTTGCTGTATGCCCACCCGACCGCGCCTTGGCCGCAGGATGGCCACACCTTCCCGCAGGCAACAGGCCCGGATGCAGTCTGGACGAGTTGTACCCGGTAAGCCAGCCGCCACTTTGGCGGCTCATATGCGGACGGCTCACCCCCTATTCGGCTAGCGCATCAGGTGCTCACTCCCCGTCACTCCGGCTCCCTTTACCGCCCACCACGCCTACAAGCGCGACGTAGCAAACAACCCCTGCCGAGATCGCCTGACCGGCAACCGGGAGGGAGACGCACAGGACCGCCTGAAAGATTGCCAAGGCGACCAGGAAGATGCGGCTCGCATAACGCTTCCGCCATGCTGTGGAGTTGTTTTCTGATTCGGCCACTACCCCGCCTCTCTGAGAAATTCAAGTCCGCTTTGAACTCCGAAACCCAGGGTGCCGGACAGCGCGAGAGGAGGGCAAAAACACGCGTGTACACGTGTGTACACAGATCACGTTCGACTAGTAGACCGAAGCGTGATAAGGACACTAGGCTTCTACCCGTGGCCGACTCATTCAGGAAATCTGAGCTTGTGTTTGGGGTTCGTGAGGCACGGAAGAACTTCGCCCACATGATCGACCAGATTGAAGACGGGACACCTGTCGTGTACCTGACCCGAGGTGGCCGTCGAGTCGCCGCGCTGGTCGAACCTTCGTTCGCCGGGTCGTCTACCCTCCCAGGCGAAATTGCCCAGATCCCTCGCAGTACCAGGAATTCTGCCCAATTGATTGAAACTATGCTGACCGATGTCCGCGACCTGATGCCCGACGTATTCGAGCAGTTAGGGGAGCGCAGAGGTGAACTAGTTGGTGAACTGGCGCTTCTCATGGAGTGCCTATACTTCCCGCTAAGCGGAAACAGGGAAGACGGAAGCGTCATGATCCTAGGAGATGATGGGAAAGACTCAGGAAGAAGCATTTCATTGCCGGAACTGATCATGCCGAGAGTGTTCCACTCAAGGGGTAACGGTTCTCTGTTCACCGGGGAAGGGATGTCTATCGTCGCCGGTGCACTTTGGGCACTACAGATGGGAATAGACCTGCATGAATGGAGAAATTCCCTCAGGCTCCCGATTAGCGGTGACGAGCTGATGAGTTGGATCTTCGCCACGTATCATCTGGCAGCATTTTTGAACGTCAACTTCGGAGAAGGATTTGCCGAGGATCTGATGTACCAGTCAGACGATGTCGCGCGCACTTTTCGATCTGACAATTCATAAGCGTCTATAGCTGCCAAGGTCTCACCGCCGCGCTTCCGCCGGCGCGGCTTGCTCTGGTCGACGGCATGGCAGCGTGGCTAAGGCCGGTGGGGGTGCCACGAGGCGTACGCGTGCGTGATCGGCCGGCGCACCCGCCGTCGTGGCTGGCTGTCGTCGGCAGAGGTTCAGACGGGGAGCGCATTCGAAGGTGCCAGCCGTCAGCAACGTGCGGTAAAGCTGGGCCGTCTCCGGGCCGTCCGAGGCTGCTCGACAGTGGCCAATCACGACCAGCAACGACCACCAGGCGCACGAGCCCACCGCCCCCGACCAGCAAAAACCCAGCTCACCAAGATCCCCGGCAAGACCCAGGGCAAGAAGAAGCCGATGCCCTCAACCGTCAGTAGCGGTCGCACTGAGACTACGTGTCGAACAGTGTTGGGCAGCTTCATCAGCGAAAGTGCAGAGCTGACCGATGAACTCTCGGTAGCTGTCGGGGGTATCGCGGTCCTTGCTGGGTGGCCCTTCGATCCACTGCTGCCAGAGCCCGTTCGAGGCAAGGAACCGGGCCGCGTGGTCAGCACCGAGCTTGGCGTCGAGCAGCAAGAGCGCGCCGAGGGCGGCTTGCTGGTCGTAGTAAAGGTCAGGGCGAGGCAAGTAGCAGTCGAGGTAGGCGACCAAGGGGTCGATGTCGGCAGAGGTGCCGAAGGTGGCCAGCGCGACGCAGTATGCCTGCCCAGCGTAGGGCCCTTGACTGGCGAGCAGGAGTTCGACGAGACGTTCCCGGAACTCGGTCCTGCCAGCAACGGCGATGAGCCAGGCCGCTGTCTTGCGCTCGCGCCATCCTCCGTCGAGCAGCACGCCCAGTTCACGGGGGCTGATCTCACCGGCAGCCTTGCCCAGCTTCTTCATGAACTTGGCTCGGTCGCGCCCACTCATACTTAGAAGGACGCCACCCACTTTGAGGTATCGCCGGTCGGGCGTGACGTAGCGGCGGATCAACCTGAGCCGCTCGTCCTCTTCGTCGGTATGGCGCATGGCTGCATCCTCGTACGGACGAAGCTGTCAGACCAGCAATCTGGCCGGCCGGACGCCTCAGTCGTGCATGTCCCTCCGTCTCAGTTTCCGTCTCATTCAGCCCCGTTCACGACCGTTCAGCCGAGACCCCAAGCCCGTCACCCCGCTAGCTGCCAACCGCCCATGAACGCAGGTGAACGCCCCCATACGCCGCCCAGCGCCCCACCACCACAGTTGGAACGCGTGCGTCCGCCCCCGCGAGAGGGGGTGCGCGGCCGGCGCTGGCAGGTCACCTCGTGGCCATCGACGAAGCCCGGCCGTCGGTTAGGTCCCGGACGAGTCTCCGAGCCGCCCCCAGACAGGCCGGGGATGAAACCATCCCTTCAGAGCTGGAACCCCCGGAAGCCGACCGCGCGCTTGAGACCATAGACGCAAGCACTGACAACGCACCTGTCGGCGACGGACCGGTGAGTAGGTGAGTGTCTAACTGCGTGACAACGCGCGCGAACGCCTACGAACCATCGGTGCAGGTAAAAGCCACACCAGCCCAAGGCCCAGCCCCCGCCCAAGTCGCTTCGGGACGAAGAGGTCGTTGGCTCATCCGTTGCTTCACCAGCCACGAAGCCCTCCCGCGAGGTCGGCAACCAGCTGACGCAGTCCCTGTCGATCAACCCACCACTGAAGAAGTCGAGGGCCGTCGCCAGTACTGGTGGACAAGGATGGAGCCGTGGCATTCATCAATGTTCAGGGCGGAACCGCGGCCGGACCGTATCGGTGTCCCTGCTGCGGCTTCATCACCCTCGCCCAACGCGGAGCGTATGAGATCTGCCGTGTCTGCTTTTGGGAGGACGACGGCCAGGACGAGCACGACGCGGGCGAGGTGCGGAGCGGCCCGAACCGCGCCTTGAGCCTCCGAGAGGCCCGCCGGAACTACCAGGAGATCAGTGCATGCGACGAGCGCTGCACCCGGTTCGTGCGTGCCCCGCTGCCCCACGAGCACCCCGACAGCGGCACGCCGTACGGCACGGGGACCATCCACACGCGCCTCTGAGACCCGACCGCGCACCGTTCGTCTCTGCACCACAAGCGCACCAGATCGAGCGGGGAACAGCGGGGAATCACGGGGAACGAGGACCGGCCTGAAGAGGCCGTCACACGGCCGTTCGCACAGGTCAGAGCCCAAACCGTGCGCAAATGACCGCAGCTTCCCAAGCGGAGAGCGCGAGTTCGATTCTCGTCACCCGCTCCATGATGAAGGCCCAGGTCAATGACCCGGGCCTTTTTGGTGTGCTTGACGATCACTCACCGCGTGCCAGATGCGTGCCAGAACGTTGATCGTCGGGGGCGCGTGTCTCCTGTTCGTCGGAGTGCCGGTAGATCAGCACGGCAGGTCCGTTCTCGGCGCACCGAGCGAGGTGGCGTTTCACCTCCTTCTCCAGGAAGGCTGGAAGGACAACGAGACGAGCCCCCGCGTCGGACTTGGTGGCCCCGGGAGCACACTTCCCGTTGGTCGGACTCGGCAAGGCGGACGCGGATCACGAGGCTGTTCGGGTCGACGCATCGGCCCTTCAGGCCGGCCACGCATCGGCCATCACGAAGGAAACGACCGTCCCGCCGAAGCGACTCGGCCCGGAATGCCAGGAGTCGGCAATGGAGTCGACAGGTCACCGTCTCCGACTCTTGACCGGCCTAAGATCGTCACGCATCAAGCGCTGAAGATTCTTGAGCTCACGAAAGAATGTGACTGCGGCATCTCGATACTCCGAAGAACCAACTATGACTTGCTCAGAAGTCAGGAGCTCTCGTATAGCACGTAGAGCTATGTAAACCTTCTCAGCTTCATCGAATATGTGATCCGGAGCAATGATTCCTAACTCACGCAGAGTTGACTTTGCGTCAGCCCCGTTGGAGTCGTCACTGAAGGACCGATAGATCGTGAGTCGCCTACCCGAAAGGGAAGGGTCGTCCTGCGCAGCTGTGACCATCCGGCTGTGAGTCTGGGTAAGCGAAACAACAAAGCGGGCATAAGATGCCTGTTTCGCCTCAACCCATCGATGGTTTTCCTCTCGCCGCGAGCGGTGCGCGGCTCGCTCCGCTCCCCGCGCGCGGTAGGAGAGGTGCCTCGTGGCTGGGGCGGTCGGGCTGTTGCTGTTGTCCCTTGAGAGCGAGCTCCGCAACGGGCACTCAGCGTGGCTGAGGCCGGTGGGAGTCCAGCGAGGCACATGCGCGCCTGATCAGTCGTCACACTCGCCAGCATGGCTGACTGTCGTCGGCTAAGGCACAGGCAAGGAGCGGACGCCCACGAGGCATCCTCAAACCGGCCCGCTAGCTCATCACCCGCCGACATCACTCGAATGGCCTGGCCGGATGGCCGCTAGAAGATTCGCTGTTTACCTTCAAAAGGACAGAAGAGTCAAAATAACCGCGAGAGTCAGTAATATGACCCTACACCTTTCGGGCAACTACGGCGAGAGCACTTGGAACCTTCTCGCGCATCGTTCATGGATTTGGATTGATGTGGCATTTTTGGCGACCCTCATATTTTTCCATACTTTGGCGCAGTTTTCTGATGATACGCAGGCCAGCGACGACGACAGGCATACGGCGTCCACTCGCCTAGGGAGTGCCAGCACGGCAGGAATCACAGTCGTCGGCATTCTGGCACCACTTACAGTGCTCGCCATTCAACTGAGCGCCGGAAGCCCAAGGCTTAAACTTCCAGATTCGGCGATAATCGATTTCCTGGCTGCAAACATTTGGCTGGCCACATCTCTCACCTTGGGACTTTGGGTACTCTACCTCACAGCTTTCAAGGCGACTTCAGGGAACGTTCTGAATAAACGCTCAGTCACATGCCCATTCGGGTATCAATTGTTTTTCCTTGCCGTAGGAGTCGAGAGATTCCTATGGGGCATCTTAAACGCCAGCATCAACGGCCGTGGCGGCGAGGTCGATATCGCCGCGCCCGGCTGGAACGTACGGTCGGCGGCCCTTGACGGCGGATACCGGGTCATGAACGGCACCAGCATGGCCACGGCGCACGTCGCGGGTGTCCTCGCACTGCTCGCCCAAGCGAACCCCAATGCTTCCGCGGCCGATCTCATCGCCAGATTGAAGTCCGGTGCGTTTCCGCTGATACAGCCCGTTGGAGACGTCGGCGCAGGCCTGCTCCAGGCGCCGTGAGCGAGTCGTCCCAGTCCGCGCCGGTCGAGGTCGGAGCCGCCTTCGAAACCGACGAGCGTGAGGAGTTGTGAGACAACATCGACCGGTCGCCTCACCGAGCACGGCATCGATGCCGCCGCCTTGACCGCGCCACGGACTGGGCCCCTTCTGATGGTGACCGGTGCCCTCCTGATTGCGGTAGCCGCGGTGGGTCAACGCCTTTCGGTCAAAGGGCACTTCGCGAGGCCGGGAACGCTTCGTTCAAAGTGGCAGATCGTCGGGCAGTACCCGGAATGCCTTGTGGCGACCGAGTGGCCGTACGGCTCGGAAGCCACGTCGGTCGAGGGTGAGGATCGCGTCGGTGTCGTAGTCCGCGGCCAGCGCCACGTTCACCGCGTCGGCGAGGTCGAGATCCAGAGCGCCGTGACGGACGCGCACGGACTGGGCGGCGCCCAGGTGGTCCTCCGTGATCTCGGGCAGGACGACCCTGCCCCGGCTCATCCAGCGGCGGAGATCGTCGACCGCGCTGACGGCTGCCTCTCGCCCGAGTTCGCGCGTGGCCACGTGGTCGAGTTCCGCCAGCAGGAGTGGGGACAGGACCAGGAGTCCGGCGGACATGATCGCCTCGTTGGCCGCTCCGTGCTCCGGGTGTGTCGAGTCGAGAGCGGCCAGGAGGGCGGATGTGTCCGCGATGACGATGATCACGCGACCGTTCCAGGGTCCGTCTCACGCCGGACCGCGTCGGCGACCGTGTCACGGACCTCGGCCTTGGACGGCGTACGTCCCGACCCCTCGAAGGTGCGCGAGAACAGCGGTTCGTCCCAGACTCGGTTGGCCATGGCGGCGAGATGGATGCCCTGGCGGATGATCTCGGCCTCGCTTATGCCGCGGCGCTTGGCCGCCTCCTTGATGATCGCCAGGTCCTCGGGGTCGGCATAGACGTTCGTGCGCTTCATGGACATGTACCGATGGTAGGTCATGTACCAATTTGATGTATGCCTGCAGGCGCCTCAGCAGACACCGTTGTGCATCCGGCGAAACGTGTGCTGCCCGCACGAGCGCACGTCGTCTCACGCCCGTACGTGGTTCGGGGCCGTTGCGTGCGTCGTGGTTGGGGCCGTGTGCCACAGTGCCGCGGAGAGCCAGAGCAGGATGGTGCCGACCAGGACGTGCAGCGCACTGGTGAGCAGGGAGTCGGGCAGCGCGGTCAGGAACGCGAAGAGGGGCAGCAGCACGGCGTATCCCCACGACGGGGCCCTCGGGAAGACCCGGGCGCGGATCATGGTCGCCCCGAACAGGGCGCAGCCCACGGCGAAGACGGCCGCGGAACCGATGAGCGCGGGGACGGTGGGGCCGGTCAGGGTCTCGTCGATGATGTCCTCGTCCAAGTAGAAGAGCACCAGGTTCGACGCGAACGCGGCACCGCCGAACAGGCCCAGGCCGATGAGGTTCAGGGTGACGGCGGCCCTTCCCAGGCTCCCGGCAGCCGGGGCCTGGCGCTGGTGCAGTGCGGTGAGCAGCGGCAGGGCGAACGCCGGGGCGAGGGCGAGCGGGACGCTGGTCGCCGAGGTCTCTCCGGTGAACGCCTCGACCAGGCCGGGCACGGCGATCAGCAGGCCGGACAGCGCCCCGCACAGGGCGCCGGCGCGGAACGGCGATCGAGACGTCGATGAGGGGGCGGATGAGATGACGGATGAGGGGGGCATGGGGCTGCTCCAGGTGCTCGGACGGTGGGTGGGTGCTCGGACATCCGGTCCGGGTCGCAAACGTAGGAGGCGGGTGGTCGGCGCCGGGAGGTGACGGACGTCCTGCGTCGGCGGCCGGAAGTCACCGTCGTACGGGCTTCGCAGGGCCTTTCGGCACGTGCCGTCGGGCTCGATCCGGGCGTGATGTGCTCGCCGGTGTCCCGTGGCGGTCGTGGTCGGCCTAGCCTGGCGGCAACGGGTCGAGGGGGTGCGCATGGTGGCGTATGTGCCCGTGCGGTGGGTGTCGCCGCTGCTGTACGGCGTCGTACTGGTGGGTGGGTTGTACTCCGCGGTGGTCGGGGTGGGCGACGGCCCGGGGCCCGCGGCCTGGCGGACGGGCGGCTTCGTCGGCGCGGTCGGTGCGCTGTTCGCGCTGGAGGCGGTCGGGCGGCGCTGGCCCGTTGCCCGGGTGGCGCTGCTGTCGGCCCGCTGTGCCCTGATCGGGGCGGTGGTGCTGCTGGACGCCTCGGGACTGTCCCAAGTGCTGTTCGTGCTGGTGCCGTTCACGGCCTACTTCGCCTTCGGGCGGGCCGCCGCGGTGGCGCTGGGCGCGCTGTGTGTGGGCGGGTTGCTCACCGCGTACCTGCTGACCGCGCCCGGCTGGTACCGCGAACAGGAGCGTGTGGCCGACCTGTTGATGCTCTGCGTCGGGCTGGTGCTGGCGATCTCGATGGCGGCGGTGGCCGTCGGCGAGCAGCGCGCGCGGATCGAACTGGAGGCGTACGCCGCGCGGGTCGCCGAACTGTCCGCCGCCACCGAGCGCAACCGGCTGGCGCGGGACATCCATGACAGTCTCGGTCACCATCTCACCGCGATGTCCGTGCAGTTGGAGATGGCCGCGGACTTCCAGAGCCTGGACCCCGACGCGGCCCGGCGGGCACTGGACGAGGCTCGGCGATCGGTGCGGCTCGCGCTGGGCGACGTACGGCAGTCGGTGCGCGCGCTGCGGGACGAGGCGACGCGCCCCATGCTGGCTGTGGCGCTCGCCGCGCTGGCGGGGGACGGTACGGCGGCACGGCCGCGGGTCACGGTCGAGGTGAGCGGCGACGAGGACGGTTACGGCGTGGCCGAGCTGACCGCGCTGTACCGGGCCGCGCAGGAGGCCGTGACCAACGCGCGTCGCCATGCGGGGGCCTCGGAGGTGGCCGTTGTGGTCCGGTTGGACCGGGGCGCCGCACGGCTGGAGGTGACGGACGACGGTCGCGGCTTCGCACCGGACGCTGCCGTCGCCGGGTTCGGGCTGCTCGGCATGCGGGAGCGGGTACATCTGGTGGCGGGGAGCGTCCACGTCGAGAGCAGCCCGGGCGCCGGCACCCGGGTGACGGTGGCTGTCCCGCGCGGGACGACGGCGAAGTCCTCGGTGGACGGGGAGGCGGTGACATGAACGACGAGGGGCCTGAGCAGCCGGCGCCCGTGCGGGTGCTGGTGGTGGACGATCAGCGGCTCATCCGGGACGGCATCGCCTCCCTGCTGTCCATCCGGCCGGGCATCGAGGTCGTCGGCACCGCCGTGGACGGCCGGGACGCCGTGGCGAAGACTCTGGAAAGGGAGCCGGACGTCGTGCTCATGGATGTCCGGATGCCGGCGATGGACGGTGTCGAGGCGGTCGCCGTCCTGCGCGACCGGGCGCCCGGGTGCCGCGTGGTGATGCTGACGACGTTCGACGACGAGGAGTACGTGGTGCAGGCGCTGCGGGCCGGCGCGCACGGCTATCTCCTCAAGGATCTGCCGGCCGAGGAACTCGCCCACGCGGTCCGCCTGGCGCACGCGGGCGTCACCCAGCTCGACTCGTCCGTCGCCCGCCGTCTGACCGCCCTCCTGCCTCGTCCCGAACCAGCCGCCGCCGAGGCTCCCGCCGTCTCCCTCAGCCCGCGCGAGACGGACATCCTGCGCCTCGTGGCGCACGGGCACACCAACAGGGAGATCGCCGCGCGGCTGTACCTCAGCGAGGGCACGGTCAAGAACCACGTCTCCCGCATCCTCAGACGCCTCGCCCTGCGCGACCGCACCCAGGCAGCGCTGCGTGCCCGGGACCTCGGCCTGCTGTGAACCTCCGCCGTCACCGACCGGACGGTCCACTGGTACAGCCGTGCAGAACGGGCAACGAATTCGGCATGGAGATCCTGGCCGAGTAAGCGGACCTGAATTGATACCAGAGGGAAGGATGCGTGGGATGCGTCAGCGGTTGATTCCTGATGCGAAATCCCGCGAGCAATACTCAAGTTACCCGCAGGTTTCTCGTGACTTGTTTCATACTTCTCAGTAGAACTCGTTTCCCTTATGCAAGAGGAAGGAGATCTACGTGGGCACAAGACCTGTCGGCATACTGCAAGGAAGAGGTCTGTCCCGGCGCGGCTTCATTGGAGGAACTGGTTCTATTCTTGGCGCCGCAGCCCTGAGCACATTCGGCATCCCGACCGCCGAGGCCGACCCGATCGAACCCGGCGCGCAGGTCGCCGCACTCGTGATCGGAACCGGATACGGAGGTTCCGTCACCGCACTGCGACTCGCACAGGCCGGCGTGGACGTCCATATGGTGGAAATGGGCATGGCCTGGGACACCCCGGGAACGGACGGCAAGATCTTCGCCAACACCGCCAGCCCCGACTATCGGTCCTTCTGGCTTCGCACCCGGACCAGGCAGCCCCTGAGCAACTTCCTCGGCTTCCCGCTCGACAAGGACGTGCCCAAGTACACCGGCATTCTCGACGCCGAGGAAATGGGCGGCATCATCGTGTACCAGGGGCGGGGCGTCGGGGGCGGCTCCCTCGTCAACGGCGGTATGGCCGTGACGCCCGACCGGTCCCGGTTCCCCGGGGTGCTCCCCTCGGTCGACGCCGACGAGATGTACGACGTGTACTACCCGCGCGCCAACAGCACGCTCGGCGTCGGCACGATCGACCCTGCCTGGTTCGAGACGACGGACTGCTACCAGTACGCGCGCGTGGGCCGTAAGCACGCGCAACGGTCCGGCTTCGCCTTCAGATTCGTCCCCAGCGTCTACGACTGGGACTACATGAAGCAGGAGGCCGCGGGGACGGTGCCCAAGTCGGCCCTGACCGCCGAGATCCTGTACGGCAACAACTACGGCAAGAAGTCCCTCCCGAAGACCTATCTCGCGCAGGCCCGCGCCACCGGCCGGGTCAGCGTCTCACCGCTGCACAGGGTCACCACGGTGACGCCGGCCGCCGGCGGCTACTCCGTGACCATGGAGCAGCTCGACACGACCGGCGCCGTCACCGCCACCAAGACCGTCCTCGCCGCGCGGGTGTTCTTCGCGGCCGGAAGCGTCGGCACCAGCAAGCTGCTGGTCCGGCTGAAGGCGACGGGCGCGCTGTCCGGCCTCAACGGCGAGATCGGCAACAGCTGGGGCGACAACGGCAACGTCATGTGCGGCCGGGCCAACCATCTGTGGGACCCGACCGGAGCGCTCCAGTCGTCGATGCCGACCGCGGGCATCGACAACTGGGCCGCGGGCGGTGCGTTCGCCGAGGTGGCGCCGTTGCCGACCGGTATCGAGACCTGGGCGTCGTTCTATCTGTCGATCACCAACAACCCCAACCGCGCCCGGTTCACGTACAACACGTCGACGGGACAGGTGGAACTGAACTGGCAGACCGCGTGGAAGCAGCCGTCCATCGACATGGCGAAGACGATCTTCGACAAGATCAACGCCACCGAGGGCACCATCTACCGCACGGACCTCTTCGGAGCCAACAAGATCTGGGGCGACCATCTCACGTACCACCCGCTGGGTGGCGTGGTCCTGAACAAGGCCACTGACAACTACGGCCGACTGCGCGGCCATTCGGGTCTCTATGTGATGGACGGTGCGCTGATCCCCGGCAACGTCACCGTCAACCCCTTCGTGACCATCACCGCGCTCGCCGAGCGCAACATCGAGAAGATCATCGCCGAGGACTTCTGACCCCGTTCCCGCCTCCCGTCCGGGCGCCGTACGAGCACCTGTGGGCCGTGGCCGATGCGCCGCGGCCCGCAACTCGAGACTCGCAACCCTCACCTCGCAGCCCCGGACGCCTCATCGGCCCTGTGCCGAAGGCAGCACACAGACCGTGTCGAGACCCAGCACGTGATTGAGCCGGCCGAACGCCAGCCAGGAGCCGATGCTCATGGTCAGCTCCACGATCTCCGCCTGGCTGTAGTGCGCCTTCATTCGGTCCCAGAACTCGTCGTCCAGGTGGTGATGGTCGACCGCGTAACGCTCCGCGTACTCGGCGGCGAGTCGGGTCCGTTCGTCGAAGACGTCCGTGGTCCGCCACTGCGTGACCGCGTCGGGGAACCCCTCCTCGACCTTCTCCCCGTCGCGTTCGGTGCGCCAGTCCAGGCAGAACAGGCAGCCGTTGATCTGCGCGATGCGCAGGCGGGCGGCCTCGAACTCGCGCAGGCCCAGGGTCGAGTACTCGTAGACGGACATGGAGAAGACGCTGGCCGCATGTCCGATCCTGGGCACCATGTCGCCCCAGACGTACGGGATGGGCTCGGCGCCCTCGGGGATGTCGATCTGCATGATCACTTCTTTCCCAGTCTGCCCACCGCGGGGCGCAGCGGGACGTCGAGTGCGTCGAAGAGACCCGGTTCGGCCTCGACCAGCCAGTCGATGGCGTTCACCAGACGGCCGGCCGCCGTCGCGTTGCCGCCGGCGGCTCTGTTCTCCCCCTCGTCCGTGGCCTCGACCGTGACCTCGATACGGGGGCGCCCTTCGATGATCACGCGATGCGCGCCCGCCCCACCGTCGGGCGGCGCCGGCCAGTCCGGGGCACAGGTGGCGTGAATGCGGGTGACATGCTCGATGACGATGCGGGGCTCGCCCGCCACCACGCCCTGCACCTCAAGACGCACCGCTCCCTGGGTGCCGGCCGGGAAATCCCCCATCGTGTCCGTGACGACGGACGTTTCGAGGGGTCGGCGCTCCAACGTCTCCTCGATGGAGTCCAGTTCGACGCCCAGGGCCCGTGCCATCATCCGCAGCTGTCCGCCCCAGATCATCGTCGGAATGCCCTCGGCGAGCATCAACGGCTGGTAGTCGAGCGGATGTCCCATGCCGATCAGGTGGCGGACGGATTCCTCCTGGTCGTAGGTCGAGTAGTCGAAGATCTCCTGGCAGCGGACGGCGTCGATGTCGGACCCCAGCCCGCTGACCAGCAGCGGGAGCACGTCGTTGGCCCAACCGGGGTCCACACCCGACACGAACAACGAGCCGCCCCCGGCCTCGACGGACTCGAGCAGCACGTCGCGGATCTCGGCAGGCGCGTTCGTGCAGTCGTACATGCCGTACAGGGACGGTGTGACGACCACCGCGCCGGCCCGGACCGCGCGGCTGATGTCATCGAGGGCACCGTCCATGCGGACGTCACCGGACGCCGCGTACACGACCGCGCGAGGGGCTCCGGAGAGCACGGCGTCCACATCGTCCGTCGCCGTCACCCCGAGGCGCCGGCCGAGTCCGCCGAGCTCGCCCGCGTCCTGACCGACCTTGGCGGGAGTGGACACCAGCACGGCCACCAGACTGAGCATCGGGTGCGCCACGACAGCTCGGACGGCCGCGCGCCCGACGTTGCCTGTGCCCCAGACCACCGTGGGAATCATGGCCGGAGGGTAACGATGCACCCCAGAACTTCCCATAGCCGTGCACGAGGAATCGGGCCGGACACCGGCCACGGACCCGGCAGAGCGGGAGGTCGTCGGGCAGCACCGTAGTGCGTCAGCTCGGCATGCCCCGCTCGGCGTGGCCGGTTTCGTAGGCGATGATCACCAGTTGGGCGCGGTCGCGGGCGTTCAGCTTGGAGAGGAGGCTGCTCACATGGGTCTTCACGGTCGGCAGCCTGATGAGCAGTCGCCGGGAGATCTCGGCGTTCGACAAGCCGTTCGCGATCAGCACGAGCACCTCCTGTTCCCGCTGGGTGAGCCCGACGAGCCGGGAAGCCGAACGGGCCGGTTCGTCGCCGCAGGAGAAGCTCGCGATGAGGCGGCGTGTGACGGTGGGCGCCAGTACACCCTCGCCGGTGGCGACGACGCGGATGCCGGCGACCAGCTCGGACGGGGTGGCGTCCTTCAGCATGAAGCCGCTCGCGCCTGCCTGAAGGGCCGGGTAGACATAGTCGTCCATGTCGAACATCGTGAGGGCCAGGACCCGCACACCGGTCATCGTCTCGTCGGAGCAGATCTCCCGCGTGGCGGCGATGCCGTCCATGACGGGCATGCGCAGATCCATCAGGACGACGTCCGGTCGCAGTTCCCGGGCGAGTTCCACGGCCCTGACGCCGTCGCCCGCCTCGCCTGTCGCCTGCATTCCCGGTGTCGCGTCGATGAGGACACGGAAGCTCCCGCGCAACAGCGCCTGATCGTCGGCGATCAGCACCCGGACCGGCTCGGCCACTCCGCAATCCTCCATGCGCCAAAGGTTCGGGCAGATCCCGTCATGCTTCCCAGCGGTTGTGGCGGAGGTAGCCGAGAAGCAGCGCCGCCGTGGTCCACACGATCAGCACCATAGCTCCGGTGTACCCGTCCGGTGAGCCGACGGTGAGCAGCTGGGTGCCGGCCCGGTCGGGGAAGTACCGTGCCACCTCCTTCGTCGCTCCGATGACGGACAGGATCTGCGACCCGGCGAGCACCATCGGGAGCAGGACGGCCAGCGGGACGACGGCGCTGCGGGCGGTCGCGGCCACACCTGCCGCGAACAGGGTCATCAGCGTCAGATGGACCACCGCGCCGGCCAGGGCGCGGGGGACGCCGTGCGCGTCGATCGGGGCGCCGTGGGGTCCGAGGGCGATCTGGGTGACCAGGTAGCCGACGACGGTGACGGGGACGGCGACGGCCGCGGCGGCGACACCCGTGACGGTCATCTTCGCCGCGTAGAGGCGGCCTCGTCGGGGCACGGCGAGCAGTGAGAGCCGCATCATGCCCGACGCGTACTCGCTGGAGACGATGAGCACTCCGAACACGATCAGCGCGAGTTGGCCGTAGAGGACGCCGTCCAGGCCGGCCTGTTCGGGGGTGAAGTCGGAGCGGAGCCCGGAGCTGTCGGACTCGATCGCGCCCTTCGCGGACCAGCCGCCCAGAGCGGCGACGAGGACGCTGACGGGGGCGAACAGCAGCAGTGCGACGAACGTGCCGCGGATGCCGCGCAGCTTGGTGAACTCGGCCCGGACGGCCGCGACCGTCTCAGCCATGGGTGTTGCTTCCTCCGTTGCCGGTGAGTTTGAGGAAGGTGTCCTCGAGGGATGCCGTGCGGGTGCTCAGCTCTTCGAGCGGGAGCCCGCTCGCCGCGGCCAGCCGGCTGATCTCCGCCGCCGGCATGCCGTCGATCTCCAGGCTGCCGTCCGGTGCGAGCCTCGGTGAGGCTCCCTTCCGTTCCAGTTCGGCGTTGAGCCGCAGGGGTTCCGGTGTCCGCACCCGTACATAGGTCCGTCCGTGGCGTCGGATGAAGTCCTCCATGCCGGTCTCCGCGAGGAGTCGTCCTCGGTCGATGACGATCAGGTGGTCCGCGACCATGGACATCTCGGCCATCAGGTGGCTGGAGACGAGGACGGTCCGGCCTTCGGCGGCCATCGAGCGCAGCAGTTCGCGCAGCCACCGGATTCCTTCCGCGTCGAGGCCGTTGACGGGTTCGTCGAGCACCAGGACCGGTGGGTCGCCGAGCAGGGCCGCGGCCAGGCCGAGCCGCCGGCCCATGCCGAGGGAGAACGTTCCGATGCGCCGCTCGGCCGCCCCCGTGAGGCCGACGGTCTCCAGGACCTCGCCGACGCGTCGCCGGGCGATCCGGTTGCTCTGCGCCAGCCACAGCAGATGGTCGGCGGCGGTCATGCCGCGATGCGGGACGGACGTCTCCAGCAGGGCGCCGACATGCCGGGCGGGGTACCTCAGTTCGTGATAGGCGCGGCCGCCGATCATCGCGGATCCGGTGTCCGGGCGGGTGAGGCCGAGGAGCATCCGCATCGTCGTGGACTTCCCGGCTCCGTTGGGGCCCAAGAATCCGGTGACGGCCCCTGACCGCACCGTGAAGGTGAAGCCGTCGACGACCGTGTTCTGCCCGTACCGCTTGGTCAAGTTCTGCACGTCGATCACATGCTCGATCACATGGTGGAGTCTCGTCGAGCGCACCCTTCGGCCGCATCGGTCCGGGGTCCGGGACCACCGGACGGCCTTCGCGGGCCGAAGTCATACCTGCGAATGAGTCCGGCGCAGTGCAGCCCAATACGGCCCAGTACAGCCCAGTACGGCTCAGTACGGCTCAGTACGGCTCAGTACGGCTCAGTACGGCAGCGTCGCCCTGATCCGGAAGCCCGCGTCCGGTTCCGGTTGCGGTCCGGCGCTGAAGGTGCCTCCGTGCGCGGCGATCCGCTCCTTCATTCCGACGAGGCCCATTCCGCCGCCGGGCACGGCCGGCCGGGTCCCGGGCCCCGGCCCCTCGTCGGCCACGTCGATCGTCAACGTGCCCTGCTCCGCGGTGAGATGGACCCTGCAGCGGGTGGGTGCGGCGTGCTTGACGACGTTCGTCAGCGCCTCCTGGACGATCCGGTACGCGGAGAGCGCGACGCCGTCGGGAGGTTCCTCCGCGCACTGCGACCGCAGGTCCACGGAGACTCCGGCCGCTTCGGCGGTCCGGACCAGGGCGGGCAGGTCCGACAGCCCGAGAACCGGCCGGAGGTCCTGGTCGCCGCCCTGCTGATCCCGGTGATCCCGGCGCAGCACGTTCAGCGTGGCCCGCATGTCGCGCAGCGCCTTGCGGCTGACGTCCTCTATCACCGTCAAGGCTTCCCGTGCCTCCTCCGGGTGCGTGGCGAACACATGGTTGGCGACACCCGCCTTGACCGCGATCAGGCCCACGCTGTGCGTGACGACGTCATGGACGTCACGGGCGACACGGAGGCGTTCCTCGGCCCTCGCCTGCTCGGCGGCCTGCTCGGCGGCCTGCTCGACGGCGCGCCGCATGCTCTCCCGCCGCTCTGCGACCGTCGTCCCCCACGCCCAGGCGGCACCGAGGACGAGCAGACCGAACACGACCTGCGCGGCCGTGGTCCCGCCTTGCCGGTCCTGCCCTCCCGTCGCCGTGAGCAGGACCGCTCCCGCCGTGCACAGTCCGGCGACGAACGCCGGGGACGGCCCTCGTCGCCGACTCCTCGTCGCGGCCACCGCGTACAGGGCGTACGCCGCGGCGAGAAACGGAATCGGCCCGGCACCCACGGCCAGCGCCACGCAGGCGACGAGCAGAACCGAACCGAAGACCGGCACGGGCCACAGCCTCCGGGCCGCCAACGGCAGCGCGCTGCTCAGCGACAGCAGCCACACGGCGGTGACGCCCGCCTCGCCGCCGACGGCCGGCCGCAGCAGGGACACCTGCGGGAGCAGAGCGAACCCGACTACGGCCGACACATCGAGCATGACCGCGCGCCGACGAGGGACATCACCCATGCCCTGAAGGTAATCGTTCCTCAGGGGCGGTTGTGCGCTGCCACCGACCGGACCGCTCTCAGACCGTTCCGCGTGGTCTGACCAGGCCGCTCTCGTAGGCCAGGATCGTGGCCTGCACCCGGTCCCGTAGGCCCAGCTTGGACAGCAGGGCGTTCACATGGGTCTTCACGGTGCCGGTGGTCACTCCGAGGGCGGAGCCGATCTCGGCGTTCGCCAGGCCCGACGCGATATGCAGCAGGACCTCGCGCTCGCGTGGTGTGAGGGCGGAGAGCGCTCCGGTCACGGACGGCGGCTGCGGTGCGCCCTGGGCGAAGGTGTCGATGAGGCGGCGGGTCACGGTCGGGGCCAGGATGCCCTCGCCGGTGGCGACCACGCGGATCGCGGACAGCAGGTCCTCGGGCTGGGCGTCCTTCAGCAGGAACCCGGAGGCCCCGGCGCGCAACGCCTCGTAGACGTAGGCGTCCAGGTCGAAGGTGGTCAGGACGAGGACCCGCGGCGGGCGCTCCTGCGCGGTGATGAGACGGGTCGCGGTGAGCCCGTCCATGCCGGGCATGCGGATGTCCATCAGGACGAGGTCGGGCGCCTCGGCGGCGGCGAGCTCCACCGCCGACGCCCCGTCACCGGCCTCGGCGACCACCGTCAGGTCGGGTTCGGCGTCCACGATGGCGGCGAATCCGGCGCGGACCACCGCCTGGTCGTCGACGACCATCACGCGTGTGGTGATGGGAACACCTCCTGGACGGGCACCGGCGGACTCGGCCGGATCGACAGCAACACCCGTACCGTACCTGTCCGTTCGAGAGTGATACGTCCGGTGTCCGTCCCCGTCCCCGTCTCTGCCCCTGTCCCCGTCCCTGTATCCGTCCCCACCTGTACCTTCAGGCGTTCGGCCACGGGGCCGGTCACGGCCAGCGGTACGCCCGTCACCGTGACGCGCAGGGTGTCCCGCCGTCGGCGTAGCGTGACCCGCGCCGGGCCCTGGTCGCCCGCGCCGAGCGCCGCCTCGACGATCCGGTACGCCGAGAGGGTCACGGAGGGCGGCAGGTCCCGCGCGGCCTCCGGCAGGCCCCGCAGGGTCACGTTCCGCCCGGTCGTGCGCAGGGACCGGCACAGCGTGTCGAGGTCCGCGGCGGTGGGCGCGGGAGCAAGCCCTGGCCCGGGATCCTCCGAATCCTCCGACGTGCCCAGGCTGTGCAGGAGTTCGCGCATGGCGGCGAGGGCCGACCGGGCCCCGGCGGCCACCTCCTCCAGCCGACCCTGCCGGGCCTGTTCGACCAGTGCCGACGTGGGGTGCAGGACGGCGTCGTGCAACTTCGCCGCCAGTCGGCGTCGTTCGGCGTCCGCGGCCCGTTCCGCGTGCCACAGCGCGCCGGCCAGCGCGAAGTCGTCCCAGGCCAGGATCCGCAGCCGGCGGCGTCGCACGGCGAGCCCTGCGCCCCACAGGCCGGCGAACACGACGGCGAGCGCCATGGCCAACGGCACGGACATCGCCACGGCGGTGGACCATGTCGCGCCCGCGCCCTGCAGCTCGCCGTCCGCGCCCGCCGTCGCGACCAGGGTCCCGGAGAGCGAGACCGCCGCCGCGCACCACGCGGGCCAGGTACGGGCGGCTCCCCGGCCGTAGACCGCCACCGCGTACACCACCGGCAGCTCCACGAGCGCTCCGCCGGCGAAGAACTCGGACACCCGCGACGGCAGGCCCGCCCCGACAACCGCCACCGGCCACAGCCACGACGTGGCCAGCACCCCGAGGAACGCCGGCCACGGAGCGCGCCGCCGCCACAGCAGCGGCACCGCGTGAGCGGTCAGCAGCACGGCCACGACCAGCAGGCCGGGCACCGCGGCGCGCAGGCTCGCGCCGGTCCAGTCCTCCGCGGTGACCAGGGCGAACACCAGGGGAAGGAGCGTCGCCGTGAACACCAGCGCGGGGTCGGCCAGCCGCTGTTCCCGCAGCACGTCACGCCGGCCCGCGCCCGCGCCCTCGGGCGGACCCCACGGTCCCGTGACGTCGGGCAGCGTGGCCCGGACCCGCCAGCCACCGCCGGGTGCGGGGCCGGCGGTCAGTTCCCCGCCGACGGCCGCGGCCCGCTCCTTCATCCCCGCGACGCCGCGCCCCGAACCGAGGCCGCCGACTCCGTCGGGCACCGAGCCGCGCGGGGGAGCGTTGTCGACGCTCAGTTCCAGGACGCCCTCCCCGCGTACGACGCTGACGTGCGCGGCGGAACCCGGGGCGTACCGCAGGGCGTTCGTCAGGGCCTCGCGGACGATCCCGTGGACCGCCTCGGCCGCCGGACCGGCCAGGTCGGCGGGGAGCACGGCGTCGATCGGACGCCCCAACCGGCCGAATCCGGCGATGAGTTCCTCGATGCGGGCGGTCATCGGACGGGGATCCGGACGGTCGACGTCGCGCAGCAGACCGACGAGCCGTCGGAGTGCCGTCAGGGTCTCGGTGCCGGTGCGCTCGGCGAACGACAGCGCCTCGGCCGTCAACTCGGGCCTGCTGCCGCCGAGTCGGCGCGCGGCGTCGGCCGTGATGACGACGGACGTCAGGTGATGGGCGCTCACGTCGTGCAGTTCGCGGGCCAGCCGCCGCCGTTCGGTGTCGCCCGCCCGCCGCCGGGTCTCCTCCGCGCCGGCCAGCCGACGGGTCGCGAGGAGCCGCCCCTTGAGCCACTGCCGTCGGGCCTCGCCGAGTCCCGCGCAGACGGCGTACACGAGCGCGCCGAGCGCCCACTCCGAGGCGAGTGCGGGCCGGACCCCGAGGTGGATGAGGGACAGCAGCCACTCGACGCCCACGGCCGCGGCGAGCGCGCGCACGGTCACCGACACCGGACAGCGGACCGCGACCGAGTACAGCGCGATCGGCGCACCCAGCCCGAAATAGCCGTCCTGCCAGGCCAGTTGACCCAGGAGGAGGGTGCCGAGGGACCAGGCCAGGGCTCGGACCGGCGTCTGCCGTCGCCGGCCCAGCGCGGCCGTCTCGGCGACCACCGCGCCCAGGACGGCGACAAGTGCGGCCGACCCGGGCGGCTCCGCGCCGGCCGAGCCGGCTCCGGGCCACAGCCAGGCGATCTGTCCGGCCGCGAGCAGCGCGGGGAGCAGCCAGTTGCGTAGCGTCGTCTCCATGTCGGCACGAGCGTAGGGCGGGGTGCGACGGCACGGCACCGGCCCCGGGTACGAGGTCGGTCTCCAGCCTCCTCTATCTTCCGACAGAGTCGTCGTTCGTGCCCGCGGCCGATGTGGGGACAGGGGCCCGCGGGGAGGCTTGTCCGCATGACGAATCCCCTCCCCGAACTGCTCCCCTACCACCGCATGGCCCGCGCCTCGGTACGCCATCGATGGTGGCGGCCCGTGCTGGGCACCGGGTTCGTGGCCGTGGCGTGCGTGATCGTCGCCGTACTCGTCTACGGCCTCGGCTCCGTCCTGGGGGCGGCCAAGGGGTACCCCGAAGCCCCGGACGGAACCGTCGAGTTCGGTCCCGTGTCGGGCACCGCCCTCGACCTGCTGGCGATCGCGTCCGCCCTGCCCGTCGTCCTGCTCGCGGTGCGCTGGATCGGCCGCCGCCCGGCGGGCACGGTGTCGTCCGTGACGGGCGGGTTGCGGTGGCGCTGGCTGGGGCTGTGCGTGCTGGCGGCGCTCCCGGTCCTCGCCGTGACCACCGGGGTCATGCTTCTTCTGCCCATCGACGACGGCCCGCCGGCGCGGTGGGCGGGCTGGGAGGTCTTCGGTCCGGCCCTCGCGATGCTGGTCGTCCTGGTGCCGCTGCAGGCGGCCGCCGAGGAGTACGTCTTCCGCGGCTGGCTCACGCAGGCGGTCGGCGGCTTCTTTCGCTCTCCCTGGTGGGCGCTCGTGCCCCAGGCCGTCCTGTTCGCCGCCGCCCACGGCTGGGGCACCCCGTGGGGCTTCGCCGACCTGGCCGTGTTCGCGGTGGTCGCGGGCTGGCTCACCGTGCGCACCGGCGGGCTGGAGGCGGCGATCGGACTGCACGCCGTGAACAACCTGCTGGCCTTCGGCGTCTCGGCCGCCGTCGTCGACGGCCTCAAGAGCGACGAGACCGCCGCGGACCTTCCCTGGCAGCTCGTGGTCGTCGACCTGGCCGGCATCGCCCTGTACACGGCGGCCGTCCTCTGGCTCGCGCGTCGCCGCACGCCGACCCGCGCCGTCCCCGCGCCGTCACCGGTCCCGCCGCCGCTGCCCTTCTCCGCGGCGTATCCCCCGGTTCCTGCCGCGTATCCCCAGTACTTCCAGGGTCCTGCCGCGTATCCCCAGGCTCCCGTCGCTCACATGCCTGTCCCCGGCGTCCCCGCCCCCGGTGTCCCCGTCCCCGGCGTCCCCGCCCCCGGTGCGCCTGTCCCCGGTGCGCCGGTCCAGGTGCTTCCGGACCCGGTTCCGCGCGCCGAACGCTCGGGCAGCTGACAGCTTCTGTGCCAGGCCTTGACCCGCTGGGCGGGGAGGTGCAGTCTCCGTTAATGCGTATTATGTAATACGCATTAACGGAGGGGGAGGCCACGGTGGAGCCCAGGAAGCGGCCCGGTCGTACGCCCGCGCCGACCGGACGCACGGCACGGCCCCGGCAGGCCGAGGTGGCCCGGCTCGCGGGTGTGTCCCAGGCGACCGTGTCCCTGGTGCTCTCCCCGAAGGCCGACGGCAAGGGCCCCCTCATCTCCGAGGAGACCCGCCGACGGGTCCTGGAGGCGGCCCGCAGCCTCGGTTACGTGCCCGACCCGGCCGCCCAGCGGCTGGCCGCGGCCCGCAACAACCTCCTCGGCGTCTTCAGCTTCACCGCCACGTTCCCCACCGATGTGCAGCACTCGTACTACCCCTTCCTGGTCGGCGTGGAGTGCGAGGCGGCGGCGCTCGGCTACGACCTGGTGCTGTTCACCGGGTCGAGCACCGGCGGCGCGGGGGCCGCGCGTCCCGACGCGCTGAGCCGGGTCCGGCTCGCCGACGGCTGTCTGTTCATGGGCCGGCACACACCCCGGGCGGAGCTCAAGCGGCTGGTCGACGACGGTTTCCCGGTCGTGCACCTGGGCCGCCGCGAGGAGTTGGAGGGCGTCGCGTGGGTGGGCGCGGACTATGTCGAGGCCACCCGTGACGTCGTGGGCCATCTGGCCGGGTTGGGGCATCGACGGATCGTCCTCGTCCGCGAGGACGACGACGCGCCCGCCTCGGCGGACCGTCAGCGCGGCTTCCTGGAGGGGTTGGAGGCGGCGGGTCTGCCCTCCGGGCCCGCGGCCGTCTTCCGGTCCGCGGATCCGCAGCGGGAACTCACGCCCCAGCGGCTGCGCGCCTGGGCCGACGAAGGGGTGACGGCCTTCGTCGCGGAGGAGACCGACACCGGGGCGGCCTGGCGAAGTCTGCTCTCCGCCGTGCGCGGGGCGGGCCTCGACTGCCCCGCGCACGTGTCCCTCGCCCTGCTCGGCAGCCCGCCCGCCGATCTGGCGAGCGAGCCCGTGCCGACCGGATTCGACATTCCCCGGCCGCAGTTGGGCGCGGCGGCCGTACGACTGCTGGCCTCGCTGGTCGCGGGAGAGGGAGCGGGAGCGGGGGAGGGACAAGGAACGGGAGGGGAGGCGCGGGAGCCGCTCGTCAGCTGTGCCTTCCGTCCGGGCCCGACGACCGGACCGCCGCCTGTCCGTCCCTGAGCACGAGCACGAGCACGGCCCGTACGGACCTTCTCCGGACCTCCTCCCCCTCCTGTCCCTCCCCTCCCCCTTCCCTCCTCCTCTCCCTGTCATGGACCTGATCTAGCAGCAAGGAAGCCCGTGTTGTTCGAAGCAGACATCCTTGTCGTGGGCGGCGGCCTCGGTGGCGTCGCCGCCGCACTCGCCGCCTGCCGGGCCGGACGCAGCGTCGTGCTCACCGAGGAGACGGACTGGATCGGCGGCCAGCTCACCAGCCAGGGCGTGCCGCCCGACGAGCACCCGTGGGTCGAGCGGTTCGGCACGACCGCCTCGTACCGGCGGCTGCGTGAGGAGATCCGGCGGTATTACAGGCACTGGTACCCGCTGCGGGCCGAGGCCCTGGCGCTCACCGACCTCAACCCGGGAGCGGGCCGCGTCAGCAAGCTCTGCCATGAGCCGAGGGTCGCCCTCGCCGTCCTGGAGGGCATGCTCGCGCCCCATCGTGCGGCGGGCCGGCTGACGGTGCTCACCGAGCACCGGCCGGTCTCCGCCGAGTCCGACAGCGATCTCGTCCGGTCGGTGACCCTGCGGGACCTGCGCGACGGGACGCTTCGCACCCTCACGGCCCGTTACGTCCTGGACGCCACCGAGACCGGCGAGCTTCTCCACCTCGCGGGCGTCGAGCACGCGACCGGGGCCGAGGCGCAGGCCGAGTTCGACGAACTGCACGCTCCGCACGAGGCCCAGCCCGACAACCAGCAGGGCATCACGGTCTGCTTCGCGCTCTCCCACCACGAGGGCGAGGACCACACGATCGACCGCCCGGACGACTTCGACTTCTGGCGTGCCTACCGGCCCGCCTTCTGGCCCGGCCCGCTGCTCGGCTTCGAGGCGCCCGACCCGCGCACGCTGGAGCCGGTGGCGCGGACCTTCGTACCGAATCCCGAACTCGACCCGCTCGCCGTCTCCGCCGACCAGAGCGCCGACGCCGGTGACAAGGAGCTGTGGGGCTTCCGCCGTGTGCTCGCACGGAAGATGCACGTGCCGGGCGCCTTCGACTCCGACATCACCCTCGTCAACTGGCCGCTGAACGACTACTGGTTGAAGCCGTACATCGGAGAGCAGGAGGCCGAAGCGCTGCGCGAGGCCCGGCAGTTGTCGCTGTCGCTGCTGTACTGGCTGCAGACCGAGGCCCCGCGCCCGGACGGCGGCACCGGCTTCCCCGGCCTGCGGATCCGCCCGGACGTGACCGGCACGGCGGACGGGCTGGCCAAGGCGGCGTACGTGCGCGAGTCCCGCCGTATCAAGGCCGTCACCACGATCACCGAGCACGACGTGGCGATCGACGTCGTCGGGCCGTACGGCGGCACCCGGTACCGGGACTCCGTCGGCGTCGGCGGGTACCGGATCGACCTGCATCCCTCGACCGGCGGCGACAACTACATCGACGTCGGGTCGGTGCCGTTCGAGATCCCGCTCGGCGCGCTCGTGCCGCGCCGGGTGCGCAATCTGCTGCCCGCCGGCAAGAACATCGGCACCACCCACATCACCAACGGCTGCTACCGGCTGCACCCGGTGGAGTGGAACGTCGGCGAGGTCGCCGGTGCGCTGGCCGCGCACTGTGTGGCCGAGGACGTCGAGCCGCACCAGGTCCAGGCCGAGGACAAACGGTTCGAGGACTTCGCGCGCCTGCTCGACCGCGACGGAGTGCAACGCCACTGGCCGGACGTACGCGGCTACTGAGGACGACCCCTGCGCGGCCGCACGGCCGCTGAACACCCCGCACACGGACGGTACGGACGTACGGACGGTACAAGGAGGTGCCCTGACATGAACACATCCCGCATACGCGTCGGCATCGACGTGGGCGGAACCTTCACCGACGCCGTGGCCGTGGACGCCACGACCCTCGAACTCCTGGGGCAGGTCAAGGTCCCCACCAGCCATCACCACGAGGACGGCGTCGCACACGGCATCGTCGAGGCGCTCGACCGGCTCCTGGAGCAGACCGGCTGCGCCCCGACCGACGTCGCCTTCCTCGCGCACGGCACCACCCAGGCCACCAACGCCCTCCTGGAGGGCGACGTGGCGACCGTCGGACTGATCGGCATCGGCACCGGCCCCTCGGCGGTGTTCACCCGCCGCCTCGCCTCGTTCGGCAAGCTCGAACTCGCCCCCGGCAAGAGGCTTCCGCTGGTGTACGCGCATGTCGCCGACCCCGACGACACGGCGGCCGTCCGCCACGCCGTCGAGCGGCTCAAGGAGGACAGCGCTCAAGTCCTCGTCGCCAGCCAGCCGTTCAGCGTCGACCGGCCCGAGGGCGAGCAGGCGGTGTTGGACGCGGCACGGCCGTACGGGCTGCCGATGACCGCCGCGCACGAGATCACCTCGCTGTACGGGCTGCACAAGCGCACCCGCACCGCCGTGGTCAACGCGGCGATCCTGCCGCGCATGCTGGCCACCGCCGACCTCGTCGACGCCTCCATCACCAAGGCGGGCGTGACCGCGCCCCTGATGGTGATGCGCTGCGACGGCGGGGTGATGTCCCTCGACGAGATGCGCCGCCGACCGCTCCTGACGGTGCTGTCGGGACCGGCCGCCGGAGTCGCGGGCGCGCTGCTGCAGGAGCGGGTGAGCGAGGGCGTGTTCCTGGAGACCGGGGGCACGTCGACCGACATCAGCGTCGTACGGCGCGGCAAGGTCGCCGTCCGGCACGCCACCGTCCTCGGTAAGACCTCGTATCTGAACGCCCTCGACGTGCGCACGGTCGGCGTCGGCGGCGGGTCCATGGTGCGGATCGCAGACGGTCGCATCACCGGCGTCGGACCGCGCAGCGCCCATATCGCGGGGCTGCCGTACGCCTGCTTCGCCTCGCCCACCGAACTGCGCGACGCGCGCGTCGCCACCGTCCGGCCCATGGCCGGCGACCCCGCCGACTACGCCGTGCTCGACGCGGCGGGCGGGCGGTTCGCCGTCACCCTGACCTGTGCCGCCAACGCCCTCGGCCGGGTCCCCGAGGGCGACTTCGCCCACTGTGACCCGGAGACCGCGCGCGCCGCGATCGCCCCGCTGGCCGCCGCGCTCGGCACCGACGTGGCGACGGCGGCCACGCGGATCCTCGACGCGGGCGTCGCCCAGGTGAAGTCGGTGGTGGACGCGATGATCCGCGACTACCGCCTCGACAAGGACACGGCCATCCTCGTCGGCGGGGGCGGCGGGGCCGCGTCCGTCACCCCGCACCTCGCCCTCGGCAGTGGCATGGAGGGGCGGATCGCCCGGCACAACGAGGTGATCAGCCCCATCGGCGTCGCCCTCGCGCTCGTCCGGGAGCAGGTCGAGCGGATCGTGCCGGGCGGCGCTTCGCAGGAGCAGATCCTGGCCGTCCGTGCCGAGGCGGAGCGGGCGGTCATCGCCCAGGGGGCCGCCGCCGAGGGCGTCGAGGTCGAGGTCACCGTCGACCCGCAGACCCACACCGTGCGCGCGGTCGCCACCGGGGCCACCGAACTGCGCACCCAGGACCGGGCCCATCGCGCCGACGACACCGAGCGGCTGCGTGCCGCGGCGGCCAGTCTCAAGGCCGACCCGGCCGCCGTCCACATCCTGGCGGGCACCGCCGCCCACACCGTCTACGGGACGGAGACGCACCGCCGGCTGCGGCCGACCCGCCACGCCGTACGGATCGTCGACATGGACGGCGTCGTACGCCACCACGCCGCCGACGCCCACGTGGAGACCACCACCGTGGCCGGCGCACCCGAGGTGCTCGCCCGGCTGGTGGGCGAGTCGACGTCGTACGGCGACGGCGGGGTGCGCGCTCCCGCCCTGCGGCTGCTGCTCGGCTCCCGGATCGCCGACCTGTCCGGCGTCCTCGATCCGCAGCCGCTGCTCGCGCTGGCCCAGAGCGAGCTGCGGGCGCGCGCGGCCGCCGAGCCGGTGGTCGCGGTCCTGGAGGTGCGGTCATGACGGCCACCGAACTCACCGAACTCACCGCCGTGGACGACATCGAATGGGGCGTCCGGCTGCTGGCCGCCACACCCACCCACGAGGGGCGCGACCCCGAGCTGCTCCGCCAATGGGCGCGTAGAGCCGATGAGTTCGGGTCCCGACTGGCCCTCGCCCCCGTGCCCTCCTCCACCGCGCGCGTGGTCGAGCGGGGCGATGGTCTGGAGCGGATGCTGCTCGCCCGCTACACATCACGGCCCCCGACCGTAGAGCTGTACACCGACACGCTCGCCCTCGCCGAGGAGCTGGTCGACGCGCGGGGCTGGCGCGACTGGTATCCGCCGGGCTCGGTGCGGGCCGCCGCGCTCGCCCACGAGGCCGTGCACGCGCATCTGCACCACGGCCCGGCGAAGGCCGCGCTGAAGCAGGCGCTCGGCCACACCGTGCTGCGGCTCGGCCGCCATCGCGTGGCCGGTCATGTCGCCGGTGCAGAAGAGGTCGCCGCCCACGCGTACGCCCGAACCGTCTGCGGGCTCGGGCGCAGCCCCCTGCTCCTCACCGCCGCGCTGCGCACGGCGCTCACCCGGCCCGGAAGACAGAGAAGAGAGAACTGACCATGGGCGTCGTCATCCTCCTCGTCATGGCCGCCGGCGTCGGCCTGATGCTCACCCGCAGACTGCCCACCGCCTTTGCGCTGGTGCTGCTCGCCGTCGTCATCGCCTTCCTCGCCGGGGCGCCGCTCACCGGCAAGAACAGCGTGCTGGACACCGTTCTCCAGGAGGGCGCGCCGACCCTGGCCGCCACCATGATCGCGATCGTCCTGGGCTCCTGGCTGGGCAGACTCCTCGACGAGACCGGGATCGCGGGCACGCTCGTCCGCAAGATCGTGGAGTTCGGCGGTGACCGCCCGACCGTCGTCGCCCTCGGCGTCCTCGCCGTGTCCGCGCTCGTCGGTACGGTGACCGGCTCGGCGCCCGCCGCCATGCTCGCCGGGATCATCGGCATCCCCGCGATGATCGCCGTCGGCGTGCCCAAGGTGACGGCCGCGGGCACGGTGCTGATGGGCATCGCCGTGGGCATCCCCTTCGAGCTGCCGCTGTGGCAGTTCTTCTCCACCGCGCTGGAGCTGCCGGTCCCGACCGTGCGCGGCTTCATGGTGAAGCTGTTCCCGTTCGCGCTGGTCGCGGCCCTCGCGTTCGTCCTGGTCGAGACACGTCGGCGGGGCACGGAGCACGCCTGGTCGCTCAAGTCCGTCGACTCCCCCGACTCCTCAGGTGCGAAGCCTCGTTCACGGCGCCAGGAGCTGGGCGACGCGCCCTGGTACGCGCTGCTCGCCCCCGCCGTCCCGCTCGTTCTCGCCCTGGGCCTCGAACTCGCCATCATCCCTTCCCTGTTGGCGGGCGTGCTGTACGCGCTGGTCACGACCACCCGGCCCGGCGAGATGAACACGCGGCTGCTGCGCACGCTCTACGGCGGTTTCGAGGTGGCGGCCCCGCCGCTCGTCCTGTTCATCGCCATCGGCGTCCTGCTCGCGGCCGTGAAGCTGCCGGGCGCCGTGGAGGCACTCGAACCGCTGGTCAAGGCCGTGAGTCCGCAGAACCCGGTGCTGTTCGTCCTGGTCTTCACGCTGCTCGTCCCGCTGTGCCTCTACCGCGGTCCGCTCAACGTGTTCGGGCTCGGCGCGGGCATCGCCGGCGTCCTCATCGCCGCCGGCATCTACCCCGCGGTCGCCGTCCTGGGCATGGCCACCTCGTACAACCAGGTCTTCGGCGTCGCCGACCCCACCAGCACCCAGACCGTGTGGAGCGCCCAGTACGCGGGCGTCACTCCGCAACAGGTGATGGTGCGGACGCTGCCGTACGTCTGGGCGGTCGCCCTCGGAGGCCTGTGCGTCACCGCCGCCACCTACCTCTGAGCCCTTCTGCCATTACTGCCGCTGCTGCCGTTCCTGCCGTTCCCGCCGTTTCTGCCGTTCCTGCGATCGGAGCCCCCCATGCACGACCACCACCTCAACCGGCGTCTCCTCCTGCGCGCCGGCGCCGCCACCGGAGCCGCTCTCGCCGTCGGGACGGCCCTGGGCGCCCAGCCCGTCGCCGCAGCGCCCGGCGGATTCCCCGACTACACCTACAGGCGCACTCTTCTGACCGCGTCCCAGCTGAAGTACAACCCCACCGGCGAGATCATCTTCCCGTGCATCCGGGGCGTCTACGACAAGCTGAGCTCCCCGCTCGGCCGCTACTACCTGTACTACGCGCCGCACGACCCGCCCGGCGGGATCTGTCTGGCGTACGGGGACTCGCTGGAGGGGCCGTTCACGGAGTACCCGGCGAACCCGATCGTCTCCAACAACTGGGCGGGGCACTACTCCGTCAGCCATGTCTCGTCGCCCCACGTGCTGTGGAACGCGGACGTCAAGGAGTTCTGGCTGTACTTCCACGGCGAGAACCACACGACCCGCCTCGCCCGTTCGGCCGACGGGATCCACTTCACGTACGACAAGGTCGTGCTGTCGAAGTCCATGCTCCCGGCCGGCACCACGGAGACGTCGTACGCCCGGGTCTTCCGCCACGACCTGCCCGCGCGCGGCGCCCGCTACGTGATGCTCTTCATGCTGAACAACACCACCGACCACCGTGACATCCACTGGGGTTGGTCCGCCGACGGCCGCACCTGGACCTACGACCAGCAGGCGCTGATCCGGCACACCGACGTCGACGCGGTCAACGTCGGCGGTCCGCACCTTCTCCACCGCAACGACAGCACGTACGTCGTCTACAACAAGGACAAGTCGAGCGGCGGCGACATCATGATCACCGAGGTCGGCAACGACTTCGCCAAGCGCACCCACCTCGGCGTCTTCTACAACTCCCGCAGCACGGCTCCGGAGTACGGGCGTGCCGCGGCGCCGTCCTTCGGCACGGACGGCGGCGTCCCGTACATGATCTACGAAGCGGGAGAGCGGCTCTCGGGAGCCATCGCCGTGGCCCGGGGCTGACCAAGCCGTGTTGCCGTGTTGCCGTGTTGCCGTGTCACGACTGTGCCACGGCGGTGTCCTGAAGGGCCAACGGCGTTGTCCTGAAGGGCCGACGGCCGTGACCTCAGGGCGCTGCGGCCCCTCATACCCAGTGTCCTACTCAGAATGTCTTGCTCGAAGCAAGATCAGGAATCCGGCGGAATCGCCGCCGGCGCCCCTGCTACCCCCACCCCTCGGAAGGAACCACCCCTGATGAACCGCCACCTGCGCAAGGCCGTTTTCGCCACCGTTGCGATCACTGCCGGGCTGCTGATGACGGCGTGCCAGAACGGCACTGACGCCGACTCGTCCGGCAAGAGCGGAACGGGCGCCACGGCGGACGCGGAGAACGCGTCGAACTCCAAGAACTCGAAGGGTGTCAGCGGGACGTTCAAGGACGGCAAGGTCACCTACCTCGCCTCGGGCAAGTACATCGTGACCGTGACGGGCAAGGACGCCCAGCAGTTCCTGGTGGCCGAGGACACCGAGGTCTACGGCGTCGGCACCATATGCGGCGTGTCCGGGTCCAAGGTGGACGCGCCGTGCACGCTGGACGAGTTGGAGACGGCCGTCAAGAAGGGCGCCGTGAACGCCGACGTGGAGATGAAGGACGGCGTCGCCACCCTGGTGACCGAGCGGCGTGCCGCACAGCAGGACACCGGCTCCGGGTCGACGTCCGGGTCCGCCGAATCGCCGTCCACGTCCTCCGGCTCGTCCTCCGGCTCCGGCAGCGGCTCCTCCGACTCCCGCGAGACCGTCGTCGAGGGCGTCAACGGGGGCAAGGGCGTCAACGGAACCTGGTTCGGCAACGTCTCCTACGTGGCGCCGGGCAAGTACACGGTCTCCGACTCGAAGGGCACCGAGCAGCAGTTCCTCGTCTCCGAGGACACCAAGATCCTGGGCTACGACGACATCTGCGACGCCATCAACACCGGCCCGGGCGGCGAGGGCAGCGCCGAGTGCACCGAGGCACAGCTGGAGAAGGCCGCCAAGACGGGCTTCAGCGCGGAGGTCGTGATCAGCAACGGCATCGCGACCACCATCCGCGACGACAACTGAGCCACACCGCACACAGAGCCGGTGGACGGCCCCAGCACCTTGCTGCGGGCCGCCCCTGGCCGTACCCCGGCCGACGCTGTCGGCCCGGGCCTCCAGGGCGTCACGTAGTCGTTGTTTCAGTGACCCGCGTCACAGTGAACGGGGCGGAGCCGCAACCCGATTCAGATCAGTTCGTGTTGCGGTTCCGGCTGTCGCGTCGGGGTGGTCTGCGGTTCCGGCCGGGCGAGTGCGGTGGTCCGGACGTAGCCGTAGATCACCGAGGTCATCGCCAGGATGAGGAGCGGTCCGGACAGCCACGGATGCTCGGCCATCGGCAGCGGCAGGAAGCGGTAGGACACCAGGAGCGCGGTGAAGACCGTCGTGCCGTAGACGACCAGCCGGATCCCGGATCGGTCCCAGCCGCGGTCGAGCGAGCGCAGCGCCGCCTCGATCGTGAGCGTGAACACCACGCCGGCCACGAGGTCCACGCCGTAGTGGTAGCCGAATCCCAGGGTTGCGCAGAGCGTGGCGATCAACCAGAACGTGCCGGCGAAGCGCAGCGTCCTCGGGCCCTTCCGGGAGTGGATGTAGATCGCGACGGCCCATGCCGTGTGCAGGCTGGGCATGCAGTTGCGTGGGGTGATCTTGTCGAACGGCATGCCGTGCGGGGCGGTGATCGGCGGCGGCGTTCCCGGCCACAGATCGGCCACCGCCCACTGCGCGGTGGAGTGCGTCTCCGACCACAGGCTGACCGCCGCCCAGTGCTCGGTGCCGTCGCCGTAGGCGAAGATCGGTCCGACCACCGGGAAGATCATGTAGATGGCCGGCCCGAGCATGCCGATCGCCAGGAAGCTGCGCACCAGATGATGGCCCGGGAAGCGGCCCTCGGCCCCCACGTTGCGCAGTTGACAGAGCGCGACCAGGACCGCGGCCACCGCGAGGTTGCCGTAGACGAAGTCGAGGAAATTGAAGCCGATCGGGCCGGTGGCCGTGACGATCCGGCCCATCACCCACGAGGGGTTGCCCAGCGCGTGATCGGCGGTCGCCACGTACTGGTCGAGCACCACCGGGCGGGTCGTCGAGGTGATGAGCAGCCAGGTGTCTCCGGCCTTGCGGCCGGCCACCAGCAGCAGAGCCAGTCCGACGCCCTTCAGCAGCAGCACACGTTCATGGCCGCGGCGGCGCGTGACCGCGATGACCGCGTAGCCCAGAATCACCCACAACGCGCCGGTGCCGAAGGGGTGGCCTTCGGTCACCTTGGCGTCGACCGCCCAACGGACCAGCCAGACGACGGCGTCGATGCCGATCGCGACACCGGTCGCGATGAACCGTTGCCGCCAGGTGAGCACCACCAGCATCAACGCCATGCTGGCGTAGAGCAGAGCACCCGACTTGGGGGGGAATATCGCCTCGCGCACCTGGCAGGTGATCGGCCCCGGCAGGCCGTAGCGATGTGCGGCGGACTCCAGCGCTATGAGGAATCCGAGGACCGCGACACCCGCCACGGCCCAGAGTCTCGCCCGTGGCCGACGCCACACGGAGGACGCCGTTCTCCAGGCTATTCGCGCCGTTCGCGAAGACGCCTTCGGTGTTATACGTATCAATTTCGGCCGCTTTGTTAGATTCTGGTGGTTTCGGGGTGGGTTTCGTTCGTCACCCTCCAGCCGGGGCCGCTCTCTCCGGCAGGAAGAGCAGTCCGTCGAAGCAAGACGGAAAGTCGGCTGTCCGGGTTCCGGCGTGGTTCCGGTCTCGTTCCGGAGCCGTTCCGGAGCCGTTTCCGGCCTCGTTCCCGCCCGTTCTTCGACCCGCGAGCGAAGCACAGCGAATCTGCGCAGGTCAATAGCCGTGTACACCCCTGCCGTGGCCGTCGGCAGCAGGTCACGGACCCATGTGGATGTGCGCGGCCCAGAGGGTCGGGAAACCGGGGTAGCGGTCTCGGATCAGTCCGATCGCGGTATGCACGGCGACGCCGGTGCGGGCGGCGTCGAAGCCGTCCGCGGCGAGCTGCGCGTAGACGCGCTCGGCGATCTCGACGGCGATGGTGTCGTTGATCTGCCACAGCGTGCCGACGACCTGCGGAAATCCGGCGAGCTGGAACGCGGTGACGACGTGGAGGGCCTCGTCGGCCAGGTCGCGTCCGGTCACGGCGGTGGCGCAGGCGGACAGATAGGCGAACTCGGATCGCTCGAGCCGCAGCCGGGAGATCTCCCGCACGTCGAGCGGGTGGGCGGCATGGTCGTGGACCAGCAGGTGACTTCGGTGCGGGTCGTCGGGATCCACCCCGGCGTGGCAGGCGAAATGCGCCCAGGGGTGGGCGGCCAGGCGGGACAGCACGGCCTCGCGGGTCGCCTCCTCCCCGACCAGGCCCTCCAGCGCGGGAAAGATCCGGGCCAGGTGCTGGTACTCGGTGCGGGCGCCCGGCAGGTCGCGTGCGCCCGGCGTGTGCGGCATGGCGACCGCCAGTACGCGCGGCGGACCGGATTCCCCGGACGGCGTCGTACGCCGGGTGTGCTGGGCGCGGGCATGGGACAGCGCCCGCACGGTGGGCGTGTACGAGGACACGACGCTGTCCATGACCGTCTCCCGCCGCCCGTCCGCGGAGGGCGCCTGAAGATGGCGGCCGGCGGCGTGCAGCGGGAAGTGCGCCAGCGGGCCGCAGGGGATCCACCACATGCGACGCGTGCCGGTCCGGCCCACGGGGTGGGTGAGACCGAGCAGGTCCAGGACCGGTTCCGCCACGTCGTCCCAGAGCCAGGGCAACGTGTCCTCCGCCATGACCCGTTCGGCCTCGATGCGTGCGTCGCGCGAGCTGCCGCTGCGCGCCAGAAGGCGGCGCATGTCATGGAGGCGGTCGTGGACGTCGTCGTGGTCGACGTTCGGCAGTTCGCACACCTGGATGCCGTCGGCGGCGGTCAGCACGAGCGCGTCGCACCGGTACCGGCTGACGTTGACCATGACGATGGGGCCGCTGTGGGCTTCGGCGGCGAGCTGCGCGGCCTGCGGGGGCAGCAGGAAGCGCTCGAGACCGGGCAGTGTCCGGATCCGGGCGACCAGATCCTCCAGCTCCTGTGCCAGCCTGCGGCGGAGATCCGGGTCGGCCGCGCCTCCGGAGCCCTCGGCGGCGCCGATCAGGTCGGAGCCGTCGGTGGTCGAGCCGTCGGTGGTCGAGCCGTCGGTGGTCGAGCCGTCCGTCGTGGAACCCTCGGTGGTGGAGTCGTCCAGGCGGGCGCACAGGTGATCGAACCGGTCGGCCAGGTCCGGGGCGCGCTCACGCAGTTCGGTGAGATCCGTTCGGGACTCCAGGGCCTGCGCCAGCAGCACACCGCGTCCCATTTCGAGCACCTCGACCGCCCGGTCCGGCAGTCCGGCGGCAAGCGCGCAGGCGGCCGCGTCGCTCGCCAGACGGGAGTACTCGGTCATCCATCGCGTCGCATCGGAGCGCAGGAGGCCACGAGCCGCGAGGCGGGGCAGCAGTGCCACGCCGAGGGCGAATCCGCGCGCCGCCTGCGCGGGCCGGCCGATCGCCATCGCGAGCTCGCCCCATTCCCGGGCGGCGGACAGCCGGACCGCGGTCGGGGCGCCGGCCCGGGACGCCGCCGTCTCCAGGAGGCCGAGCGCCTCCTCGGCATGCCGCCCGTCGTCGGCCTGCCGCCCGTCCTCCGCGCTCACAAGCGGCCGGCGCCCACCGCGGATGCCCGGCGACAGCGACAACGACAACGACAGCGCCAGATTCAGTTCGCAGTGCGCCCGGAAGTGATGGTCCTCGGCGGTCCCGTCGACGGCGGTGCGGCCCACCGCGATCGCCTCCTCCAACGAGGCCGGGTCCCCCGACTGCTCGAAGTGCAGCCGCAGGGAGTTGCCGAGGTTCGCCAGCACGGCGGCCCGGTCACGGCCGCCCGCGCGGGAGGCGAGCTCCGCCATCTCGCGCTCCAACGCGATGGCGTGCCGCAGACTGCCGAGGTCCTCCGCCCGGCGGGCACTGGCCTTCAGTACGACGGCGAGGTTCGCCAGATACATCCATCGATTCGGATGGTCCTCGGGCGTCGCCTCCACCGCTTCGTCGCCCAGCACGATCGCGCGGTCGAGGGCCCGCACGTCTCCCGTCCGGTTGAAGCGCTGGTTCAGCATGCGCAGGAGGGTCGACCGGTAGCGCGGTCCGTCGGGGTGCCCGGCGGGCAGCAGGTCGACGACGGCGCTCGCGGCCTCGATGCCCTCGTCGAGCGCGGCCATGTCCCCGGTGCGGTCGGAGAGCGTGTTGAGCAGGTCGCCGAGGTTGTTCAGGGCCGTCTGCCGGATCGGCGTACCGCGTGGCGCAGCCCCGACCGCGCCGCGCGACATGGCGATCGCCTCGGCCAGGACCGACTGGTCCCCGGTGCGCGCGAACTGGTGGCTCAGCAGGAGGGCGGCGTTCACGAGCACCACCGACCTGGCCTGGTCCGAGTCCGGTAAGGCCTCCAGCGCGGTGGTGCTCAGCCGCAGGGCCTCATCCAGCAGGGCGGCGTCGTCCGAGCGCTCGTACAGCATCCGCAGGGAGTCGGCCAGCCCGCCCAGGGGCACGTACCGCTTCTCGTCCACCGGCGACATCGCACGGACCCCCGCCCGACCGACGTCGACCGCCTTCCGCAGATGTCGGACATCGCCGGTGCGCTGGAACAGCGCGCGGAGGGATTCGGCCAGGTTGTGCAGGCACATCGTCCGGTCCGTGCTCCCGACGGCGGACCGCTCCACCGCACCACGGGCGACCGCGACGGCCTGCTGGATGTCGGCGAGCTCCCCCGTGTGCTCGTACAGGCGCTGCCAGGCCGTTCCCAGGGTCCTCAGCCGGCCGACGAGCAAGGCGGAATCGTCGGCGGTGCCGGCCGCGGCATCGGCCACGGCATCGGCCACGGCGTTGCGCGCGGCGTGGATCGTCAGCCGCGCGGCGTGCGCGTCGGCGCCGCCGTCGAGGTGCGACGCCAGCACCTGGAGCAGGTTCTCCCACGTCGCCTCGCCGTCCGGGTTCAAGGGCGGCCCGGGCGGTCGCGGCACCGGCTCGGGCAAGGGCAGATCGGGCTTCAGCAGGCTCACGAGGACGAGCAGCGCGGTGGCCGTCCGCACCTCGGGCAGGGCGCGTGCGTCGGCGAGCGCCAGCCCCCGCCGCCAGTGCAGCGTCCCGACGAGGTGGCAGGTCTCCACGATGTCCTGGGTGCGGGTCGTACCGGCGAAGAGCTCCACCGCCTCGGTCAGGGCGGCAGGGTCGAGCAGGCCGTACGGACCGGCCGCACCGTCGAGTCTGGACCGGACAGCCGTCGCCCACCGCTTCCGCACGCGCCCCCCAACGCCTGTCGCGCGCACCCGACTTCACGGTGCGCGCCCCTCAACATCAAGTTCTCCTGTGCACGATACGCCGAACGCATAGCGTGACCGCATGACAGATCTGGTCGAGACCCTGTCCGAGGTCATTCTGCGCGCGAGCGAGGAACTGCTGCGGAAGACCGGTACCTGCCCCCGGCCCCAGGTCCACATCCTGGCCGAGGACATGGACCAGCCCTACATCGGCTTCATCACCTGTCGGCTCTTCTACCGCGGCGCGGACGCGGCGTCCGCAGTCGCGGACCTGGGGCTGTTCCCCTCGGTGCTCATGGCGACCCGGCTCCTCGTGGCGTGGGAGGACTGCGACCTGCGCACGGCGCTGGAGCTCCCGGGCGAGCCCTTCGCGAACGGCCTGGTCGTCCTCGACGCCGGCTTCGACGGCCACACGCTGAACTGGTACCCCTTCGACGTCGAGGTCGGGGAGGTGAGCGAGCACGGCATACCGCTGGTCATCCCGCACTGGGGCACTCCTGCCCGGGTCGAGGATGTGCAGCTCCTGCCGCCGATCGCCGCACTGCTCGAAACCTGGCGGGAGTTCCGCAGCGAGGACATCCAGGAGACGGCGATCAGGCTCCAAGAGGCGGGATACGAGTTCAACATGATCCAGCGCTGAGCCGAGCGGCCCGGGTAGGCGGAAGGGGTGCGCGGCCGGCGCTGACAGGTCACCTCTTGGCCATCGACTGGGCCCGACCGTCGGTTGGGTCCCGGCTCTCACACCGGGCCGCCCCCGGACAGATTCGGGGATGCAGCTGCTTTACAGAGCTGGACACCTCGGAAGCCGACCGCGCACCTGCGACCCTAACCGGGGGCACTGACAACGCACCGAGAGGCGAACCTAGTCGGGCAGGCGCAGGATGAGCCGGAGGGTGTCGGTCAGTACGGCGGTGGGGATGGTCGGGTCGGCGATCCGCTGGACGCCGAGTCCGATGCCGAGACCGAGCAGGGTCCGCGCGGCCTGGTCGGCGGGCATGGCCGGCGTGACGCCCAACTCCTGGGCCAGCGCGTCGAGGAGCTGGGCGAGCATCTCGTGGATCATGGCGGCGCGGGCCGCGATCTCCCGCCGGAGCTCGTCGTCGTGCCGGGCGCCGGCGAGGAACTCGACCTCCAGCGTGGTCCAGGCCTCGTCCCCGATGTGCTCCTCGCCCCATGCGGCGAAGTTCGCCAGGCGATCGTCGATCCGGGCGCCGCGCATGACGGAATCCGTGAGCAGCGTCAGCTGGTCGGCCCGGATGTCGTCGAGGACCACCAGGCACAGATGGTCCTTGCTGCGGAAGTTGGAGTAGACGGCGCCCTTGGAGTAGCCGGCCGCCTCCGCGACGTCGCTGAGCGAAGTGGCGCTGTAGCCGTCGCGGAGGAACAACTGCCGCGCGGTGGCGACGAGCCGCTCGCGCGTGCGTTCCTGACTCTCGGCGCGGCTGAGGCGGGCCATGTCTCGCTCCCTCTCCCGAGCTCCTGAAGCTCTCGGATCCTAACTCCGGCTCGGACTGTCCACTCGTATCTGTCCAGCGCATTCGGATACCGCTAGTATCCCGATCTCGTCGGTATCCCGAATGGGCGGAGAACGCAGTGACCGCAACACCGGGCAAGCGAACGACCCCTCCCACGTCCCCTTCCACGCCCCCCTCCACGCCCCCCTCCACGCCCCCTTCCACGACCCCTTCCCGCGGACTGGCTCTCGGCTGTGGAGGAACCCTCGGCGCCGCCTGGACCATCGGCGCCCTGCACTCGCTCCAGCAGGCCCTGCAATGGGACCCGCGCGAGGCCGAGGTCCTGGTGGGCACCTCCGCCGGGGCCGAGGTGGCGGCGATGCTCGGCGGCGGCATCGGCGTGGCGGATCTGCTGGCCGCGCAACTGGCCGGCCAGGACGCCCGGCCCGAGCTGGTCCGGCACTTCGCGGCTGCGCCCCGGGCGATCCCGCCGAGGCCCGCGGCGTTCCCCGGATCTCCGGGGCTGGCGCGCCGCGCGCTGCGCCGCGGCGTTCCCGTGCCGGCCGGGCTGTCCGGCATGCTGCCGCAGGGGCGGGGCGACAACCGCCGGATGGCGGTCCTCGCGGACTTCCTGGCGCCCGCCGGACAGTGGGTCCGGCATCCGGCGACCTGGCTGGTGGCCACCGACTTCGACACGGGCCGGCGCACGGTCTTCGGGCACCCCGGCACCCGGCCGGTCGCCCTGCGGGACGCGCTTCGCGCATCCTGGGCGGTGCCGGGTTGGTTCCCCCCGGTGCGCATCGACGGCCGGCGGTACGCGGACGGCGGCATCCTCTCCACCGCCTCCGCCGACCTCCTGGCGGGCGGCGGGCTCGACGAGGTGTACGTCATCGCGCCGATGAGCTCGCGCACGCCCGGACCGCGCCGCGGACTCGGACGGGCGGAAGCGCTGCTGCGGCGCGTCATGACCCGCACACTCGACGCGGAGTGCGCGGCCCTGCGGGCGACGGGCGTCCGGGTCGTCCGGATCGAGCCCGCCGCCGCCGACCTGGAGGTGATGGGCGGCAACTTCATGGACCCCCGGCGCCGTCTGACCGTGCTGGAGACGTCCCTGCGCACCACACGCGCCCTCGTCCGCGATGCCGTGCACACCGCCGACGCCCGGACAGGAGCCTGAGATGCCACACCCCGAGAGCCCCGAGAGCCCGCAGAACCCGGAGAACCCGGAGAACCCGGAGATCCCCGAGAGCCCGGAGAGCCCGGCCGGAACCGTCATCCGCGAGACCCGTCACGTCGAAGCGCTGATCATCGGCAGCGGCCTGTCCGGCATCGGAGCGGCGATCAAGCTGCGCGAGGCCGGTGTGCGCGACCTCGTCCTCGTCGAGAAGGCGGACGACCTGGGCGGCACCTGGCGGGACAACACCTACCCGGGCTGCGCCTGCGACGTCCCCTCCGCGCTGTACTCCTACTCCTTCGCGCCCAATCCGGAGTGGACGCGTGCCTTCGCCGGCCAGCCCGAGATCCGCGCCTACCTCCGCGACACGGCCGCCGCGTACGGCATCACCCCGCTCGTCCGGTTCGGCGTCGAAGTCATCCGGGCGCAGTGGAACCCGCGCGAAGCGCGCTGGCACGTCGAGACCACGCGCGACCGCTACACGGCCCGCTTCCTGATCGCGGCGGCCGGGCCCTGGCACGAGCCGCTGCTTCCCGACATACCTGGTCTGGACGATTTCCCCGGCGAGGTCTTCCACTCCTCGCGCTGGCGCCATGACCACGAGCTCGCCGGCGCACGCGTCGCCGTCATCGGCAGCGGCGCCTCGGCCGTGCAGTTCGTCCCGGCCATCCAGCCGCGGGTCGGCCGGCTGCACCTGTTCCAGCGCACCGCCCAATGGGTGCTGCCCAAGCCCGACCACCGGGTGCCGAGCGCCGAACGATGGCTGCTGCGGCACGTTCCGGGCGCTCAGCGGGCGCTGCGGAACGCGGAGTACGCGGCGCTGGAGGCCCTCGGCGTCGGCTTCCGCCGCCCGGCTCTGCTGCGGGCCGTGCAGAAGGTGGGCACCCTCCACCTCAGGGCCACCGTCAAGGACCCGCGGCTGCGGCGGGCGCTGACCCCCGACTACACCCTGGGCTGCAAACGGCTCCTGCTCTCCAACACCTACTATCCGGCCCTGACCCGGCCCAATGTCAGCGTGCACGCCACCGCGGTCGAGGCCGTCGACGGCAGCCGTGTCATCGGGGCCGACGGCAGCGGCGCGGAGGTCGACACGATCATCCTGGGCACCGGTTTCAACATCCTCGACATGCCCATCGGCCGGCGCGTGTTCGACACGGACGGGGCCAACCTCGACGACCACTGGAAGGGCAGCCCGGACGCCTACCTCGGCACCACGGTCAGCGGCTTCCCCAATGCGTTCGTCCTGCTCGGGCCGCACCTCGGCACCGGGCACTCCTCGGCGTACATGGTCCTGGAGGCGCAGCTGGACTACCTGGCGGGCGCGGTGCGCCACTTCCGCTCGGCGGGCTGGGCCGCCATGGACGTACGGCCCGAGGTGCAGGCGGCCTTCAACGCCGAGGTCCAGCAGGCGCTGCCGTCCACCGTCTACAACGCGGGCGGCTGCTCCAGCTACTACCTCGACGGCAACGGCCGCAACAGCTTCAGCTGGCCGTGGTCGACGGGGCGGATGCGGCGACGGCTGGCGCACTTCGACGCCGAGGCCTATGCCGTAACGTCGTATACCGACTCGTATGCCGAGTCGTATGCCGAGTCGCGTATCGATGGGCAATACACACTTGCCAGAGAAGTTAGGTAACCCTTACCGTACGCATTCGCACCACTCAGGGCCTCGGCCGGGACACCGGCCGATCCGCCCACGGCGAGCGCTTCACCGACGCAGCCTGGCCGTCCGCCCCCAGCACCGCTCACAGGACGGGCCCGTGAATCACTCCCCCTTCGGTCTGTACGACCCTGCCCGCGACCACAGCGCCTGCGGCGTCGGCTTCATCACCCGCCTCGACGGGACGCCGAGCCACGACGTCATCCGCCGGGGCGACGAGGCGCTCCGCGCCATCCCGCACCGGGGCGGCAAGTCCGCCGAGGGGGTCGGCGACGGCGCGGGCGTCAGCGTCGACCTGTCCGTGGAGTTCTTCGGCGCGCTCACCGGTCAGGAACTGCTCGCCGGGCACTTCGGCGTCGCCAACTGTTTCGTGCCGACCGACGCCGGACGCCGCCGCGCCGACGCCGTCGAGCTCGTCGGGCGGTCCCTCGCCGCGCAGGGCTTCGAGGTTCTCCTCGTCCGTGAGGTGCCGGTCGACCACTCCGTGGCCCGGCCCGCCGCCGAGGCCTACCAGCTGCCCATCGTGCAGTGGGTGTTCCGGGCCCCGGCAGGGTGGCGGCGCGATGAGGTCGACTCGGCGGCCAACCGCGCCCTGCTCGCCGTCGAGGCCGTCGCCTACGCCGACGACCGGGACCGGTACGCCGGGCTGTACGTGCTGTCGCTGAGCGCGCGCACGCAGGTGCTCAAAGGGCGGCTCAACTCCGGTGAGGTCATCGGATTCTTCCGGGATCTCCGCGACCCCCGGCACTCCGTGCGGTCGCTGTACTTCCACACCCGGTTCTCCACGAACACCGAACCGCATCCGACCATGGCGCAGCCGTTCCGGCTCATGGCGCACAACGGCGAGCTGAACACCGACCGCAAGAACCGGCTGAGCGACGAGGCCCTCGCGCGGGCCCGCACCCGGAGCATCGTGCGGCCGCCCGGGCAGTCCGACTCCAGCCGGCTCGACCAGACCCTCCAGAGCCGGGTCTTCGACGACGGTCTGGACCTCGTCGAGGCCGTCGTCTCGCTCATGCCGCCCGCCTGGGAGAACGACCGCACCCTGCCCGACGCCGTCCGGGACATGCTCGAGTACTTCTCCCTCTACGAGGAGAAGAACGACGGCCCGGCAGCCGTCATCTTCAGCGACGGGGACGTCATCGGCGCCCGCCTCGACCGGCTCGGCCTGCGCCCGCTGCGCACCGTCGAGACCGCCGAGTACCTGATGGTGGCGTCGGAGGCCGGTCAGGTCGCGTTCCCCGACGAGGACGTCGTGCACCGGGGGCGGATCGAGGCCGGCGGCATGCTCGTCGTCGACCACCGCACCGGGCGGCGGATGCGGACCCGCGAGGTGCTCGACGCCCTCGCCGCGCGCCGCCCCTACAGCGAGCTGCTCGACGCGGCCCGGGTGAACCTCGACGACCTGCCCGCTCCCGACTACTACCGCGGCACCACGACGCTCGGGTACGACGGCGACCTGACCCTCGCCGGCCGGTACGTGGCGTACTCGCTGAACCAGGAGAGCTTCCGGTTCATGCTCGACCCGATGCTCGCCGACGGGTCGGAACGCATCTCGGCGATGGGCTACGGCAACGCCATCAACGCGCTCAGCGACACCGAGGGCGGCATGGCCAAGTACTTCTCGCAGCGCTTCGCCCAGGTCACGAACCCGCCGCTGGACAGCATCCGCGAGGCCGACGGCATGAGCATGCGGGTCGCGCTCGGCCCCAAGCCGGACGGCACCGGGAGCGCGGGCGGGCGGCAGCTCGTCGTCTCCTCGCCGGTGCTCGGGCACCTCGACATGGTCCGGCTGCGCGACCAGCGGATCGTGCCGCTGGAGCGGTTCGACATGCTCTACGACCCGGTGGCCGGGGACGAGACCGCCAACGCCGACTCGCTGCGCGCCGCGCTCCACCGGCTCTGCGACGACGTCGAGCGGTTCGCCGGCGAAGGGGGCGGCATCGCGGTCCTCACCGACCGGGCCATCTCGTCGACGCGCGCGCCGCTGCCGGTGATCCTCGCCGTCGCGGCGGTGAACCAGCGCCTCATCGAGACCGGGCTGCGGCTGCGCGCCTCGCTCGTGGCGGAGAGCGGTCAGCTGCTGTCGTCGCACCATGTGGCGACCGCGCTCGGCTTCGGCGCCTCGGCCGTCTACAGCCTGAGCGCGCGGCTGCGCGCCGAGGAGAGGTACCCGAGCGCGCCCGCCCCCGCGGGCGAGGTCACCGACACCGACCGGGCGCTGGCGAAGTTCCGCAAGGCGGCCGAGAAGTCGCTGGCCAAGACCATGGGCCGGGTCGGGCTGTGCACCGCCGAGAGCTACATCGGCGGCGCGTTCTTCGAACCGAACTACCTCGACACCCGCGACGACGTGTTCGCGCGGGCCTTCCCGCACATGGACGCCCCCGTCGGCGGCGTCGGGTTCGCCCGTATCGCGCAGGCCACGACCGACTGGCACGAGCGGGCCCGCAGTGTGGAGACGGAACAACAGATCCCGCTGCTCGGGCTGTTCAAGGAGCGGTCGGACGGGGCCGGGCACTCGTTCGGCGTCAACGCCGTGCGCGGGTTCGGCGGCATGACCGAGGAGCGGCCGGAGTTCGGCCGGCAGCGCGACGGCGACCCGGACGCGCTGCGGCTGCTCACACTCGGGCAGCTCGACGACGCGTTCGGCATCACCGACGCCGCGTACCGCAACACCGGCTACGACGCTCTCAGCGACGCCGAGATCGACGCGTTCCGGATCACCCCCGGGTACCGCGCCTTCCTGCGGACGACCCACGAGGAGCGGTCCCGCCGGCCGTCCGCGCTGCGTGACGTGCTGGCGCTGCCCGCGGACGTCACGGGGCTGCGCACCCCGGCGGACTTCGCCCGCGAGCTCGGCCGGTTCTCCACGACCGGGAACGCGAGCGTGACGGTCCGCGGAGTGGTCGCGTCCGTCGAGGACGGGGCCGTCAAGGACGGATCCGCCGAGGACGGGGCCGTCCGGCTGCGGCTCACCTCCCCCGGACCCGACGGCGCCGAGCGGCACGCCGCGCTCGCCGCCGGGCTCGCGCTCGCGCACCCCGGCGAGGTCGAGACCCTCCGGGCGGACGTCGACGGCGTCACCGTCGCCGCCACCGGCACCGCCGCGCGCCTGCTCGCGCTCCTCGACGACGCCCCCGGCAGCGTCCCGCTCGACGCCGTGCAGCCCGCGCACGAGATCACCCGTGCGCTCGCCTCCGGCGCGATGAGCCACGGCGCGCTCGTGGCGACCGCGCACGAGGCCGTCGCGCACGGCACGAACATGGTCGGCGGTCTGTCGAACAGCGGGGAGGGCGGCGAGCACCACTCCCGGTACGGCACGATCCGCGGCTCGCGCATCAAGCAGTTCGCGTCCGGCAGGTTCGGCATCTGGGCGGGCTATCTCGCCGACCCGATGCTCCAGGAACTGGAGATCAAGATCGGGCAGGGCGCGAAGCCCGGCGAGGGCGGTCAGCTGCCCGCGCCCAAGGTCACCGTCGACATCGCGGCCGCCCGCGGCGGCACCCCGGGCATCGAGCTGATCTCCCCGCCCCCGCACCACGACACATACTCGATCGAGGACCTCGCCCAGCTCATCCACGACTGCAAGGCCGCGCGGGTGCGGGTGATCGTGAAGCTGGTGTCCTCGGAGGGCATCGGCACCATCGCGGTCGGCGTGGCCAAGGCGGGCGCGGACGTGATCAACGTCGCCGGGAACACCGGCGGCACCGGCGCGGCGGCCGTCACCAGCCTCAAGTACGCGGGACGGTCCGCGGAGATCGGCGTCGCCGAGGTGCACCAGGCGCTCGTCGCGAACGGGCTGCGGCAGAAGGTCGTCCTGCGCTGCTCGGGCGCGCACCAGACCGGCGGCGACGTCGTCACCTCGGCGCTGCTGGGCGGCGACAGCTTCGAGTTCGGGACGACCGCGCTCATGATGCTCGGCTGCGTCATGGCGAAGAACTGCAACGTGAAGTGTCCCGCCGGGCTCACCACGAACCCCGAGGCCTTCGAGGGCGATCCGCGCGCGCTGGCGCAGTACCTGCTCAACATCGCGCACGACGTCCGGCAGATCCTCGCCCGCCTCGGCCTGCGCTCCCTGCGCGAGGCCCGGGGCCGCACGGACCTGCTCCAGCTCCTCGACCACCCGGCGAGCGTCGGGCGCCTCGACGTCCGCCGGCTGCTCGCGCGCGTGCCCGAGAAGGTCGTCGCCGACCCGGAGTACCTGGAGAAGGACTTCACCACCGACGACGCCCTCGTCGAGCGGGTCCGGGCCGCGCTCGTCGACCGGCGCGAGCCGGCCCTGCTGGTCGAGGGCATCCACCTCGGCAACAGCGACAAGTCGGTGGGCGGGCAGCTCTCCATCGACGTCGAGCGCCTCCTCAACCACCAGCTCGAGGACGCCGACGTCACGACCGTCACCACCGACGACCGCGGCCGTCGCCGGCTCGTCGACGACGCCGTCCGGATCCGCACCACCGGGTCCGCCGGGCAGTCGTACGGCGTGTTCTGCAACGACGGCATCACGCTCGAGCACACCGGCACCGCGAACGACGGCGTCGGCAAGAGCCAGAGCGGCGGGCGGATCGTCGTCCGCGCCCCGGGCGGCGGCAGCGCGCAGCGCGGCGGCAACGTGCTCGTCGGGAACTTCGCGCTGTTCGGCGCGACCGGCGGCCGGACGTTCGTGCAGGGCGAGGCCGGTGACCGGTTCGCCGTGCGCAACTCCGGCGCGACCGCGGTCGTCGAGGGCGTCGGCGACTTCGGCTGCGAGTACATGACCGGCGGCACCGTGCTCAACCTCGGCGGCTTCGGCAAGGGCCTCGGCAACGGCATGAGCGGCGGTTTCCTGTACCAGTACGACCCGTCGGGCGAGCTGGGCGGCCGGGTCAGCGCCGACTCGCTGCTCGTGTTCCCGGTGACCGACACCGCGCACGGCGCCTTCCACGAGGAGGCCGTGCGGCTGCTGCTGGAGTGGCATGTGGAGGCCACCGGCTCGCCGCTCGCGGCCCGGCTGCTGGAGAACTGGGAGAGCGAGCGGGAGCACGTGTACTGCGGAATGCCCCGGGCGCTGCTCCTCTACCAGGACTCCACGGAGATCCTGGCCGCGGCGACCCGCGGCGAACTCCTCGACGAGCTGGCGACCTCGATCGCGACGGACAAGCTGCGCGCGTTCAAGGTCGACTACCGCGACCGCCGTACCGTGCTCGACGGCCGGGCCCCGGCCTTCGGCGACCAGGGCAGCGACGACATGTTCTCGCTGCTGTCCTCGTACACGGTGCTCGGCGTCGCCCAGGACCTCGCGCTGAAGCGGGTGCCCGGGGCGAGCGGCCCGGACGATCCGCGGGTGGCCGAGGCCGTCCGCAACCTCGTCCTCACCGAGGACTTCTTCGTCAAGCAGCGGGTCGTGAAGTATCTGCGCGGCACGCTGGAGCGGTTCGACGACGGCGAGTTGGCGACCCTCATCGCGATCAAGCGCCTCGACGACTACAAGCGGGCGCTGAAGCAGCGCAACAACCTCAGCGTGGACGCCCCCGGCACCTACGGCTGGATCGTCCACCAGACCACGAAGAACGCCGGCCGCGTCCGCGCCGCCCGGTTCGACGAGCTGCTCGCGAACGCGGCGCTGGAGGACATCGCCTCCCGTCTCGCCCCGCAGGCCCCGACCGAGACGGTGACCGCGTGACCCTCATGCCCCCGACCTCGCCCCCGACCGGGTCCCTCATCCCGGCCGACGCACCCTTCTCCGCCGCGCAGGAGGCCTGGCTCGCCGGGTTCCTCGCCGGCATCGCGGCCGCCGGACGCCGGGACACCGCGGCGGGCGACGCGCCCGCCGCGACGATCGACGTCCTGTTCGGCACCCAGACCGGGAACGCCGAGCTCCTCGCCGGCGAGGTCGTCGCCGGGGCCCGCGCACGCGGCCTCGGCGGGAACGTCACCGCGCTCGACGACGTCACGCCCGAACGGCTCGCCGCGATGACCCATGTGCTCGTCGTCGTCTCGACGTACGGCGAGGGCGAACTGCCCGACAACGCCGGGCTGTTCTGGGCGGCGCTCCAGTCCGACACGGCACCGCGCCTGGAGGGCCTGCGCTATGCGGTCCTCGGGCTCGGCGACCGCGGCTACGACGACTTCTGCCAGGCCGCGAAGCTCATCGACACCCGGCTGGAGCAGCTGGGGGCGAGCCGGTCGCACGACCGCGTGGACTGCGACGTCGACTTCGAGGAGCCGGCGGCGGAGTGGACGGCGGCCGTCCTGGACCTGCTGGCCGCCGAGACCGGAGCGAAGGGCCCGGGCACGGGTACGGGTACAGGTACGGGCGCAGGCACGGCCCCGGGCGCGGTCGCCCCGGCCCGCTCCCCCTGGAACAAGCGCACCCCGTACCGTTCCCGGCTCGCGGTGAACCGGCTGCTGTCCGCGCCGGGCAGCGCGAAGGAGATCCGCCACTACGAGTTCGACCTCGGCGACAGCGGCATCGCGTACCGGGCGGGGGACGCGCTGGCCGTCGTCCCGGTGAACGACGACGCGCTCGTCGACGCGCTGCTGGCACACCTGGGCGCGAGCGGCGCCGAGGAACGCGGGGAACTCGCCGGACGGGAGATCCGCACCCCGTCGAAGGAGCTGATCGCGGAGCTGGCCGAGCGGGCGCCGGCGAGCGAGCTGGCCGCGATCGTCGCGCACGGCGACCGGTCCGACCTGGACTCGTGGCTCTGGGGCCGCGATGTGCTGGACCTGCTGCGGGACGCCGGTTCCGCCGCCCCCGACCTGACCGGACTGCTGCCCCTGCTGCGGCCGTTGCAGGCCCGGCAGTACTCGATCTCGTCGAGCCCCCTGGCCCACCCGGACCGCATCCACCTCACGGTCGCCTCCGTGCGGTACGGCCGGTACGAGGGCGTCGCGTCGACCTACCTCGCGGACCGGGTCGGCGCGGACGCGGCCGTCGGCGTCTACCTCCACCCCAACGCCTCCTTCGGCGTCCCGGCGGACGACGACGCCCCGATGGTCATGATCGGCCCCGGCACGGGCATCGCGCCGTTCCGCGGCTTCCTGCACGAGCGCGCCGCGCGGGGCGCCGCCGGCCGCAACTGGCTGTTCTACGGCGATCAGCACCGCGCCACGGACTTCGTGTACGAGGACGAGCTGACCGAGCTGCGACAGCAGGGCGTGCTCACCGAACTGGACCTCGCGTTCTCCCGCGACCAGGCCGAGAAGGTGTACGTGCAGACCCGGATGCGGGAGCGGTCGCGGGAGTTGTACGGGTGGCTGGAGGACGGCGCGCACGTCTACGTCTGCGGCGACGCCTCCCGGATGGCGAAGGACGTCGAGGCGGCGCTGCTGGGCGTCATCGCCGAGCAGCGCGGACGCGGGGGCGACGACGCCGCCGAGTACCTCGCGGACCTGCGCCGGGCCAAGCGCTACGTACGGGACGTGTACTGAGCATGGCGGACGACCATCCCGAGCGGCACTGCGCGTTCGAGGGCTGCTGCGGCAGGCGGAACGGCACCGCGCGGCTGATCGACGCGCGGATGCCGGAACTCGCGCGCTGTCTGACGCTCTTCCAGTACGTCCAGGCGGTCACCGGCGGGCCGGTCGCCCGGATCGACCAGGCCGGCAGTTATGCGGTCCCGAGCCTGCGCGGCGACGCGTTCGCCGTCCGGCCGGGCTCGATCGCGCTGCGCATGGACGCCGACGGCGTCACGTCCGCCGTGGTCGCGCGGGACGAGGACACGGGGTCCGTCGCCCTCCACCTGCTCGACGCGGTGGGCCGGACCGTGCACCAGGGGCGGCTGCTGTCCGAGGGGGACCGGCTGCTGACCGGCCTGGTCGGCACGATCGACGCCGGGTCACCGGCCGCCCGGTCCGCGCCTCCCGAGGTGCCGCCCTGGCAGCACGGCGACCAACTCGCCCAGCTGGACGCGGTCCTGGCGGACGGCGGGACCGCCCGGCGCGCGGCGTTCGAGGAGTACGGCGGCGAGCACCGGCCGATCGACGTCGGCGTCCTTCCCGCCGTGCTCGACCACGTCTGCTCCGTCGGGCTCCCCATCGGTGTCGCGGTGTTCGCCCCGGCGGCCATGCAGGCCTGCAACGGCCGCGTCCATGTCACCGACCGGACCGTCGGCGGGCGGGTGTTCGCGGCGATCGAGAACAGTTCGGTGGAGATCGACCTCGCGGGGGTCGGGGCCTGCCATCTGGTCCGGTCCACGGCGGCGCACGGGCCGACGTCGGCGCTCGAACTGGACGACGAGGACGGTCGGTGCGTCGCGGTGATCACACAGTTCGGGATGGTGGGTGAGCAGGTCCACGAGGCATGGGAACAGTTGACGGCCTCCCTGCCGGACCGGCCCTAGCCCGTCGGTCGGCTGCCTAACTTGTGCCGCAGCAGGCGGTGTTGGACGGCCGTTGCCCCTGTCGGAGCAAGGGACATCTGTGCGATTCTCGTTCGTCCGCCGGTGTACGGAACCGGTGCCGGGAACGGGAAGTCGGGCACGGCATGCAGAAGAGTTCAGGCGCCGCCCATGGCGGCGCGGCCAGTCGACGGCGATTTCTCGGGCTGGTCACGGCCGGGGCGGCCGCCGTCGGCGCGGCCACGGTCGGCCGGGCCGCCCTCGCCTCGGAACCGACCGTGCCGCCACGGACGTTCCTCTCGCAGGCGGACATCGACCGCCGCAAGCTGGTCGTCGCGAGGATCCTGGACACCGCCGACCCGGCGGCCGTCGCCGCCTGGATCACCGGCACCGGGTCCGCTCCCGAAGGCGTCAAGCCGGAGATGGACGCCCAGGTCGGAGCCCTGGCCGACGCCGCGGCGGCCGGCCTGGACGCCGACCGCGACACGGTCCTCGTCTCCTGGGTGCGCAGCGCGGCGACGCAGCGCACGATATGGGACCGCAAGTACGAGTTCCTGCGCACCGGTTCGGGCGGCGCCGGCACCTTCGGCGTCATCACCGACGAGGTGCGCGCCGCGTACCCCGCCCAGCTGGGCTCGGACCCACAGTGGGACCCGGACCAGGACTCCCACCGCTCGGTGTGGGAGTCCCTGACCTCCGAGGGCCGCCAGATCGAGATCCTGCGCACCTCGACGGCGCCCGGCGTCTCGCGCCACCACCTGGGCTCCGACGCGGACTTCTTCGACACGACGCCCCAGGACTGGGCGGACGACGGCCCGGAGGCCGCGAACCACCGGTGGCTGCGGGCGAACGCGGCCCGCCACGGCTTCCTCCAGACGTACACGGCGGAGTCGGCCGCGACCGCGCCGGCGATCGGCGAGGAACGCTGGCACTGGTCGTACGCCCCGGTCTCGGAGGCGGTCCTGGACTTCGTCCGCGCGAACGAGGACGTCATCGCCGCCTCGCTCGACGAACAGTGGAGCTACGACCCGGCGCGGTTCACGTACATCAAGGCCAACTGGCGCAACTACATGTTCCATGTGAACGAGACGGCGTACTTCGGCTGAGCGAGCTGAGCGGGCTGAGCGGGCTGAGCGGGCTGAGCGGGAGGCTCAGACCTCCGTCGTCGTCCGCACCGGTGCGGAGGCGGGCGCGGGCGTGGTCGCGGGGCCGGCTTCGCTGAGGCCGTATCGTCCGTGCAGCCTGCGGAGGAAGGCGGGGGCGTACCAGGCCGTCCGGCCGAGGAGGCGCATCGCGGCGGGTACGAGGACACCGCGTACGGCGACCGCGTCGATGAGGATGGCCAGGCCGCTGCCCAGGCCGAACATCTGCATGAAGCTGATCTTCGCCGTGCCGAAGGCGAAGAAGCTCACCGCGAGCAGACAGGCCGCCGCGGTGACGATACGGCCCGTGTGGCCGAGGCCGTGGACGACGGCGGACCCGGTGTCCTCGCCCTGGTCGTGGAGTTCCTTGATGCGGCTGGTGACGAACACCTCGTAGTCCATGGACAGTCCGAAGGCGATGCAGAACATCAGCACGGTCATCGACGTCTCCATCGGCTGCGGGGTGACGCCGAGGAGGGAGGCGAGGTGGCCGTCCTGGAAGATCCAGGTCATGGCGCCGAGGGTCGCGCCCAGGCTGACCATGTTGAGGAACAGGGCGCGCAGCGGCTGGACCACGCTGCCGGTGAAGAGGAAGAGCAGGACGAAGGTGGTCAGGGCGACCAGGGCCAGGGCCAGCGGGATACGGCCGCCGACGGAGTCCTTGTTGTCGACCAGCGCGGCGTCCACTCCGCCGACCAGGGGCTGTGACCCGCCGGGCGGTGCGACGGACCGTACCTCCTTCACCAGGCTCTGGGCCGCGCCCGACTTCGGCACCAGGTCGCTCACCACGTTCAGCCGCTGGGCGTCCGGGCGGCCGAGGGCGGTGGCGGCGCCGGGCGGGGCGGGCGTGGCGCGGCCGTCAATGTAGGTTCCGGTGCCGGCCTCGACGCGGACCACGCCGTCGAGGGACGACAGCCGGGTCGCGTACGCGCCCAACTGGGCCGCGGTCACGGGCTGGTCGATGACGACGTGGACGGCGGCGTCGTCGTTGCCGTCGAACTTCTCCCGCAGCACGGACGAGACCTGGCGGCTCTGGGCGTCCTCGGGCAGCACGCGCTCGTCCGGGGTGCCGAGGGTGATGCCCAGCAGCGGGCTCGCCGCGAGCAGCAGCACCGCGAGCACCGGCAGCGCGGTGAGCGCGGGCCGCCGCATGACGGTGCGGGCCAGCCGCCCCCACAGCGGCGTCCGGGACGCGGGGCGGCCGGGCTTCGCCCACGGGAGCCGTCCGCTGTTGACCCGGTGGCCCAGGACGACGAACAGGGCCGGCATCACCAGCAGCGTGCCGACGGCCGCGATGGCCACGACGCCGACTCCGGCGTAGCCGAACGAGCGCAGGAAGTACTGCGGGAACACCAGGAGCGCCGCGAGCGCGACGGCGACCGTCGCCGCGGAGAACGCCACCGTGCGGCCCGCCGTGTGGACGGTCCGCCGTACGGCGTCGTCCACGCTCGCGCCCGTCGCGAGCTGCTCGCGGAACCGGCTGATCATCAGCAGGGCGTAGTCGATGCCGAGGCCGAGGCCCAGGGCGGTGGTCAGGTTGGTCGCGTTGATCGAGACGTCGGTGACGCTGCCGAGGAGGGCGAGTTCGGCGAACGTGCCCGCGATGGCGACGAGCGCGATGACCAGCGGCAGCAGGGCCGCGACCACGCTGCCGAAGACGAACAGGAGCAGCACGAGGGTCAGCGGCACGGCGATGGTCTCGGCCAGGACGAGGTCCTCGGGCACCTGGGCCGACAGGTCGTTGCCCACGCCCGCGCCGCCTCCGGCCTGGAGGATGAGCCCGCCCTCGTACGGTCGCCCGGTGTACGCGTCGATGACGCTCTTGGCGTTCTTCTCCGCCTGCGTCTCGTCGCCCTTCACATGGGCGAGGACGAGGGCTTCGCGGCCGTCCTCGGAGCGGAGGGCGGGGCTGTCCGCGTCCCAGTAGGAGACGACGTTCTCGAGGTTCCGGTCCTTCTTGAGATCGGCCAGCAGGGCGCGGCCGCTCCGCTCGGCCTCCGGGGTGTCGACGCGGCCTTGAGGGGCTTCGGGGGCACGGACCAGCAGGACCAGGTTCGTCTCCCCGCCGAACTTCTCCTCGATGGCCTGCGCGGCCCGGGTGGACGGGGAGGCCGGGTCGTCGTAGCCGCCGCCCTTCAGCTTGCCGAACGCGCCCGCTCCGACGGCGCCCATGAGGGCCACCGCCACGACGGCGACGACGAGTACCAGCCGGGCCCGGCGGATCGCCAGCTCGGCTATGCGGTCGAACATGACCGGTCTCCTTTGACAGGAAAGGGGAGAACAGGACTGGCGCCATGCACGAAACTAACGGGAGGCAAGAAAAGTTGGCAGTGTTAGATTTTCTTCATGGCTGTACTCCCCGAACCCGCGACCCCGGTCCTGCCCTCCCTGCGCGAGCGGCGTCGGGCCGCCGCCACCCAGGAGATCCTCGACGCCGCCGAGCGGCACCTCACCGAGCACGGGCCGCAGGCGCTGTCCCTGCGGGCGGTCGCCCGCAGCCTCGGCATGACGGTCCAGGCGCTCTACCACTACTTTCCGAGCCGGGACACCCTCGTCACGGCGATCATCGCCAAGGCGTACGAGGACCTGGCCGACGCCGTCCAGGCCGCGGTCGACTCCGCGGCCGACGACCCCTCGACTGACGACCGTGACCTGCCCAGCGCGGTGGTCGCGACCGAGGGCTACCGGCGCTGGGCCATCGCCCACCCCGAGCACTACCAGCTCCTGTACGGCACCCCGCTGCGCGACTACGCGGCGCCCGTCGACGGCCCGACGACGCAGGCGATGCGCCGGATGAGCCTGATCTTCCAGAGGGAGCTGTTCGGCGGGTTCAGCACGGCGCAACTCGCCGCCGCCGACACCCCGCCGCTGTCGTCCGCGCTGCGGACGCACCTCGCCTCGTTCCCCCCGGACGGTCCGGACGCCCTGCCGCCGCCCGCCATCGCGCTCCTGCTCAGCGCGTGGGGCCATATGCACGGCCTCGTCGTCCTGGAGGTGTTCGGGCACACCGTCTTCGTCGGCGACCACCAGGCCGAGATCTTCCGCATGGCGATGCGGAACATGCTCCAGGACATCCACGGCCGGATCCCCGCGGCCCGATCCTGACGGTTCGTGTCCGGCCTAGGTCCCGTCCGTCGTGGCGGTGGCCGTCGGCAGGACGGTGAGCGCGAAGGACATGCCGGCCGCCGCCACTCCCTGGAACCACTCGGCGTCGACCCGCTCCAGACCGATCCAGCTGCTGCCGTCGTCGTCATCGGCCTTCTGCACGTCGTAGTCGGAGTCGAAGCCGACGTAGAGCCGCTCCTTGCGGGCGTCGCGCAGTTCGACCGCGTACGTCATCCCCTGAACGTGGCGGGTCCCGTCGGTCGGGTCGGTGACGGTCAGAGCCTTGATGTCGTACGTCGCGTACACAGTCAGCGGGCCCGTGAGCCCGGCGCTGTCGATGTACTCCGAGGACATCCGCAGAACCTGGTCCTTGACGGTCAGCGTGCGCCGGTCGAGGTCCAGCGTGCCGACGACGGGCAAGGACCCGGAAGGGGCCGAGGACGGGGACGGGAACGAGGACAAGGAGGGGGACGGGGACGGGTCGGCGGGTGTCGCGGGCGGGGTCAGGCTCTGCCCTCCGGCTCCGGCTCCGGTCCCGGTCGGGGCCCCCTTGCCGTCCTCGTGCGGGGTGAAGTCCGCGGTCAGGGCGAAGGCCACCAGCGCCAGGGCCGTCGCGGTGGCGCCCAGTGCCCCGGCCAGACGGCGGCGGGCCCGGCGTACGGCACGGGCTCGGACCTCGGCGCCGGAGAGCACCGGCGGGGTCTCGGCCTGCGCGGCCAACTCGCGGAGCGCGGTGGAGAGTTCGGTGGAGAGGTCATCCGACAAGGCCGCCCTCCTTCCGCACCGGGTCGACCGCCTCGACCGGTTCAGCCGCTTCGGCCGCCTCGTCCGCCGTCAGATGTCTCGCCAGCGCCGCCCGTCCACGGGACAGCCGGGCCTTGACCGTCCCCACGGGCGCGCCGGTCTCGGAGGCTACCTGCTCGACACTCAAATCGCACAGATGGTGCAGGACGATCGCCAACCGCTGCGCCTTGGGCAATTGGCGCAGCGCGGCCACGAGCGCCGTGTGCTCGGGGCCGGGCCCCGGTGTGGACTCGGGCGGCGGGGTCCGGCGCACCAGCTCCAGCCAGCGCTTGGCCCGGCGCCAGCGGCTGACCGCCAGCCGGGTGGCCACCGTGCGTATCCACGCCTCGGGCGCCTCGTCGGCGAGGAAGTTCTGCCGCCGGTCCCAGGCCCGGACGAACGCCTCCTGGACGACGTCCTGCGCCTCTCCGTGATCCCCGGTGAACGCGGCGAGCTGCCCGGTCAGCCGGGGGAACGCGGCCGTGTAGAAGGCGTCGAACTCGTCTTCGGTCATGCCCCCACCGGAGTCTCGGAATTCCCGTGCAACCTCGCCGCCTTGCCGTGCGTACAGGTCCCGTAGGTCGCGCCCATCGAAACACAACACAACCCACGGGAAAGACGATGAACACGAGTCTCAGGATCCATCGCCTCCCGGCCAGTCGTCGGCGGCACGACGATTTCGCCTCATACGCGCGGATGAGCTGGCCCCGGCTGGTCACCACCGCGTACCTCCTCACCGGAGACCTGGACCGGGCGAAGGAACTGGCACGGGACACCCTGGTGGTGGTGTGCGCACGGTGGCGTCGGATACCGCGGGACGACGTGGACTTCTATGCCCGGCGTTCCCTCGTCAAGGCCCATCTGCGCCGGGCCCGCCGCCGAAAGCCCGTGCCCCAGGGGGCGTTGGGGACCTTGTCCGCGCTGTCCGCGCTGTCCGCGCTGTCCGCACTGTCCGCGGTCTCCGCCCGGCAGCGGGTCGTGCTCGTGATGCTGCACGGGGAGGGCCTGGGCGAGGTGGAGACCGCCCAGTTGCTCGGCTGCTCGGCCGGCGCGGTCAGAAGCCTCGCCCAGCGCGGTCTGGCGGTCTGCGGGGCCGGGAGCGGGAGCAGGGGCGGAGGCGGGAGCGGAGGCAGGAGCGGGAGCGGTGCGGAGCGGTTGCGCGGGCTGTTCGCGGAGGCCGCCGAAGCCGCCGAGATCGCCGAGGTCATCGGCGTCGTCGAGGTCGTCGAACTCGGTGACGACAGCGTCCCGTTCGCTCTGCCCCTCGGTGCGATCGAGCAGCGGGGACGGGCCCGCCGACGACGTCGTACCGGCGCCGTGGCGGCCGTCTGCGCGCTGCTGCTCGCGCCGACGACCGTGTTCGCCGCCGAGCGGATGGGGCTCTTCGGCGCCGCGGAGTCGTCCGGGCCCTCCTCCGCCTCGGAGGCGGGGAGCCCGGTGCGGATCGTCGCGCCCGGCGAGCGGGTGCAGGTCGTGAAGGGGGTGCAGGTCTGGCTGACCGCCGACGGCGAGCACTGGTCGACGCCGACCGGCTCCAACCAGTTCCGCGGGCCGGTCGGCAGCGGCACCGAGGGTGCGAAGTCGGGGGTCTCGGCGCAGGTGGAGGCGGTGAACGACAAGTACTTCCTGTCGGGGCTGTATCACGGCCTCGCCACGGACCCGGGCCGCGTCGCGGTCGCCGTCGGGGCCGGGGACGCCACCGTCAACGGCGCGGTCCTCACCCTGGCGGGCAGCCCGGGCTGGGGCTTCTGGTATTCGAGCACCCTGCTGACGGGATCGGAGCTCAAGTCGGTCCTCGCCGAGGGCTTCGACGACACCAGGGGTCGCGAGAGCCGCGCGAGCGACGGGAGCAGCGGGAGCGACGGGAACAGCGGGAGCGACGGGAGCGGCGAGGACCGTCCGGCCGTCGTCACCGTGTACGACACGGACGCCAAGGTCGTCGCGCGGACGGACGGCCTCGGATGAAGGGCCTCCCGTTCATGAGGAGTCGGGCGCGACGGCTGAAACGGGCGGCGACCTCGCACCGGCTGCGCCTGCGGGTCCCGCTCCGCCTCCGGCTGCGCCGCACCCGGGGCCGTCGGCTGCGTCGGCTGCTCATCGCCTTCTTCGTGCTGATCGCCGGGCTGTGCACGGCGGCGGTCGTCGCCTACCGGCTGACGGACATCCCGAAGCCGCACCCGGAGACGGTCACCCAGAGCACGGTCTTCACCGACGCCAAGGGCTCCTATCTGGGCCGACGCGGTCCCGTGGACCGTCAGGAGGTGCCGCTCTCGCAGATCCCGCGCTACCTCCAGGACGCGGTGATCGCGGCCGAGAACCGCTCCTTCCGCTCGGACAGCGGGGTCTCGCCGCGGGCCATCGCCCGCGCGGTGCTGGCCTCGCTGACCGGGGGCGAGCGGCAGGGCGGCTCGACCATCACCCAGCAGTATGTGAAGAACGCGCTGCTGAGCCCGGAGCAGTCGCTGTCGCGCAAGGCGCGCGAGGCGCTGATCGCGATCAAGCTGGACCGCACCCGCTCCAAGGACGAGATCCTGGAGGGCTATCTCAACACCGTGTACCTGGGCCGGGGCGCCGCCGGCGTGCAGGCGGCGGCGCGCAACTACTTCGGCGTGGACACCGAGGACATGACCGTCTCGCAGGCGGCCGCGCTGGCGTCGATCCTCAACATCCCCTCGTACTACGAGAAGGCGGGCTCAGACCCCGAGGTGACCGCGAAGCTCAGGAACCGCTGGGAGTGGGTGCTGGACGCGATGGAGGCGGGCGGCAGCATCACGGCGAAGCAGCGCGCCGACGCCGCCTTCCCGGCGTTCCGGTTCTATCCGCCGGGCACCACCGAGGGACAGCGGCAGTACATGATCGACGTCGCCGGGAAGGAGGCCGCCGACCGGCTCGGCATCACCGAGGACCAGCTGGCCCGGGGCGGCTACACCGTGCAGACCACCTTCGACCTGGCGCTCCAGGACGCCACCACCGAGTTGGTGAAGAACCTCAAGGGCGACAAGGGCACCACGCTGCACACCGCGGTCGTCGCGATCGAGCCCGGCGACGGCGCGCTGCGGCTGCTGTACGGGGGTTCGGACTACGCCCGGCAGCCGTTCAACGACGCGGTGAACGGCGCGGTGGAGGCGGGGGACGCGCTGGAGCCTTTCGCCGAGGTCCGGTTCGGCGCCCCGCTGAACGCCCTGCGGAAGACCGCGGCACCCACCCCGCTGAAGCTGGCCTCGGCGTACGCGACGGTGGCGGCGAACGGGCTGTACGCGACCCCGTACACGGTCACGAAGATCACCCAGGACGGCCGGACGGTCTACACGGCCCGCCCCGAGACCCGGCGCGGGCTGGACGAGAAGGAGGCGTGGTCCGTGAACGCGGCGATGCACAAGTGGCCGTCCCCCAGGGCTGTCCAGGCCGATGGCTCGGCCTTCTTCACGGCCGGGGCGGGCGGTGGGACCGCCCGCCGGACCGTGTGGTCCACCGGGCTGGACTCCCGGCTCGCCCTGACGGTCGTGCTCTTCGCCGATCGGCCCGGCAAGAAGAAGAACACGACCGTGCCCGCCCAGCTGCCCGACAACCCGGCGCCGACCGATTCCGCGGCCGACACGGCGGCCCGGATCTGGGAACTGGCCACGGCGGGAGCCGGAGCAGGGTCAGGAGCCGGAGCCACCCTCACGCCGGCACGGCCCGGGACGGCGCCGTCCCGGGCAGCCTGGGGGTCACCCCCAGGTCGCTTCGAGCTTGGCGTAGTAGCCGGCGATGTAGCCCGCCAGGGTGGGGTGGAAGACCGAGGCCGGGTCGGACAGGTCGTTGATCCACGGGTCGGAGCCGCACGCCCCGTGGTTCTTGAACTCGGCGCGCACGTCCAGGAAGCGGACCGGCTCCTTGGCCGCCGCGGCCTTCGCGCCCTCGGCCAGGGCGTCGGCGAACCCGTTCATGTAGGTGCGCTTGGCGGCGCTGAGGTCGATGACGGGGCAGACCCCGGACGTGGCGACCGCCTGCGGGTAGCCGAGCACGCTGACGGTGGCGTTCGGCGCCTTGGCCTTGATGTCCTTGTACAGCGAGGCGAGTTCGTCGACCAGCTGGTTCCTGGCGTAGTACGACATCCAGTCCGTGGCCGTCTTGCAGTAGGCGTCGGTGTTGGTCAGACAGGCCTGGACCACGCTGCTGAACTGGGCGTCGTTGCCGCCCACCGTGAGGGTGACGAAGTCGGTGCCCGTGCTCAGGGCGGACAGCTGGTCGGCGCGCACGTCCGCGATGGTCGCGCCGCTGCACGAGACGTCCTTGAGCGCGTACTCGTCGTGCACGCCCGCCCACAGGGCCGGATAGCCGAGTTGGCTGCGCTTGCAGGCGCCGCTGGCGCTGTCGTAGTGACCGGCGCCCACCCCGGACGCGTACGAATCCCCCAGGGCCACGTATTCCAGTTCTCCCGCCGCCTGGGCGGGGGTGCCGGACAATGCCGCAATTCCGGCGAATGCCATCACAGTGCTTACGACGGCAGACTTCAATTTACGCATGAGTTCCTTCAACAGATTCCGTGTCGCGGGATCCCGAAGGTAGCCGCGGCCCGTTGCTCAGGAATTGTCCGCCCGTTGCCCGTAATTGACTCTCCTTCAGAAGGGCGGGCGCGGGCGGTCTTATCGGCCCGAGGTCGTAGTCCCGCCCTCTATCCGCGGTTGCAGATCCGCGGCGCTGAGATCATTTCCTGTGCCGACGCACCGACCCGTCCGCACATTCGAGAATTGAACCGTCCCGACCGGCGGACAACATACGGACAACAGCCGAGCAACCAACCGTTGGTTGACTCCTTGACGAGCTCGCCACGTAAGGAACTACGCACATGGCCACTCCGGATTCACGACACGCACACGCGATGCGGTTCGGCGTGCTCGGCCCCGTCGAGGTCCTGAAGGGCGACGCCTCCCTCGATCTGGGCCCTCGGCAGCGCCGGTTGCTGCTCGTCCGCCTGCTCATCGAGGACGGCCGGCCCGTCTCGCAGGACACGCTCTGCCGTGACCTGTGGCCGACCGACCGGCCGACGGGCGCCGCGTCCTCCGTGCGCGCCCACATCAGCCGGCTGCGCGCGGTCCTCGACCCGGTCCGGCAGGGCCGGTCCACCACCCTGGTCAGCGGCCCGACCGGCTACGCCCTGAAGGTGCCCCGCGAGGCACGGGACACGGCGCTCTTCGAGGAGTCCGTGGGCCGGGCCCGGGAAGCGCTGAGGCAACGTCAACTGGCGGTCGCCCGGCAGGAGATCGACATGGCGCTCGGGCTGTGGCGCGGCGAGGCGCTGGCCGAGGCGACCGAGCACGCCTTCGCGATGCGTGAGCGCACCCGGCTCGACGGCGCCCTCCAGGACGCCAAGGAGCTCCAGGCCACGATCCTCGTCCAGCAGGGCGAGACGGAACCGGCGATCGACGTCGCCGAGGGCCTCGTCCTCAAGGCCCCGCTCCGCGAGACGTCCTGGGCGCTGCTGATGCGTGCGCTGTACGCGGCCGGCCGGCCGGTCGAGGCGCTTCGGCAGTACGAGCGGTTCCGCGGCACGCTCGCCACGGAGCTGGGCCTGGACCCCAGCCCCCAGCTGCGGGATCTGCACACCGCGATCCTGCGGCACGACGTCGTCGTCCTCGGCGGCTCCGTCGCGTCCGCGTCCCCCAGGCCCCTCTCCTCGCTGCCTCCCGGGCCGGGCTTCACCACCGGGTGTGTGCACCCGGACCTCGGCGCCCGGCCCGCCGCCGTCCCCTTCGTGGGCCGGAGCGAGGAGAGCGCGCAGTTGGCGTCCCTGCTGTCCGCCGCGGCCGCGGGCCGGCCCGGGTGGGCCGTGGTGGGCGGGGAGCAGGGGTCGGGCAAGACCCGGCTGCTGGAGGAGCTGGCCGCGCGGGCCGCGGCCGCCGGGTTCACCGTCGCCCGCACCCGGGCGGGTCAGGCGCTCAGCGGGAACCGCGGGATCGTCCAGACCTGCCCGACCGTCCAACTCCTCGACGCGCTGCGGCAGGACGGCTCCGACTCCGCCCAGGACGACGTGGCGCAGAAGGATCCGCTCGGCACGGTCGTCCATGAGCTCACGCAGGGGCCCACGCTGTGCGTCGTCGACGATCTCGACCAGGCGCCGCAGGGCTTCCACCGGCTGCTGAGGCGGCTCGCCAAGGTGCTGCGGGAGGGCCCGGTCCTGTTCGTGTGCGCCCTGCGCGACGGCGACAGCCCGGCGTCCAGCATGCTGCTCGCGGAGCTGGCCCTGCTCGGCGCGACCTGGCTGACCCTGGAGCCGCTGACCGTCGACGACGTGGCCGAACTGCTCGCCGCGGGCGGCGCTTCCGAGGACGCGGCGTCCGAGAGAGCGGCTTCCGAGGACGCGGCATCCGAGAAAGCGGCTTCCGCGGAGGCGGCGTCCGAGAAGGCTGCTTCCGAGGAGGCGATGGCGCTGCACCGGCGCACCGAGGGGCATCCGTTCGCCCTGGCCGAGCTGCTCAAGCTGCCGCCCGGCCGACGCACCGGACCGGAGGCGCAGGTGCCGGCCGCGGTGCGCAACGTCCTGCTCGCGAGACTCGTCGAGTTGCCCAGCGCGGCACGCTCCATGCTCACCTACGCCGCGGCGGACGGCGAGTGGCTGGACGTCGGTCTGCTCGCCGATGTGCTGGGCCTGGCGCCGGACGGACTGCTGCCGTTGGTCGACGCCGCCGTGACGGCCCGGATCCTCGTCTGGGACGCGGACACGGGCTCCGGCCTGGGCGGGGACCTCGGTGGCGACCTCGGCGGGGGCGGCCGTTACCGGCTGCCCGAGCTGGCACGCGATGTGATGCTGAGCACACAGACTCCGTCCTCCCGACAGCTTCGGCACGCGGCACTCGCCCGCGAACTGGCGGGGCGTGAGGACGCCGATCCGGCGCGTCTGGCACGGCATCTGCGCGCGGCGGGCCCCATGGCGCCGGCCGCGGTCCCCATTCGCGCCCCAGGGCGCTGATCCCCCTTCCGCACCCTTTTCCACCCCCCTTTCCACCCTCCTTTCCACCTCTCTTCCCTTCTCTCTGTCGTTGTCTACTCGTTCGCTTTTCTCCACGTAAGGAGTCTGTGATGAGCACCAAGACCGGACCTCAGCGATACCCCGGCGCGAGTCGTGCCAACTGGTACCAGGACGACTTCGGGGGCGACCCGATGCAGGTCGACGTCATCGTCCTGCACACCACCGAGGGCCCCACCCTGCCCGGCTACGGCGGTGGCGGCTCCGCGCCGAATCTGACCGCGGTCCCCGACCTCGCCGCCAAGAAGCTGAAGTGGTACCAGCACTTCGACGTGGAGACCTCCTCCCGGGCGCTGGTCAATCTGCGCGGCGGCGTCGAGACGAACACCGAGAACGTGTGCCAGGTCGAACTCGTCGGCACCTGCGACCCGAAGACGCACAAGAAGTGGACGGCCGCGGGCAAGGCGCACATCTACTGGCCGGACGCCCCCGACTGGGCGCTGCGGGGCGTCGCCGCCTTCCTGGGCTGGATGCACGAGGAGCACGGCGTGCCGCTGGTCGGCGCGAAGAGCTGGCCCGCGTACCCGACCTCGTACGCGAACGGCGGCGGTCAGCGGATGACGGCCGCGCAGTGGAAGGCGTTCAAGGGGGTCTGCGGGCATATGCACGTGCCCGAGAACGAGCACGGCGACCCCGGCGCGATCGACTTCGCCAGGATCATCAAGTACGCGAAGGCCGACCTGGACGTGGACGACGACACCCCCGCGGCGACCACACCGCCCGCCAAGCCGACGGTCCCGGCGTTCCCCGGGCGCAAGTACTTCGTGGCCGGGGCCACGAACGCGCATGTCCTGAAACTCGGCAAGCAGTTGGTCAAGCGCGGCTTCGGCGACCACTACAAGGTCGGCCCGAGCAAGTCCTGGGGCGAGGCGGACCGGCTGAACGTGCGGGACTTCCAGAAGTCGCGCCCGGAGCTCCGCGGCGACGCCGACGGCAACCCCGGCCCGCTGACCTGGCGCCTGCTGTTCACCTGAGCCCGCCGCGGGCCCTCTGAGCCCGACCGAACCGAGCCTCCGTCGGGAACCCGCCCGGCGGAGGCTACCCGCGGCTGACGTTCCGCCAGTGCCTGCGGATCGCCCTGCGGCTGCACGGTCACCCCTCGACGGACCCGCACATCGAGTCGCTGCTCGACCAGGTCGGCCTGGGCAGCAGGGAGGCGGACGCGAAGCCCCACGAGCTGTCGGGCGGCCAACGCCAGCGGCTCGCCGTCGCGCGGGCGCCGGCGGTCGAACCCCGGGTCCTGGTCCTCGGCGAGATCAGGCAGCGCGATCGGGCCCCGGAATGTGATCCGCGTCTCACCAGAAACGGCCCGAGGGTGATTGGCTGGCAGCCATGAGCCAGGCCTACGCGTTCGAGTACAAGGTCGTCACCTTCCGGGAGTCGCTGATCGGCGACGCGCTGGACAGCGACAAGCTGGAGAAGGTCCTCAACAAGCACGCCGAGGACGGTTGGGCCCTCAAGGCCATCACCTCCGCCGACGTCAAGGGCCGCATCGGCCCCGGAGCCGTCGCGGGCCTGCTGCTGACCTTCGAGCGCCCTCGCGGCTGAGCCCCTGAGCCCCTGAGCCCCTGAGCCCCTAGAGGTAGTCCTCCAGGCGGGCGACCGTGAAGCCCTGTTCCTGGATGTGACGGAGCATGTTCGCCGTCATCTCGGTCATCGTCGTGCCCTTGAGCTCGGACGGTCCGCGGAAGTGGGCCAGGATGACGTCGCCCGGGTGGAGCTTCTTGTCGCCACGCTGGTACTGCATGTTCTTGATCTGCATGGACTCGCGCCACAGGACGATCGCCTCGGCGCCGCAGGAGGCCGCGGCGGCCCGGGTGTTCTCGTCCCAGTTGCCGTAGGGCGGACGCATCAGCCGGGGCGTGTCCCCGTACTCGGCCTTCAGCCTGGTCTGCTGGCCGCAGATCTCCTGCTTCTGGGCCGCCGCGCCCAGGGTGCGCAGGTTCGGGTGGGTCAGCGTGTGGTTCTGGACGCTGCCGCCGAGTCCCTGGAGTTCCTTGAAGTAGCCGTAGTCGGAGCGTATGGCGGCGTCCGTCAGGAACATCGTGAAGGGGATCTTCAGCTCCTTCATCATCGTCACGAACTCCGGGTCCTTCTCGGCCCCGTCGTCGAACGTGAGGAAGACGATCTTCTCCTTGGTCGGTATGTCGCTGATCACCGGCACCGTGCCGTCGGCCGCCGGAAGCGTCACCGGCTTGGTCGCGGGCGGGGCGGGCGGAGCGGCCAGCGGTTCGAGGCCCCACTTGCGGTAGGCGGCCGCGGTGCCGACCTGCGCCCCCGCGTCACCACGGGGAATCTGCGCCCCCGGCGTGGAGGAGGTCGGCGCGGCGGACGGGGAGGAGTCCGCGGAGTCGGCGGAGTCGGCGGAGTTCGCGGAGGATTCGGTCGCGCAGCCCGTCGCGAGGCTCGTCAAGAGAAGAAGACAGGCCAGGGCCGCCCTCCTGGACCGTATGTTCAACTCGCGCCGCCCCTGTGCCGTCGATGTGCCTGTGCTGTTCACCCTCCTTGATGCCGAACAGGCGTCCGAGGTTGCACCCCCGTTCGGCGTCCCCCTTGTTTGACATCCCCGGGACCCCTCCACCATTCTTGTATTAATTCATTAATGGAAGCATGCTTGAACCTGGAAGGTGACGTGGTCGAGTACCGGATCGACCGGGGCAGCGGCGTACCCGCCTACGTGCAGATCGTCGAGCAGACCGAACGGGCGCTCCGGATGGGCACGTTGCAGGTCGGGGACAAGCTGCCCACGGCCAGGGAAGTGGTGGCGGCGACCGCCATCAACCCCAACACCGTGCTCCGCGCCTACCGCGACATGGAGCAGGCCGGCCTGGTCGAACTGCGCCGCGGGCTCGGGACGTTCGTGACGCGGTCGCTCGCCCGGCCCGGCGCGGAGGACGACTCCCCCCTGCGCGCCGACCTCGCCGAGTGGACGGCACGCGCACGGGCGGCCGGCCTGGAACGGGCCGACGTCCTCGCGCTGGTCACAGCCGCCCTGGACAGCTACGACAACCACACAGAGGAGGACGCATGACCGGGCCTGACGCCCCGGCCGCCGCACTGCGCGCCACGGGACTCGGATTCCGGTACCGGGCACGGGGCGGCTGGGCCCTGCGGGACTGCGAGTTCACCGTGCCCGGCGGCCGGGTCACCGCCATCGTCGGACGCAACGGGGCCGGCAAGAGCACCCTGCTGCACCTGGCCGGCGGCCTGCTGCGGGCCCGCAGCGGGGAACTGCGCGTGCTGGGCGCCGTACCGGGCACGCCCGAGGCCCGCGCCCGGGTCGCCCTGCTCACCCAGGACAAGCCGCTCTACCCCCGCTTCACCGTGGCGGACACCCTGCTGCTGGGCGAGAAGCTGAACCCCTCGTGGGACCGGGCGACCGCCGAGCGGACCGTCGACGAGGGCGGCATAGCGCACACCGCCCGGATCGGCGAGCTGTCCCCCGGCCGGCGCACCCGCGTCGCCCTCGCCCTGGCCCTCGGCAAACGGCCCGACCTGCTGCTGCTCGACGAGCCGATGGCCGACCTCGACCCGGTGGCACGCGGCGAGATCATGGCGGCCCTGATGACCGACGCCGCCGAACGCGGCACGAGCATCGTGCTGTCCTCGCACGTCCTGCCCGAGCTGGAGCAGACCTGCGACTGGGTGCTGCTGCTGCGCGAGGGCCGGGTCGAACTGAGCGAGGACGCCGAAGCGCTGCGCGAGAGCCACGCCGTGCTGACCGGCCACGCCGACCGGGCCGACGCCCTGGCCGAGCAGCACGACGTCGTGCACAGCCGGGTCCACGGCAGACAGCTGACCGCGCTGATCCGCCGACGCGGTCCGGTGCACGGCGACTGGCACGTCGAGCGGCCCAGCCTGGAGACCGTCCTGATCGGCCGCCTCCGGACCCCGGCCGCCGAGTCCTCCGCCGCCTCCGACTCCTCCGATGCCTCCGCCGAGCCGACGGAGGTGGCCGCGTGAAGGGCTCCCTCTGGCTCGCCTGGCGACAGCAGCGGCTGCTGGTCGGCGTCGGCGCGGCCGTCCTCGTCGCCGCCGCGGCGATCGCCGCGTACTCCCGCTCGAGCATGCTGGACGCGCTGCGCAGCGGACTGTTCGACCACTGCGACCCCGGTCCGCTGTCCTGCACGCAGGGCGACACCGGCCCGCTCCTGCTGCTGGACGTCGAGCCGCTCCAGTACCTCGGCGCGCTGAACCTCGTCCTGCCCGTCCTGATCGGCGTCTTCTGGGGCGCCCCGCTGCTGGGCCGCGACCGGGAACTGGGCACCCACCGCATGGTCCTCGCACAGGGCGTGAGCCGCGGCCAGTGGTTCGCGTCCCGGTTCGCCCTCGCCGCGGCGGCCACCACGGCCGTCTCCGGCCTGCTCGCGGGGGTCTTCGCATGGTGGTGGCGACCGGCCGCCGACCGGAGCTACGGCCTGTTCTGGTACGAGAACGCGGCCCTGAGCGGCTCGGGCCCCCGGGTCGTCGCGGCCGCCCTGTTCGGCCTGGCGGCCGGCACGCTGCTGGGTCTGCTGGCCCGCCGCGTCCTGTCCGCGATGGGCCTGACCCTGCTGGTGACCGGGGCGACGACCCTCCTGCTGGAGTGGGCGCACCGGACCCGACTGCTGGTCCCGCCGCACCGCTACGTCAGCGCCGGCGGCGTCCCCAAGGAGCCCATGGGCGACAAGTGGTCGACCGGCCACTACGGCCTGATCACCGCCTCCGGCCGCCGTGACGACGTACTGAACTGCCCCTACCCGTCAGGCGCCGAGCTCGACGCCTGCATGGACCGGCACGGGTATGTGGCCCGCTTCTACGAGGCCAACCCGGCCGGCGACTACTGGGCCTTCCAGTGGACCGACACCGCCGTCCTCGGCGGGCTCGCCGTCCTGCTCACGGTCGCCGCCGTACTGGTCCTGCGCCGCCGCGTCTGACCCTCCGCCGCCGCACCGCCGCACCGCCCTCTCCCCTTCGCTTCCTTCAACCCCTTCATCCGGGGTCCCCCCATGCCCGGGGCCCCGCTCTGCACGGAGGTCGATTCGTCATGCCTTCAGACGCCAAGTCGCCGAAGAAGCTGCGCAGCAACCGCGCCGCCCTCACCCACAAGATCGGGTACGCGCTGCGCAACCCCGGCCGCGTCTCCCCGTATCTGCGCCGGGCCGGGCGGGACGCCTGGCTGCGGCTGAGGCACCCCGACCACGTCGGCTACTACCGGGCCGTGATGGCCTCGGACACCCGCCGCAACCCCGAGGCCGCGGTCGGCAGCCAGACCCACGACCGCTGGCTGGCGCTCGGGCAGATGCAGTTCGACTACCTCGTGGAGCACGGGCTGCGCCCCGAGCACCGCATGCTCGACATCGGCTGCGGCAACCTGCGCGGCGGCTGGCGCTTCATCAGCCACCTCGACGCCGGCAACTACTACGGCATCGACATCTCGCCCGACATCCTGATCGCCGCCAAGAAGACGCTCACCGAGCGCGGCCTCCAGGACAGGCTGCCGCACCTCACCATCAGCGGCGACCTCACCCTGGACTTCCTGCCCGACGACCACTTCGACGTCATCCACGCGCACAGCGTCTTCTCCCACTCGCCGCTGGACGTCATCGACGAGTGCCTCGCACACGTCGGCCGGGTGCTGACCGACACCGGGTTCTTCGACTTCACCTTCGACCGCACCGAGGGCGCCGAGCACCAGGTGCTGCGCGAGGACTTCTACTACCGCACCGAGACCCTGCTGGCCCTGGCGGCCGAGCACGGCCTGTACGCGCGCTTCATGGAGGACTGGGAGGAGCGCCCGCACGGCCAGTCGAAGATACGGGTCAGCCGCTCGCCCCTGCCTGCCACCGTCTGAGCAGGCCGTCCCCCACGGCACCCACGGCACCCACGGCACCCACGGCACCCACGACGACGTCCACCACGGTGTCCACCAGCACCCGGCCCCGGCCGCCCGTCGGCACCCGGCCGCCCGTGCCGCCGCGCGTCGCACGGCGGCCGGGGCCGGGGCCAGTCCCGGCAGGTGTCCTGGATACCGCCCGTCTCCCCCGGGACGCTGGCCGTGGTCGCGGCCGGCGTGCCGGCGGCCGGCGGCTGAGCCCGGCCGCCGCCGGCACCCTGCACGGCGTCGAGGCGGATCCGGCGGCCATCGCCCGCGTCCTGCTGCGGGAGAAACGTGTCATCGTCGTCGGCGACGCGGTGCGGCGACCCGCCCGCAACGCCCGCGACCGTGTGAAACGACGTGTCCTGCGCGAACACTTCGCCGAGCGCTCCACGACGGGCCGCCGCGGACGCAGCGTCACCGTCTACGAACGGGTCCGGTAGCGGGTCCGGCAGCGGACCGTGCGCCGGGGTTCCGTACCAGGTCAGCGGTGTCGTCCGGGCGGCAGGCAGCCTGCGGATCGGCGCTCTCGCCGTGCGGGACAGGGCCCGCGGCGGTGATCGTTCGTCCGAGCCGGTGCCGAACAGTGATGCGGACGGCCGCAGCGAACGGCCCCAAGCGGGCGCATACTGGTGGCAATGACAAAGCCAGCTGCACCGAAGCGTTATTTGCCTTCCAGCCCGTTCAAGGCTCCGGTCGCGCCGCCGCCCAAGCACTTCGAGGTCGGTGACCAGGTCACACACGACATGTACGGCCTCGGCCGGGTCATCGGTATCGAAGAGGGGATCGCGGCGCTCGTGGATTTCGGTTCGGCGCAACAGCGGATCCTGAGTCCTTACTCGAAGATGAGCAAGCTGTAGGACCGCTGTGCCCGGTCACGGCACGCCAGGCGCCCTCACGGCCCTGTAACGATAGGGAGACCTCTCATCGAATCGACCTCGCTGTTCTCCGCCCCGGAGGGTGCGATCCGCTCCGCCACGGCAGCGTCGCCCCCTCCGACGACGAACCCCTTCCAGGCCCCGGACTTCGGAGAGATCGAGACGGAGTCCTTCCTTTCGGACTTGGACGAGGATCAGCTCAGGGCAAGCTAGCGCGACCAGCGACGTCCCCCGTCCGCCGCTTCCGTCCCCATCTCGATCACGTTCGTCAGCACGATCTCGTTCGTCCCCGTACGAGCCCCGTTCATCCACGTACGAGCCCCTTCACCGCCGTACAGCCACCGCCCGGCGTACGGCGGTGATCGGTGTGACCACCCGGTTCGGGCCGGGACGGTGCGAACCGGGTCCTCAGGCTTCCTGCGCGGGCAGTCGGCCGGCGCTCACCGCGTCGAGGAGCGCCTGGTGGTCACGCTCGTTCTGGTCGGCGTACAGCTCGGCGAACGTCACCAGCGCCCGGTCGAAGGAGTCGCCGCCGCCGAGATAGGCGGCGATGGCGATCCGGTCGCCGGAGCGCGCGTGGGCCCGGGCCAGCGTCGCGCCGCAGAGCTCGCCGAAGGTGCGCATGCCCTTCGGCACCATGTCCTCGGCCTCGGCGACGCCCTTCCAGTCGCGCAGCTGGCGCACATAGAAGTCGCGCCGTCGGCCGTCGATGCCCTCGACCCGCTCCCAGCCCAGGAAGATGTCGCTGGTCGCCTGCATCAGCCGCTGTCCGGAGACGACCCGCTCGCCCTGCGTCCGGGCCTCGCTGGCGCCGACGTGGGGGGCCAGCACCGACTCGTCGGCCTCCTTGGCCTGGAGGAGCAGCGGATCCTCGTCGTCCCGGCCGAGCAGCAGCACGATCCAGCAGCGGGTGCCCACGCTGCCGACTCCGACGACCTTGCGCGCCATGTCGGCGACCCGGTACTGGTCCAGCAGGAACCGCCGGTCCGACTGCACGGTTCGGCCGTAGCGTTCGAGCAGCCCGAGCAACGGCTGCTCCACTTCGCGGTACCCGGCGCCCGGGAACAGGTCGCGGATCGGGATGATGAGCGGCGGGTCGGGGGCGATCTTGCGCTTGCCGTCCACGACCCGGGTGAGCTTTTCGAACGCCTGGAGCGTGTCGCGCGAACGCGCCTTGGTCACGGCTCGCGACCAGCGGTCACGGCCCCGCGCGGACAGCGCCGGTCCGAACCGCTCGCGCACCCAGGCCACGTCGAACCGGGTGTACCAGACCGCCAGATTGCCGTCGGCGGCGAAGGCGCGCATGTGCTCGCGGTAGGACCGCACGGTCGCCAGGACGATCGCCCTGCGCTCCTTGGTGCTGAAGCCGTTCAGCCGGCCCGCGATGACGAGGCTGGCGGCCAGCCGCTTGACGTCCCACTCCCAGGGGCCCGGCAGCGTCTCGTCGAAGTCGTTGATGTCGAACATCAGCTGCCGCTCGGGAGACGCCAGCAGCCGAAAGTTCAACATGTGGGCGTCGCCGCAGAGCTGGGTCCTGAACCCCGACCTCGGAGTGTCCGCGAGGTCCGAGGCCATGATGGCGGCGGCTCCCCGGTAGAACCGGAACGGCGACTCGGACATCCTCCCGTAGCGAATCGGCACGAGGTCGGGCAGTCGCGTCGCCGACTGCCTCTCGATGATCTCCAGCGGGTCGGGCCGCTTCGGCCCGGGTGCGAACTCTGCGTGACTGGACCGGGGCACCGCGCTGCGCGCGGCCTTGCCGAGTGCGGCCCGCTCCTGCGGGGTGCGGTTGCGTATCTCGTGCCCGTCCGGGTGACGGCTCTGGCTCATGACGGCGGCTCCGGGAAGCTCATTGAACACCCGATTTGCTCATCAAATACTCAATTCAGCCTATCCTCGGGGCGGGTTTCGAGCGAACTCAGAACTTCCTCTCCTCCCCCTGTAAGAAATCACGGCTCCCGACCATTTCCAGGTGAGAGAGCCGAGACGAGGAGACGGTGCGTGACCGAAGTCCAACGCTTCCGTGACCTGTACGAGGAGTGCCAGCCCCGGGTGCTCGCCTATGTGTCGAGCCTGGTGGGCCGTCAGGTCGGGGAGGACATCGCCAGCGAGACCTTCACGGTCGCCTGGCGGCGGATGCGGGACATACCGACGCCGCCACTGCCGTGGCTGCTGGGCGTGGCCCGCAATCTGACCCATGAACTGCGGCGCCGCGACGGCAGACAGTACGCGGTGGCCGTCGAGGAGGCCCAGCGCATCATCACCTCGGGCGGCCAGGTCGACGACGTCGCCGCCGATGTGACCGAACGGGCGGCGGCGCTGCAGGCGCTGGCCGGGCTGTCGGCCGCCGACCGCGAGGTGCTGACGCTGGTCGCCTGGAACGGGCTCGCCCCGAGACAGGCCGCACGCGTCCTCGGCTGTTCCACCGCCACCTTCCAGGTGCGGCTGCACCGGGCGAGACGGCGGCTGGAACGAGCCGTCGACGAGGCCGCGGCCGGACTCTCTCGCGACTCCCGCCCCAAGGTGACTGCGACTGTGAATGTGAAGGAGCACTGACATGGCACGCAAGCGGCCCGATGTCATGAAGACGCTGGCCCAGGCGCGGCCCGCGGAGTTCGACCCGGCCCGGCTGGCCGGTTCCGAGCGCGCCCGGGACGACCTGCTCGCCATCCTGGCGAGCACCCAGGACGAGCCCGAGACCCGAAGGGCGGTCCGCCCGGCCCGGCCCGTGCGCCCGTTCAGCTGGAGCTGGGCGCTGCCCGCCGCGGCGACCGCGGTGGTCGCGGCCGTGGTCGTCGGCACCCTGGCCGACAGCGGCGCGGGCACCGGCGTGGACGCCGGCGGCTCCCGGACGAGTGCCGGGGCCTCGACGGACGGCACCGGATCCGGGCAGACCCCGGCGAACGGCCGCCTCGCGCTGCTGAACGTCGCCGCCCAGCTGGACCGCACGACGCAGGACGGCACGTACTGGCAGCTGACCACGCGCTCGGCCTGGATCGGCGTGATCGCCGAGCCCGCCTCCGGCTTCTCCGTGGTCTCCACCGAGACACAGGAGTGGTCCTACGGCGTGAAGTCCGGCGGCGAGAGCCTGTGGGTGTCGGGGATCGACGACTCCACCCAGCCCCGCACCGCACGCGACAAGCAGCGCTGGCAGGCGGCCGGTTCGCCGAAGGAACTGACCCTCGCCGGCGGCGACACCGCGGGCGGCAGGCTCGGGCTGCGCATCGAGTCGCCGTCCGAGAGCCGGCCGACGACGACCCGGATCAACGACGGCGACGACATCGCCGCGCTCGGCGCCGACAACGTCACCTACGCCGACCTCCAGAAGCTCCCCGGCGACAGCACCGAGCTGAAGGCCTACCTCGCGGACCTCTACAAGGAGGACGGCGGCGGCGAGATCTCCGACCGCACCGAGTGGATGTGGCAGCAGGCGGCCGGGCTGATCGGGCTGCCGGTCAAGGCCGAGGTCAGGGCCGCCGCCTATCGCGTGATCGCGGACCTGCCGGGCATCCGGTCGCTCGGCGAGGTGACCGACCCGCTGGGCCGCAAGGGCCTGGGCTTCGCCCTGCCCGCCTCCGACACGCCCGACTACGGGGCCGTGCGGTCCGAGCTGATCGTCGACCCGGACACCGGCGCCCTGCTCTCCGAGCAGCAGACGGTGACCGAGCCGAACGCCGCGGCCTCCGAGGCGGGCGTCACCGCGGGAACGGTGGTGAACTACACCGCCACGGAGAAGGCGGAGTGGAGCGACCGGCAGCTGGAGACCCGCAAGTAGTCGGGCCTCAAGCGCCGCGTCGCAGGGCGCGCGCGCACCAGCCGATGACCGTGGCGTTGACCAGCGCCCCGACGACCACGGTGACGACGAACATCGCGTAGTGGTCCCCGAACGGCAGCAGGAGCAGGCTGGCCGGGGCGGTGGCGAGCAGCGGGACGACCCCCGCCATGGACTCGCCCGAGTCGTCGACGACGGACACCACGACCGCCCACCCGAGCAGGACGGCGCAGATCGCCAGATAGCCGAGGGCGAAGACGCTGCCGAGGACATGGCGCAGTCGGGTCACGGGGACAGGCTCCTTGATCGCGGTCTCAGTGGTGGTCAGGGCTGGTCAGGGCTGGTCAGTGGTGGTGAGCGAGGGTCAGAGGTGGGCGCCCGGCGGGTTCGGGCGGGCGAGGCCCAGGTCGTAGGCGAGGATCGTCGCCTGCACCCGGTCGCGCAGCCCGAGCTTGCGCAGCAGCGCGTTCACATGGGACTTCACCGTGCCGACGGTGATGCCCAACTCGGCCGCGATCTCCGCGTTGTTGAGTCCGGTGGCGAGCAGTTCGAGGACGCCTCGCTGGCTGCCGGTCAGACTGTCCAGCTCGCGGAGGCCGCTGCCGTCCCCGGTGTGGGCGACCGCCGTCCCCGACGCGTAGTGGCCGATGAGCCGGCGCGTCGCGGACGGCGCGAGCACGCTCTCGCCGGCGGCCACCACCCGGATGCCGTCCAGCAGTTCGGCCGGGCGGACGTCCTTGAGCAGAAAGCCCGAGGCCCCGGCGCGCAGCGCGTCGAAGACGTATGCGTCGAGGTCGAAGGTGGTCAGCACCAGCACCCGGGGCGCGTTCTCCCGGCCGGTGATGATCCGGGTGGCGGCGATGCCGTCCAGTTCGGGCATCCGGACGTCCATGAGAACGACGTCCGGGGCCAGTTCGGCGGCCAGCCGCACCGCTTCCGCGCCGTCGCCGGCCTCGCCGACGACCGTCATGTCGTCCTCGGCGTCGATCACGGCGGCGAACCCCGCTCGTACGATGCCCTGGTCGTCGACGACCAGCACTCTGAGGCTCATGGCTGCCGCTCCTTCTTGTTCTCGTCGCCCGGCGCGAGCGGGGCGAGCGGCAGCCGGAGGCTGACCGTGCCCTGCGGACCGGTGGTCAGGATGCCGCCGAGCGCCTCGACCCGCGCCGCCAGCCGCGCCTGTACGGCGGGACCGGCGGCCCGGGGCACTCCGGTGGCCGTGAGCGTCAACGTATCGGCGTCCGCGTCGAGTTCGAGCATCGCGGGCTCCTCGCCGCCGGCCGCGAGGAGCGTCTCGGCGGCATGGTAGGCGGCCAGGTCCACCTCGGTGGGCAGTCGGCTCGGCACCCGGTCGGACAGCCGTATCTCGACCTCGCGGCCGGTGGCCCGGAGCTGGTGGGCGAGCAGGTCGAGGGCCTGGAGAGTGGGCTGCGGCCGTAGTTCGGGGCCTGTGCCGCCCTCGCCGGCGCCCTCCCGGACCGCGTCGAGCAGGGCGCGCATCGCGGCGAGGGCCTCGCGGGCGCGTTCGGCGGTCTCGTCGAGCCGGCCCGCCTCCGCCTCCGCGACCATGTCGGCGGTGCGCGCCAGCACGGTCGTCTCCAGCCCGGCGGCGATACGACGGCGCTCGGCCCACGCGTCCCGGACGGCCTCCTCGGTCCAGCCGGCGACACGTTCCTCCCGCGTGCCCCGGGCGGCCCGTTCGCGCCGCCCCCGCAGGACACCGCCCCACTGCGCCGCGGCCGCCGCCAGCCCCGCCCCGGCCGTCGCCGCCCCGGCCACCGCCCAGAGGGGAACCGTCGTCCCCCGGTCAACCACCGCGGCGGTCGCGGCCGCCGCGTGCACGGCCGCCGCCACGACGGGGAGCACCGGCGTGGGCCTGCGCGCTGCCGTCGAGGCGAGCATCACGCAGGTGGCGAGCATGCTCAGGGCAGGCGGCAGGGCGACCGGGCCGGTGTAGTCGCCCGCGGCCATCGCGACCGGCCAGAGCAGCGGCAGCCCGAGCAGGACGGTGTGCGCGGCGCGGGGCGCGCGGCGCAGCCACAGCAGCGCGACGGCCTGGGCCGCGGCCAACAGCGCGAAGAGCACGCCCGCGGAGACCTGGGAGCCCGTCGAGCCGGCCGATGTGGGCTCCGCCCGGATGATCAGTGCCGGGAGCAGCGGCTGGAGGACGAGGCCGAGGGCGGCCGTCAGCTGTGCCGGGCGGTAGCCGCGCGGCACGGTCCGCCGCACCTCGGCGGAGGTCCGGCCGGGCAGCTCCGCGCGCACCTCCCAACCGCCGTCCGCGGTGGGGCCGCTGGTCAGGGTGCCGCCCGCCTCCCGGGCCCGGGACCGCAGGAAGCCGGTGCCACGTCCGCCGCCGAGGCCCGCGGCGTGCGCCGTGGCACCGGCCGGCGGGGCCGCGCTGGTGACGACGACCTCGGTGCGGCTGTCGCCGTACCGGCAGAGCACGTCCGTCGGCGCGCCCGGTGCGTGCCGGGCCACGTTGGTGAGCGCCTCGCGCACGATGCCGTACGCCGCGTCCGCGACGGCGCCGTCCGGCAGCGGGTCGATCTCGCACTCCACCCGCTGGTCCAGCCGCCGGAACCCGGCGACGAGGTCCAGCAACCGCTCCTGCGGCGACGGCAGTTCCTCCCGTGAGGGCGTCGGCGCCCGCACCGCGCCGAGCGCCCGCGTCACCTCCCGCCCGGTCCCGACGGCGAACTCCAGTGCCTCCTCGGCGAGTTCGGGACGGCGCTCACGCAACCCGAGCGCCGCGCCCGCCGTGACCACCACGGCCGTCAGATGGTGGGCGCTGACATCGTGCAACTCCCGTTCCATGCGGCGGCGTTCGGCCGCCGGAAGCCGGTGCCGCTCGGCCTCGGCCCGTTTCAGCAGCCGCTCGGCCGTGCGTCGGGCGCGTCTGGTGCGCCGGACCAGGAAGCCGGCGCCGCACGCGGCCGCGTACAGCAGGGCGGTCAGGACGAGGTCGAGGCCGTCGGGGTCGCTGAGCCCGTGCAGGGTGATGCCCTGCAGGAACTGCCAGCCGGCGAGGGCCACGACGCACAGCACGGCGGTGAAGGGGTCGCGTTCGGTCGCCACGGTGAACAGCGCCAGCGCCATCCCGGCGGTCCCGAGCAGCGCCACCGCCCCGACGGGCAGCGGCCCCGCGCCCAGCGCGCAGGCGGCGGCCACCACGACGACGGCCGTCACCGGGCGGGTCCGGCGCAGCGCGAGCGCGGCCGTCACCGGCCCGGCGACCAGGAGGGCCACGAGCAGCGCGGACGCGGCGGGGACGTCCCCGCGCACCAGCGCCGCCCCCGGCCACACCACGGCCTGGACGCAGATCAGCAGGACCGGGAGCAGCCGGTCGTCGGTTCGATTCATGGCTGATCCAGGCTAGGGCCGCAGGTGAGCGGCCCGATTCCCGCTGGAGGCTGATTCGCCTCTCTTACTTTGGTTGCAGACGCTCCACCTGAGGTGAGACGCCGCAATCGTCCCTCAGCGCGAGGACTGCGCCGGGTCCCCGACCCTAGGCTCGATCACATCAACTCGACCCAGTTCAGGGGGAATTCCCATGTCCAAGCGCATTGTCATCGCCACGCTCGTCGGCACCGTCGTCCTCGGCGGAGTGGCCGCAGGCAGCCTCGCCATGGCCTCGGCGGCCACGAAGCTCACCGTGGAGAACGGCTCGGCCCGCTATGTCGCGCCGTCCGCCGGGGCCGCCGGTTCGCTCACCTTCACCGTGGACGTCAGCGACGACTCGGGCGTCCGTGACCTCAAGGTCGTGGCGTGGCCCGCGAGTTCGAAGCTCGACCCGACCGCGGCGGAGCTGCGGGACGCCGAGAGCGCCCAGTGCCGGAGCACCTCGGACGAGACGTCCCGCTGCACCTACACCCTGAAGGTCACGCAGCAGGACGCCGCCGACCTGGCCGCGGGCGCCTGGCACGTCTCGGCCCTGGCCACGGCCGCGGACGGGGACACCCTGTTCGTGCCCCGCGCGGCCGCCTTCACCGTCGCAGGCTGACGTCAGCCGGCCTGTGACGGCGTCTGCTTGATGCCGTCGACGATGGCCCGGGTGATGACGGCGCTGGTGAAGGTGACCGTGCCGGGCTTGATCAGGACGCCTTCTTCCGTATAGCCCTTGACCTGGACCGAGCGGCCGCCGAGGAACACATGGGTCTTCTCGTTGAAGATCCACTCCTCGCGCTGCCCGCTCGCCTCGTCCAGCCGGGCCACCGCCACGCCGTGCCGGCCGACCGCGTCCACCGCGTCGTTCACGATCACCACACCGGGGATCTTCGCGGCGGTCTTGAACAGCGCCGAGTACAGCTCCGCCGGCGGGTAGCTCTCGCTCAGCAGGTCGCCGATGGTGCTGAACGCCTGCTGGTCCGGGGAGTTGCCCTGCCCCTTCGTCTCCTTGTAGATCTTGGCGAGGAGTGCGTCGGGGTCGGTGGGCAGCTTGGTCAGGTAGTCGTAGGACGGCGCGCCCAGGTGCGCGGTGGGGGTGTTGCCCAGCTCGTCGGGGAGGCTCAGGGTCTCGCCCTCGGGGCTGTCGTTGACGGCGGGGTCGATCAGCCAGCCCTGGGTGCCGTCCGCGGAGTCCCACACCTGACGGCGGTGCAGCTCATGGCTGGCCAGGGACGACTTGTCGTCGACCGTCCGCACGAAGGTGTCGGCCGTCTTCGACTCGATGTAGACGAACTGGCCGGGCTCGAGGTCCGGGTGGGGCGCCTCGGCCGCCGCGAGCGCGATCTGGTCGAGCAGCTGCGGCACTCCCTTGGTGGTCGGGGTGCCGAGGGTCGTGGTCAGGGCGGGCCCGGTGGCGAGACCGCCGTCCCTGACCCCGGAGCCGCCGTTGGTCACCACTCCGGCGACGACCGCCGCGGCCACGGCGGCGGCCATCGCGGGCAGGGCGATCGCCAGGCGCGGCATCCTGAACCGCCGGACCTTGGCGGGGGCCGGGGACTCTTCTGCCTGCCGCATGTCGTGGATCTGGGCCATCAGACGCTCCTTGTGGAACTGGTGACGGCCCGTAGGCAGGTCACGTGCCGTAGAGGCGAAGAGCTCTGCGGTGTCGTCCGTGTTCGCGTTCATCGGTTTCCTCCCTGCGCGGGCCGGACCACGTTTGTGTGATCGCCTCTTGTCTGTCGGGCCGGCCGCCCGCCTTCCCGAATTCCGCCAACTCTTTTGAATTCTCTGCCGGATTCGGACTCTCGGGCGGGCTCGTCCCCGGCGAGCGCGCGCAGCTTCTTGCGCGCCCGGGAGAGGCGGGAGGCGACGGTGCCGACCGGGACCCCGAGCGCTTCGGCCGCGGCCTCGTAGTCGAGCCCCTCCCCGAGGCAGAGCGCGACGACCTCGCGCTCCGGTCTGCGCAGGGTGGCGAGGGCGGTGAGAGCCTTCGCGAGCCGCTGCCGGTCGTCGATCCGGTCGGCGACCTCGTCGGCGTGGTCGGGCACGGCCGATTCGGCGGCCGCGGCGGCGCCGGCCGCGGCCCGGTAGCGCCGGTTGCTCCGGAACTGGTTGCGCGCGGTGTTGGTGGCGATGCCCAGCAGCCAGGGCCGCAGGGAGCCGCCCTCCGGCTCGACCCGGTCACGCAGCCGCCACGCCTCCATGAAGGTCGCGGCCATCACGTCCTCGGCCGTCGACCAGTCCGCCGTCAGCCGGAAGGCATGGTTGTAGACCGCGCGGGAGTAGCTGTCGAACAGCTCCGCGAACGCGCCCGACTCCCCGGCCCGTACCCGGGTACGCATATGTGTGCTCACCTCCATGAGCTGTCCGGCACCCGACCCCTACTTCCCGTGACCTGCGTCACACGACATTGGCGCTCCGGCCTGGGCACCGCCAAGGACAGCAAGAAGGCCACCGAACCGCTCCAGGAAGCAGAAGAAGTCGCCGCGTCACGGTCAAAGGGCCGCCGCATACGCAAGCATCCGGCCGCGGAAGGCATTCTTCCTGTACGTGCGGCATGGACCACGAGCTGGAGCGAGCAGCCCTCGTCGCACGGCCGTGGACCTGGACGCCGTCGCCGCTGAGATCACCGCCTGGGAACGCGAGGGTATGCGGCTGGTGACGATCCTCGACGAGGACTACCCGCTCTGTCTGCGGCTGGTCCACCAGCGTCCGCCGTTCCTGTTCCTGCGCGGAACGTCCGTCATGGCCGATCTGCGGGTCGCCGTCGTCGACGGCCCGGACGACGTCTTCGGTCAACTCGACTCTCTCGTCGACGACACCTGGGCCACGGGCCACCACGGCTGAGCCGACAGCACCTCACCCCTACGGATTGAGCACGACCTTCCCGACGACCGTGCCGGACTCGGCGAGCCGTACCGCGTCGGCGATCTCGGCGAGCGGGAGGCGGCCGGCGATGCGAGGGGTGACGTCGCCGCGTTGCAGGGCGGCGAAGACCTGCGTGAGGTCGGTGCGCAGCCGGGCCCGGAACCGGTTCTTGGCCAGGGCCCGGCCCGCCCAGACGTTGAAGAAGTAGGCGCGGCGGCGGTTGGGCAGGGCGTTCCACAGCCACAGTCGGCCGAGCAGCTTGAGCACGGGCCACTGCTTGGACCCTTCGTCGTCCCGCGTCGAGGCGGTGCCGTAGGAGACGAGCGTGCCGCCGGGCGCGAGGAGCCGCCAGGAGTCGACGATGCCCCGCCCGCCGACATGGTCGAAGACGGCGTCCACCCCGGCGGCCGGGGCGAGTGCGCGAATCCGGGCGGCGAGGTCCTGGGCCCGGTAGTCGACCGGGACGACCCCCTGCTCCCGGAGGGCGTCGTGGTGGCGGGCGGAGGCGGTGCCGATCACCGTCGCACCGGCCGCCAGCGCCAGCTGGACGAGCACCGAGCCGACGCCTCCGTTGGCGCCGTGCACCACGACGGTCCCACCCGCGCGGATCCGCGCCTTGCGGTAGAGCATCTGCCAGGCGGTGATGCCGTTGAGGATCAGGGTCTCCGCCTCCGCCGCGTCGATCCCGTCGGGCACCGGCACCGCGTCGGCCGCGTCGACCAGCACATGGCTGGCCCAGCCGCCGACCTTGACCAGCGCGGCCACCCGGGTGCCGGCCAGGCCGGGGTCGACGCCCTCGCCGGTCGTCAGCACCGTGCCGACCAGGTCGTAGCCGGGCACGAAGGGGAAGGGCGGCTGGTCGTAGTACCGGCCGCGGCGCATCTGCTGCTCGGCGAAGGAGACTCCGGTCGCCTCCATCCGGACCAGCACCTGCCCGGGCCCCGGGACGGGCACGACCCCGTACCGGATCCGCAGACCTTCGGGCTCGACCTTCCCCGGCAGGACGACCTCGACGAGTTCGTTGGTTCCTTCAGCGTTCATGATGGCCTCCAGTGAGCGTTACTTGCACTTGCGTTCGTTAGAAGTTGTAACGCAACCGAATGGAGGGTGTCAATAACCTTCGTGATAGCCTCTAACTAAATCTTGGGGATATAGGCACACATGCGGAGAGGTGGCGGCAGGCCATGGCGGAGACGGGCACGACGACCCCGCGCGAGCGCTATCGAGCCCAGGTGCGGGCGGAGGTCAAGGAGCGAGCGTGGGAGCAGATCGCCACGGCAGGGGCCTCGGCCCTCTCCCTCAACGCGATCGCCAAGCAGATGGGGATGAGCGGGCCCGCGCTGTACCGGTACTTCGCCGGCCGCGACGAGCTGATCACCGAGCTGGTCCGGGACGCGTACCGAAGCCTCGCCGACACCTTCCGCGCCGCCGCGGCCGCAGACGCCGGCCTGACCGCGCTCGGGCACGCGCTACGCGCCTGGGCCCTGGCCGACCCCCACCGCTACTTCCTCGTCTACGGCACGCCCGTCCCCGGCTACCACGCGCCCGACGACATCACCACGATCGCGGCCGAGATCATGACGTCCCTGCTCGACGCCTGCGCCGACCTGCCCGCCGACGGGCCGCCGACCCCGCTCACCGCCCGGCTCGAAGGCCTCGGCGACCAGTGGACCGCCGGCCACCCCGCCCCACCCGCCACCCTCCACCGGGCCCTGACCTGCTGGACCCGCCTCCACGGCGTCCTCTCCCTCGAACTGGCGGGCCACTTCACCGGCATGGGCTTCGACCCGGCACTGCTCTACACCGCCGAACTGAACACCCTGACGGGCCGGTCACCGACCTGACCGCCGCCCGGCGTGCCGACGCTCGGGCCACCACCCCACCGCTCCCCCACCACTCCCGCACCGCTCCCGTCCCTACCGTCCCCACCGCTTGATCGCTAGCATCCCTGCCATGCCCTTACTCCGGAGTCAGGAAGACAGCCTCTCGGGGCTCCCCCGCGACCCGCGAGCGGACGCGTATCCGATGCCGGTCGTCCCGTTCGGGTGGTACGCCGTGCTGCGGAGCGTCGAGCTCCGGCGGGGCAAGGTCGTCAGCCTGCACTACTTCGGGCGGGCGCTCATCGCCTTCCGCGGCGCCGACGGGCAGCCGGCCGTACGGGACGCGCACTGCCCGCACTACGGCGCGCACCTGGGCGCCGGCGGGAAGGTCGTGGACGGGACGGTGCAGTGCCCCTTCCACGGGTGGCGGTTCGGGACCGACGGGCGGTGCGTGGAGGCTCCCTTCGCCGCCCGCACCCCCAAGGCGGCCCTCGGCGGCTTCCCGGTCCGCGAGCACAGCGGGCTCGTCTTCGTGTACGTCGGACCCGACGAGCCCTCCTGGGAAGTCCCCGACATCCCGGAGACCGCCTCCCGGGACTTCGCCAGCCCGGTCGACGACACCTGCCGCGCCAGGATCCACATCCAGGAGATGCGCGAGAACATCGTCGACGAGTCCCACTTCCACTTCATCCACGGCCAGAGCGAGCCCCCCGTCCAGGACTGGCGGGTGGACGGTCCCTTCGCCGAGGTGCGCGGGCGGATCCGGCGGCGCGTCCTCGGCCGGGACATCGACAACACCTTCGACGCGTTCATGTACGGCCCGGGGGTCATGGTGGTCCGCACCCATGGACCCGTCCTCTCCGTGACCGCCGTCGCCCTCTCCACCCCCGTCGACGACCACACCAGCGAACTGCGGATGCTCTACTACCTGCGCAAACCGTCCCGGGCCCGCTTTCTGACCCCCGCGCTCAAACTCGTGTTCCGCGCGGAGGCGCTGGGCGAGGTGCGCGAGGAGGTCCGGATCTGGGACCACAAGATCCATCGGTCCCGGCCGGTCCTGCTCCCGCACGAGAAGGGCATCCGGGCGCTGCGCCGCTGGTACGCGCAGTTCTATCCCCCGGCCTGACGAAGACGAGGACGGCCCGGGTCGATGTCTCCGAGACCCGGGCCTTCCTCACTTCCGTTGCTTCCGTCAGGTCCGACCCAGGTCGGCTCGGCTACAGCGTCACGACCTTGCCTCCCAGGGTGACGACCAGCTTCCCGTCCGTGGCGAAGGACCAGGCCAGCGCGCCCGAGTACGAGGCGCAGCGGGAGCCGTTGGCGCCGGTCCAGAACTGGTTCGTGGTGTCGGCGTCGCCGATCGTCTTGTCGTTCGAACCGGTCACCGAGAAGCGGCAGGACGTGTTGCTGCGGAAGACCGAAGTCCCCGCGTCCCACGAGTAGTTGCGGGTGGTGTTGTCGATGCTCAGGTTGTTCGACACCGCCATCGTGCCCGGGTTGCTGTTGTACGTGAAGCCGTGCTTGCCGTTGTGGTAGGCGATGCTGCGCCGCACGACATGGTTGACGGCGATGTCGTCGCCGCCGAGCTTGTAGCCGTTGCGGTCGCCGTTGGAGTTCACGGTGCCGTCGCTGAGGGTGCCGTTGCCGTAGGAGAGGGAGTCCTCGATGGTCACCGGGCCGATCGCGCCCGTGTCCGGCTTCGTGTAGAGGTCCCAGCCGTCGTCGATGTTGTTGTGGGCGACGGCGTACCGGAAGACGTTGCCCGTGCCGGTGGTGAGCTTCGCGGCGAAGCCGTCCGCGTCCTCGCCGTCGGAGTCGGCGTTGTCGTGCGACTCGGCCGAGACGATCAGGTTGTCGGACGGCCACTGCGCGACGGGGGTGCTGGAGGAGATCCGGCCCAGTTGCAGCCCCGTGTCGTGGTTGTAGCGGGTCACCGTGCGCTCGATGACGTTGTGGCTGCCGCCGACGTAGATCCCGTTGTCACCGGCTCGTTCGACGACGATCCCGGACACCCGCCAGTAGGAGCCGTAGAGCTGGAGGCCCCGGTTGGAGGAACTCTCGGCCTGGGCGGAGAAGTTGAGGACCGGCGTCTCCCCCGGGTAGGCCGAGAGCGTCGTCAGGGCGGAGGTCGTCCCGTTGTTCGTCTGCGGGATCGTCACCGTCGAGGCGTGGTTGTACGTTCCGCCGCGCAGGTAGATCGTGCCGCCGGCCGTCACCCGGCCGATCGCCGACGTGAGGGTCGTGGGGGCGGACTGGGTGCCCGCCGCGCCGTCCGTGCCGCTCGGCGAGACGTAGATGGCGCCGGTCGTGGGGGGTGTGGTGCCGCCGTCGGCGGTCGTCGCCTCGAGGCGGTCGACGTTGGGCAGGCCCTCCGCCGCGGTCGGACTCAGGCGGACGGTGTTGCTGCCCGCGTTCAGCGTCACGGTGAGCGTCTTGGTGACCCAGGTCGACCAGGCGCCGGTGGCCTCGAAGGACGGCGTCTGCACCGTCGTGCCGTTGACGATCAGCGAGGCCGGGCGGGCCGTGGCGGTGCCGTTCGCGAAGCGGACGTCGATCGTCGCCGTGCCGGCCGTCGCCGCGTTCACGGTGAACTGGGCGTATCCGCCGGTCGAGTTGGTGCCGTTGCAGAATCCGGTGCCGGAGTAGCCGGTCCAGTCGGAGTCGATGGTGCCGGTGCAGACCGCCGGGGACGTCTCCGCCTCATAGCGGACGGTGGCGGCCTGCGCCGTGGTGCCGGACAACGCTACGAGCGCGCCTGCCACCAGGCCGGTGCATGCGATGACGGGTCTCAGAAGCATCCTTGACATCGTTGATCTCTCCATCTCCAGGACGGTGCGGGTCGTCTGCCAGAGGTGCGGAAAGCGCTTTCTAGCGGAAGCTAGGGGTATTGCCCTGAGCGCGTCAATAGTCACGTACATGATTCACATTCACATGGATGGACGCGTGGCCGCGTGACGACGACATCCGCCCACGCCCCTCCAGGGATCCGCGCAGGAGCATCACACAGGCTGCACACAGTCGTTCGAAGGACTCGTTAGCGTGCCGCAGATGGACTACTGCTCCTCGTGTCGTCGGCATCTCAACGGCGCCCTGGTGTGTCCCGGGTGCGGCGCCTACGCCCCGGACATCGCCCCGGTCACGCTCCGGCCCGCGCAGACGACGACGTACGCCGCCGTGGAGGCCGTTGCGCACTTCGAGCCGCCGGTGCGGCCCGCACGGCCCGATGTGCCCGCGCTGCCCGCGCTGCCCGAGCTGTCGGAGCTGCCGGAGCTGTCCGAGCCGTATGTACCGCCCGTGGCGTCCGCGCCGCCGGGGCGGGCCGCACGGCGGCGGCAGCTGGCGCGCTGGAAGAAGAACCAGCGCCGGGCCGTGGTCGCGACGGCCGTCGCCCTCGTCGGCGGCGGTCTGACCGTCGCCGCGCTGGACCGGCAGGGCGGCGACCGCGCCGAGGCCGCCACCGCGCCGGAGAACCCGACCACCTACGGGGGCGAGGTACCGACCTCGGAGCACACCAGCCCGACCGTCGACCGGTCCGACGCGCACCGGCCCTCGACCGCCCCCACGCAACCGCAGTCCCCGTCGACCGAACTCGGGGGCGAGCGCTACACCCCGTCGGACACCGACCCGGACGCCGCCGCGCCCTCCGCGCCCCGTACGAGCGCCTCGCCCACCGCCGCGCAACAGGGAACCGGCACCTCCTCGTACACGGGATCCGTCACCACCTCCACCGACACGTCCGACGGCACATCCGACACGTCGTCCGGGCAGCAGTCGTCCACGCCCGCCGCGAGCGACAGCGCCACCGACTCGTCGAGTTCGACATCTACGTCCACCTCCACCTCCACCTCCACCTCTACGTCGGGTTCGACGTCCGGGAGCAGCTCCGCATCCGCGTCGACCTCGCCGTCGGACGTCTGTCTGCTGGGCCTGATCTGCCTCGGCTGAACCGAGTTCCAGAAACGGACAACGGAGAACGGAGCCGGAACCGGAACCGGCGGGAACCAATCCGGTCGATCGTCAGTTTGAACTTCTGACCCATACCGACCTTCTGGAGTTCTCATGGCCCTGTGGGATCGCATCAAAGAGTCCGCGTCGACGATGCAGACCCAGCTCGAGGCGAAGAAGAACGACCTCAAGAGCGGCGCCTTCCGCGACGCGAGCATGGCCATGTGCGCCCTGGTCGCCGCGGCGGACGGCAGCATCGACCCGG